>NZ_JBSGXD010000010.1:38468-137357 GCF_053609225.1 Rhodococcus sp. NPDC054953 | reverse complement strand
CCCCGGCGGCGGCCGTCCCGGCGGCCCGGGTGGGCGTCCCGGCGGCGGCGGTGGCGGCGGCTACCGCGGCGGTGGCGGCGGCGCCCCGGGTGCTCCCGGTGCCGGCGCACCCGCGGGTGGAGGCTTCCGCGGTCGTCCCGGCGGCGGCGGTCGCCCCGGTCAGCGCGGTGCCGCGGCAGGAGCGTTCGGTCGTCCCGGTGGCGCGCCCCGGCGTGGCCGCAAGTCGAAGCGGCAGAAGCGGCAAGAGTACGACTCCATGCAGGCACCCGCCGTCGGCGGCGTGCGGCTGCCCCGCGGCAACGGCGAGACCATCCGGCTCGCCCGCGGTGCGTCCCTGTCGGACTTCGCCGAGAAGATCGACGTCAACCCGTCGGCACTGGTCCAGGCGCTGTTCAACCTGGGCGAGATGGTCACGGCGACGCAGTCCGTCAACGACGAGACCCTTGAGCTGCTCGGCGGCGAGATGAACTACGTCGTCCAGGTCGTCAGCCCGGAGGACGAGGACCGCGAGCTCCTCGAGTCGTTCGACCTCACCTACGGCGAGGACGCGGGCGGCGAGGAGGACCTCGAGCAGCGTCCGCCGGTGGTCACCGTCATGGGTCACGTCGACCACGGCAAGACCCGCCTGCTGGACACGATCCGCAAGGCCAACGTCCGCGAGGGCGAGGCCGGTGGCATCACCCAGCACATCGGCGCCTACCAGGTGCTGACCGAGCTGGACGGCGTCGAGCGGCTGGTGACGTTCATCGACACCCCGGGCCACGAGGCGTTCACCGCCATGCGTGCCCGTGGTGCGAAGGCCACCGACATCGCGATCCTGGTCGTCGCGGCCGACGACGGCGTCATGCCGCAGACGGTCGAGGCGATCAACCACGCCCAGGCGGCCGACGTGCCGATCGTGGTCGCGGTCAACAAGATCGACAAGGAGGGCGCCGACCCGGCGAAGATCCGCGGTCAGCTCACCGAGTACGGCCTGGTCGCCGAGGAGTACGGCGGCGAGACCATGTTCGTCGACATCTCCGCCAAGCAGGGCACCAACATCGAGCACCTGCTCGAGGCGGTCCTGCTCACCGCGGACGCGTCGCTGGACCTGCGTGCCAACCCGGACATGGACGCCCAGGGTGTCGCCATCGAGGCGCACCTCGACCGCGGCCGCGGCCCGGTGGCGACCGTGCTCATCCAGCGCGGCACCCTGCGGGTCGGCGACTCGATCGTCGCGGGCGACGCCTACGGTCGCGTGCGCCGCATGGTCGACGAGCACGGCGACGACGTCCTCGAGGCGCTGCCGTCGCGTCCGGTCCAGGTCATCGGCTTCACGTCGGTGCCCGGTGCGGGCGACAACCTGCTCGTCGTCGACGAGGACCGGATCGCACGGCAGATCGCGGACCGGCGCAACGCCCGCAAGCGCAACGCGCTCGCGGCCCGCAGCCGCAAGCGGATCAGCCTCGAGGATCTGGATGCCGCGCTCAAGGAGCACAACGAGCTCAACCTCATCCTCAAGGGCGACAACTCCGGCACCGTGGAGGCCCTCGAGGAGGCGCTGCTCGGGATCGAGATCGACGACGAGGTGCAGCTGCGGGTCATCGACCGCGGTGTCGGTGGCATCACCGAGACCAACGTCAACCTGGCGTCGGCGTCGAACGCGATCATCATCGGCTTCAACGTCCGCGCGGAGGGCAAGGCGACCGAGCTCGCCAACCGCGAGGGCGTCGACATCCGGTACTACTCGGTGATCTACCAGGCCATCGACGAGATCGAGAAGGCCCTCAAGGGCATGCTCAAGCCGGTCTACGAAGAGGTCGAGCTCGGCAAGGCGGAGATCCGTGCGATGTTCCGGTCCTCGAAGGTCGGCAACATCGCGGGCTGCCTGGTCACCTCCGGCATCATGCGGCGCAACGCGAAGGCCCGCCTGCTGCGGGACAACGTCGTCGTCGCGGAGACGGTCACCATCTCCTCGCTGAAGCGGGAGAAGGACGACGCCACCGAGGTGCGCGAGGGTTACGAGTGCGGTCTGACCGTCACCTACAGCGACATCAAGGTCGGTGACGTGATCGAGGCGTACGAGCTGCGCGAGAAGCCGCGCGACTAGATCGCAACCGTGGGTGTCCCGTGGGCCTGCCCGGCCCGCGGGGCACCCCGTGATCGTGTGGAGGCCGGTTGTATCTCGGTGCCCTGGAACTGGACGTGCTGCTCGGTGACGTCCGGTCCCTGAAGGAGAAGCGTTCGGTGGTCAAGCCCGTGATCGCCGCGCTTGCCCGGTTCGGGGTGTCGGTCGCGGAGACCGGTGACCAGGACCGCTACCGCCGCGCCGAGATCGGTGTTGCGGTGGCGAGTGCCGACGTCGGGCACCTCACCGAGGTCCTCGACACCTGTGAGCGCGCGGTCGCGGCCCGCCCGGAACTGCAGTTGCTGTCCGCGCGTCGCAGGTTGTTCGGCCCCGAGGACTGAACCCCGGTTGATGCGGGCATCCGGCCAGGGTGTATTTCATGTATTTCAATTGTTGGCGGCGGCGTCACCGTCAGGAGCGATCCGGCGCCGCCGTGTGAGAAGGGACTCCGGTCATGGCAGATCCGGCGCGGGCACGCAAGCTCGCCAAGCGCATCGCGACGATCGTGGCATCGGCGATCGACCACGAGATCAAGGATCCGCGGCTCGACTACGTCACCATCACCGACGCGAAGGTGACCGCCGACCTGCACGACGCGACCGTGTTCTACACGGTCCGCGGCGTCGATCTCGGCAGTGAACCCGACCACGAGGGTGCCGCGGCAGGCCTGGCGAAGGCGACCGGGGTGCTGCGGTCGAAGGTGGGTGCGGGCACCGGGGTCCGGTTCACCCCGACCCTGACGTTTGTCGCGGACACCGTCCCCGACGCGGCCCGGCACATGGAGGAACTGCTGGCCCGGGCCCGCGCGGCCGACGACGAGGTCGCGAAGGCGCGGGAGGGCGCGGCGCACGCCGGCGACGAGGACCCGTATCGGGAGCAACGGGCCGCGGCCGACGACGACGCCCGCGACGCCGACTAGGACCGGGCAATGACCGTGACCGCGCAGACATCACAGCCGCAGGAACCGTCGCGGGACATCGACCTCGCGACCGCGGTGACCCTGCTGTCGGACGCCACCTCGGTGACGGTGCTGTGCCACGTCCAACCGGACGCCGACACCATCGGCAGCGGGCTGGCGCTTGCGTTGGCGCTCGACCGCAGGGGCACGCCGGTGCAGGTGTCGTTCGCGCAACCCGCGGTGCTTCCGGAGTCGATGCGCACCCTGCCCGGGGTGTCGCTGCTGGTCCCGCCGGACGAGGTGGCCGAGGTCGCGGACCTGGTCGTGACGGTGGACTGCGGCAGCCGCGGCAGGCTGGGGCGCCTCGGTGACCGGCTGGACGCCGCCCGCGTGACGCTGGTCATCGACCACCATCGGTCGAATACCCGCTACGGGCACCACAACCTGATCGACGATTCGGCCGAGGCCACCGCGGCCGTGCTGACCCGGCTGTTCGACCGGTGGGGGGTCGAGATCGACCGGGACATCGCACACTGCCTGTTCGCTGGCCTGGTCACCGACACCGGGTCGTTCCGGTGGGTGCAGCCGGGCACGCATGCGCTCGCCGAACGCCTGATCGACACCGGCATCGACTCGGCGGGCATCACCCGCCGGCTGCTGGACACGCACCCGTTCGGATGGCTGCCAATGCTGTCGACCGTGCTCGGGTCGGCGCAGCTGGTGCCGGACGCCGCCGGTGGACGCGGTCTGGTGTACGCGCTGATCCGGTACCAGGACACCGCCGGACTCGGCGCCGAGGAGATCGAGTCCGTCATCGACATCGTCCGCACCACCGCGGAAGCGGAGGTCGCGTCGGTGCTCAAGGAGAACGAACCCGGCGTCTGGTCGGTGTCGTTGCGCTCGAAGTCGGCGATCGACGTCTCCGATGTCGCGGCGCGGCTCGGCGGAGGCGGGCACCGCTTCGCGTCCGGCTACACGGCCGAGGGCGAGGCGGACGACGTGATCACGGACCTGCTGGCGACCGTTGGCTGACCCGCTCGGCGACGAGGTACGGGCGGACGACCGGCCGTCGACCCGCCGGATCCTCGGGTTGGCGCTGCCCGCGCTGGGCGTGCTCGCCGCCGAGCCGCTGTACCTGCTGTTCGACATCGCCGTCGTCGGGCACCTGAACGCGCTCGCGTTGGCGGGTCTCGCGGTCGGCGGGTTGATCCTGGCGCAGGTCAGCACCCAGCTGACCTTCCTGTCGTACGGCACGACCGCGCGCGCGTCCCGGCTGCACGGCTCCGGGGACGAACGCGGCGCGGTCGGGGAGGGCGTGCAGGCCACCTATCTGGCCGCCGCGATCGGGATCGGGATCATCGTCGCCGTGCAGGTGCTGGCGGCACCGGTCACCGCGTTGATCGCGGGCGGCGCCGACATCGCTGCGGAGGCGGCGGACTGGTTGCGCGTCGCGGTGTTCGGTGCACCGATGATCCTGATCGCGATGGCGGGCAACGGGTGGATGCGTGGTGTCCAGAACACGATGCGGCCACTGCGGTTCGTCCTCGCCGGGCTCGCGTTGTCCGCGGTGGCCTGCCCGATCCTGGTGCACGGGCTGTTCGGGGCGCCGCGGATGGAACTGGTCGGGTCGGCGGTCGCGAACGTGGCTGGCCAGGTGGTGACGGCGTCCTGCTTCGCGGCGGCGCTGATTCGGTCCGGGGTCCCGCTGCGGCCCCGGTCCTCGGTGATGCGCGCCCAGGTGGTGCTCGGTCGGGACCTGATCCTGCGGAGCCTGGCGTTTCAGGCCTGCTTCCTGTCCGCCGCGGCGGTGGCGTCCCGGTTCGGGGCCGCCTCCGTGGCCGCGCACCAGGTGGTGCTGCAGCTGTGGAATCTCGTCGCGCTGACCCTCGATTCGCTGGCGATCGCCGCACAGACCCTGGTCGGTGCCGCGCTCGGTGCGGGCCGGGTCGCCGGTGCGCGGGCGCTGGCCCGCAGGCTGACCGGATGGTCGACCGTCTTCGCGCTGCTGCTGGCCGCGGTCTTCGTGCTCGGCCATCGGGTGGTCCCGACCCTGTTCACGCCCGACGCCGACGTCCAGCAGCAGATCACGGTCATCTGGTGGTTCTTCGTGGCGATCATGCCGGTCGCGGGTGTGGTGTTCGCGCTCGACGGGGTGCTGCTCGGGGCCGGGGACGCCGCGTTCCTGCGGAACGCCACCCTGGCCTGCGCGGTCGTCGGATTCCTGCCGCCGATCTGGCTCTCGCTCGCGTACGACTGGGGGCTGGCAGGAATCTGGACGGGGCTGACGGTGTTCATGCTGCTGCGGATGCTTGCGGTCGTGCTGCGGGCACGATCGGGGCGCTGGGCCGTCGGCGGTGCCGACATCCAGCGTTCGGTCGGCGGTGCCGACAGTCAGCGTTCGGTCGGCGGTGCCGACATCCAGTCGAGAAACCAGGCGCGAAAGAGTGGGACGGGAAGGTAGTTGGCGTGACACGCAAGCTGTGGGCGGTGAGCGACATCCATGTCGGGCACAAGGGGAATCGTCCCGTCACCGAGGAGTTGTACCCGGAGTCGCCGCAGGACTGGCTGATCCTCGCCGGTGACGTGTCGGAGAAGACCGACGACATCGCGTGGGCGCTGAAGACGCTGCGCGGCCGGTTCGAGAAGGTGATCTGGGTGCCGGGCAACCACGAACTGTGGACCACGGCGAAGGACCCGGTGCAGATCCACGGCGCCGCCCGGTACGACTACCTCGTCACGATGTGCCGCGAACTCGGCGTGCTCACCCCCGAGGACCCGTACCCGGTGTGGGACGGGGAGGGTGGCCCGGCGACGCTCGTACCGATGTTCCTGCTCTACGACTACACGTTCCGGCCCGAGGGCACCGCGACCAAGGAGGAGGCCCTCGAGTACGCCCGCGACAAGAACGTCGTCGCCACCGACGAGTTCCTGCTCTCCTCGGAGCCGTACGCGACCCGCGACGCCTGGTGCGCGGCCCGGCTGGAAACGACCCGGGCCCGCCTCGACGCGCTCGACCTGTCCATCCCGACGGTGCTGATCAACCACTTCCCGCTGGTCCGGGAACCGACGCGGGTGCTGTTCTACCCGGAGTTCTCGCTGTGGTGCGGCACCGAACGGACGGCGGACTGGCACACCCGGTACAACGCGATCTGCAGTGTCTACGGGCACCTGCACATCCCGCGCACCACCTGGTATGACGGGGTCCGGTTCGAGGAGGTGTCGTTGGGCTACCCGCGCGAGTGGCAGCGCCGCGGGCTGCCGGAGAAGCTGTTGCGGCAGATCCTGCCGGTGCCGGAGTACGGTCCGGGCACGCTCAACAAGTGGGGCGGGCATTTCAAGGTGACCGCCGAGCAGGAGGCGGAGATGGAACGTATGAGGGCGGCACGCGCATGATCGAGAAGATTCTCCCGGCAGGTGTGGAGTATGCGGAACTGTTCGCCGACCCGCCGGAACTCCAGCCGCACCCGAGCGAGGCCGCGCTGATCGCGAAGGCCGTCGAGAAGCGGCGGCGCGAGTTCGTCAGCGTTCGGCACTGTGCCCGTCAGGCGCTGGGCAAGCTCGGCGTCGACCCGGCTCCGATCCTCAAGGGTGAGCGGGGGGTTCCGCTGTTCCCGCGGGGTGTGGTCGGCAGCCTGACCCACTGCGACGGCTACCGCGGCGCGGTGCTCGGCTACTCGATGGCGGTCCGCTCGGTGGGCATCGACGCCGAACCGCACGGACCGCTCCCGGACGGGGTGCTCGAGGCGGTCAGCCTGCCCGCCGAACGCGACTGGCTCGCCGGCGGCACCCCCGATGGCGTCGCCGTGCACTGGGATCGGTTGCTGTTCTGCGCGAAGGAGGCCACCTACAAGGCGTGGTTCCCGCTGACCTACCGCTGGCTCGGGTTCGAGGACGCGCACATCACGTTCACCCTCGGCGCGTCGGACGGGGACACCGCGACCGGCACCTTCCACACCGACCTGCTGGTATCGGGGGAGACGAAGGACGGCCCGCCGCTGTCGGCGTTCGACGGTCGCTGGCTCGTCGACGGCGGCCTGGTGATCGCCGCCATCACGGTCCAGTAGGCTCGAAAACCGTGTCTGCTCACCGCCCCCCGTCCTCCGGCCTGCACGGCGCCGGGTTGTTGATCGTCGACAAGGACGCGGGCATGACCAGTCACGACGTCGTGGCGAAGTGCCGGAAGATCCTGCATACCCGCAAGGTCGGGCACGCGGGCACCCTGGACCCGATGGCCACCGGGGTGCTGGTCCTTGGTGTGGAGCGCGCGACCAAGCTGCTCGGTCTGCTGTCACTGACCACCAAGGCGTACTCGGCCACGATCCGGCTCGGGCAATCCACCTCCACCGATGACGCGGAGGGCGAGGTGCTCGCCGACGCGGACGCCTCCGCCGTCGGTGACGAGCAGGTTGCCGCGGTGATCGCGACCCTGACCGGGAACATCGAGCAGGTGCCGACCCGGGTCAGCGCGATCAAGGTGGACGGACAGCGCGCGCACAAGCTGGTCCGCGAGGGCGCCGAGTTCGAGCTCGAGGCGCGGCCCGTCACCGTGGACCGGTTCGATGTGACCGCCATCCGTAGGCCGGGCACCTTCGTCGACGTCGATGTCGAGGTGGAGTGCTCGTCGGGCACCTACGTGCGGGCCCTTGCGCGGGATCTCGGTGCCGCGCTCGGCGTCGGCGGGCACCTGACGGCGCTGCGCCGCACCCGGGTCGGACCGTTCACCCTTGAGCATGCCCGCACCCTCGACCGGCTGGCCGACGACCCCGCGGTCAGCCTGGACATCGATTCGGCCTGCCAGACGGCGTTCGCGCACCGGCCGATCACCGCGGCGGAGGCCGAGTCGATCAGCCAGGGCCGCTGGCTCGAGCCGATCGGCATCCCCGGCACCTACGCCGCGATCGATCCCGGCGGGCACACCATCGCGTTGCTGCAGGAGCGCGGTCGCCGGGCGAGTTCCGTGATGGTCGTCCGCCCGGCGACCCTACGGGAGAGCTGAGCCTCAGCCCTCGCGGTCCCGCTCCGGGGCGGGGACCGGAACCGGGGCCTCGGCGCGGGGCCGGAACAGCCGCCACGCCACGACCAGCAGCGCCGCGCCGCCGAGCAGCGCCGCCAGCGTGGTCATCGGGATCGCACCGGCCAGCCGCAGGACCCAGCTCTCGAGTGCGACGCCGGTGTCCGCGCCGACCGCTCCGGCCAGCGCGGACGTGCCGTCCGAGACGAGGAACAGCACCCCGACCGCGACGAAGAAGAGACCGGAGAGCAGCGAGGTCGTGTGCAACTCGACCCGCCCGACGGTGAGCACCCGGCCACGCAGCCAGCGGCGGCGGCCGAGGTCGAATCGATCCCACACCGCGGCCATCACGAACAGCGGCATCGCCATGCCGAGGGCATAGACCGCGAGCAGCGACCCGCCGTGCAGCGGTGACGAACTCAGCGCCGCGACGGTGAGGATCGACCCGAGGATGGGGCCGACGCAGAACCCGGACAGGCCGTAGACCATGCCGAGCAGGTAGACCGAGCCGGCCCGGTCCGACCGGCCCTGCCGGGCCATCGCGCGCTGCGCGAACCCGAACGAGAAGCCGCGGCCGACGATCTGAAGGATCCCCATCGCGATGATGGTCAGGCCGCCGACGGTGATCACCGTCTCGCGGTGGGTGCTGAGCACCCCGCCCAGCAGCGACCCGGCCGCCCCGAGCGGCACCAGGGTGGTGCACAGGCCGAGGTGGAAGGTTCCGGTGCGGGCAACGAGCCTTCCGGTGGAGCCGAACGAGTACGCGAAGAAGCTGGGCAGCAGCAGGGCGCTGCAGGGGCTCAGCAGCGCAAGCAGCCCGCCGAGGAAGGCTGCGCCGTACCCGATTCCGGCATTCACTGCCCGCCGCCAGGCGCCTCGTCGAGCAGACCCGCCTCGATGACGGCGATCATCTGCTCGACCGGGCGGGCGCCGAGGATCGGCCTGCCGTTGATCAGGAACGCGGGCGTCGAGTTGACGCCGATGCCGACCGCCTCGGTGATGTCGGCGGTGACCGCGGCCCGCGCGGCATCGGAATCCAGGTCGGCCCGGAACCGATCGAGGTCCCCGACCCCGGCCAGTCCCGCCCATTCGGTCAGCCGGTCGGCGGTGAACACGCCGGTGTTCTTCTTGGCGGGGGCATTCTCGAACATCAACTCGTGCAGTTCCCAGAACCGGCCCTGCTGCCCGGCGGCCCAGCCTGCCCGCGCGGCCCGCTCGGACTCCTCCCCGAAGAAGGCGAGGTTGCGCCACTCGATCCGCAGCAGGCCGCGGTCCACGTACTTCGCGACGAGTTCGGGCTCGGTGGTCTGGGCGAACTGGCGGCAGTACGGGCATTGCAGATCGGAGTACTCGATCATCACCACCGGTGCGGTCGGCGAGCCGAGCGCCATCGGGTCGGCGGGGTCGCGGCGGGCCAGGGTTGCCAGGTCCCGGTACATGTCGTTGTTGGCGTACTGGCCGGTGGCTGCCGAGGGCTCGGAGTCGGGTTCGGGTTCGGTGCTGGTGCTGCTCACGATCTGGGCGATGGCGATGACCAGCAGGACGACCGCGGCGAGGGCGGCCGCGACGGCCGCGATTCGGCGGGTCGGTGAGCCGGTGGGCACGGTGCTGCACGGGGAGGTGCGGGAACGGGGGGACATGACGGGACGACTCCTGTCTGCGCGCCGACACTGCTCGGCGCGTGCTGCGAATGAAGGGTGGTGACGACACCGCCGCGGGCGCCCGCTTGGGGCACCGTCGCGGTCGGTGGGTCATCTAAATTCGCAGGACGGTGGACAGGTCGAGGGCCGGTGACGGGGGGCCGGTGGTGTCGATCGGGACGAAGCCGCGCTGGCCGGGTCGCTCGAGGCGCATCGACGCGGGCCCGTCGAGGACGGTGAGCGGCAGGCGATGGTCCTCGCGGTGCGGCACGGAGCCCTGCATCGGGGTGGTCGGATCGGTGGGTGCACGGCGGCATCCGCCCGCGCGGTCGGCGGCCTCCTCGGCGCCTGCCTGCGTGCCCTGCGCGACGGCCGACGCGGCCGCCGCCGACGACCCGGCCGGGTCGTCGGCAACGGCCGCCGGTTCGGTGTACGTGCACGCGACCACGATGCCGACCAGGAGCCCGATGATCGCGGTGGCCAGGCCCCGCAGCAGCACCGGTCGGCGTCGACGCGTCACGCCGGGCCGCCCGATCAGTGGTCCACCAGCCAGATCGCCTCGGCCGCCGGGGTGCCCAGTTCGACGGCGCCTCCCGACGGGTCGGTGGTCTCGCCGAGCCGCACCGACAGGGTGCCCGCGTAGTCGCGTCGTTCGACGACGGCGATGGTCACGTCCAACGCGATCCCGACGGAGTCGAAGTACCGCAGCATCGCCGGGTCCGAGTCGGAGATCCGGGCGACGACGCCGGATTCGCCGTCGGTGAAGTCGCTGAGCTGGCGGGCCGCCGGCGTGGGGATGGTGCCGTCCGCGGTCGGGATCGGGTCGCCGTGCGGGTCGCGTTCGGGGTGCCCCAGCTTGGCGTCCATCCGCTCGATCATCAGGTCCGAGACCGCGTGCTCGAGCACCTCCGCCTCGTCGTGCACCTCGTCCCAGCCGTAGCCGAGTTCGCAGACGAGGTACGTCTCGATCAGCCGGTGCCTGCGCACCATCGCGACCGCGGCGGACCGGCCGCTGTCGGTCAGGGAGATCGACCCGTATCGGGCATGGTCGACGAGCCCCTGGTCGGCGAGCTTGCGGATCGCCTCGGACACCGTCGACGCGGACACCCCGATCCGTTCGGCGAGCATCTTGGTCGACACCTGCTCACCCGACCATTCCCCGGCCGTCCAGATCACCTTCAGGTAGTCCTGGGCGACGGGCGTCAGGACAATGTCATCGGTCGTCTCGTCGGATCCACGCTTACGGTCGGGCACGAATCGAGCTTAGGCAATGCGCTGTCGGGGTGACACGTCGACACTCGTGGCAGTGCCGAACGCGACGTGCGTCGGCGGTACCGACAGTGACGTGCGTCGGCGGTGCCGACCGTGACGTGCGTCGGCGGTGCCGACCGTGACGTGCGTCGGCGGTGCCGACCGTGACGTCCAGCGCGGTGGGTCGTAGGCTTCCAGGCGTGCAGAGATGGCGAGGGCTCGACGACGTTCCTGCCGACTGGGGCCGTTGCGTACTCACGATCGGCGTTTTCGACGGTGTGCACCGCGGGCACGCCCAGCTGATCGGTCGGGCGGTCAAGGCGGCGAGTGAACGGGGAATCCCCAGTGTGCTCATGACTTTCGATCCGCACCCGATGGAGGTGGTGCGGGCCGGCAGTCATCCGGCGCAGTTGACCACGCTGCGGCGGAGGGCCGAGCTGGCCGAGGAACTGGGCATCGACGTGTTCTTCGTCGTCCCGTTCACCGCGGAGTTCATGAAGCTCAGCCCGGAACAGTACGCCCACGAGATCCTCGTGGAGCGGTTGCACGTCGCCGAGGTCGTGGTGGGGGAGAACTTCACCTTCGGCAGGAAGGCGGCGGGCACCGTCCCGATGCTCCGCGACATCGGCGCCCGATTCGGGTTCGCCGTCGACGGGGTCAATCTGCTCGCCGAGCACGCGGTCACCTTCTCGTCCACCTACATCCGCTCGTGTGTGGATGCGGGCGACGTGACCGCGGCCGCGGAGGCGCTCGGCAGGCCGCACCGCGTCGAGGGTGTTGTGGTGCACGGCGAAAAGCGGGGTCGCGACCTCGGCTTCCCGACCGCGAACGTCTCGCCGCCCGAGCATGCCGCGATCCCCGCCGACGGCGTCTACGCCGCGTGGTTCACCGTGCTCACCCAGGACCCGGTCGAGGGCTCGCTGACCCCCGGGGTTGCGCACATGGCCGCGGTGTCGGTGGGCACCAATCCGACGTTCTCGGGCCGGACCCGGACCGTCGAGGCCTACGTCCTCGACGTGTCGCCGGACCTGTACGGCCAGCACGTCGCCGTCGACTTCGTGCGCCGCCTACGGGGGATGGACCGGTTCGACTCGGTGGAGGCGCTGATCGCGCAGATGGGCCGGGATGTGGACGAGACCCGTGACCTGCTTGGGCGGGCGAGCGACCTCGGCTGACGCCGGGCGGGGGTCGGTGAAGCGCCTGGTAGGATCTGCTCTCGGTGTGTGCTGCGGTCTGCGGCGGCCGCGCCACGCGGGTCCGCCCGTGTTTTCGTCGCGCAGACATCAGTAACAGGAGTGACAGTGGCGCTGACCACCGAACAGAAGAAGGCCGTCCTCTCCGAGTACGGGCTGCACGAGACCGACACCGGTTCGCCGGAGGCGCAGGTTGCGCTGCTGACCAAGCGGATCGTCGATCTCACCGAGCACCTCAAGATGCACAAGCACGATCACCACTCCCGCCGCGGCCTGCTGCTGCTGGTCGGACGTCGTCGTCGTCTGCTCAAGTACGTCCAGAAGGTCGACATCGCGCGTTACCGTTCGCTCATCGAGCGTCTGGGCCTGCGTCGATAAGAATGATCTCTCGTCCGGTACCGCCCGCGACACGGTGGGTCGGTGCGGACGTGAACATCCCGGTAGCCAACGAGGCGAGTGCATAGACTGACCTCGTTGGCTACCGGTGTTTGTCGGGTGGTGCGGCGTCCGGAACGGCGACCGAACCCCCGGTGGACACGGTTCCATCGCGAACCACCTGGATCCACGAGGGATCCCGCCGTACGTGCCGAGGTCGTGGCAGTCGGTCTTCGGTAGTGGCCACTCGCACGGTCGTCGAGATACACGATCTGCGAAGGGCTTCGATCGATGGCCGCCTCCGCGACGGTGCCGGCCCGCCAGCGGAAACGCCGGGCGCGGCACCCGGGTAGGTGCGCGTCGCCGCCACGAGGGCGGCGACGACCATGCGGATACGGCGAAGACGAAGAGGGAAGAGAAGAGAAGAGATGACAAACAATTCCGCAGTCGAGGTCGACGAGGGCGTGTTCGAGTCCACCGCCGTCATCGACAACGGGGCCTACGGCACCCGCACCATCCGTTTCGAGACCGGCCGCCTCGCGCAGCAGGCCGCCGGCGCCGTCGTCGCCTACCTCGACGACGAGACCATGCTGCTGTCGGCCACCTCGGCCAGCAAGCAGCCCAAGGAGCACTTCGACTTCTTCCCGCTGACGGTGGACGTCGAGGAGCGCATGTACGCCGCGGGCCGTATCCCCGGCTCGTTCTTCCGTCGCGAGGGCCGCCCCTCCACCGACGCGATCCTCACCTGCCGCCTGATCGACCGGCCGCTGCGCCCGTCGTTCGTCGACGGCCTGCGCAACGAGATCCAGGTCGTCGTCACGGTCCTGAGCCTGGACCCGAAGGACCTGTACGACGTCGTCGCGATCAACGCGGCGTCCGCGTCCACGCAGATCGCGGGCCTGCCGTTCTCCGGTCCGGTCGGCGGTGTGCGCGTCGCCCTGATCACGTCCGAGGAGAACAAGGCAGGCCAGTGGGTCGCGTTCCCGACGGTCGAGCAGCTCGAGAACGCCGTCTTCGACATGGTCGTCGCCGGCCGCGTCGTCGAGTCCGGTGACGTCGCGATCATGATGGTCGAGGCCGAGGCCACCGACAACGTCATCGCGCTGATCGACGGCGGCGCGCAGGCGCCGACCGAGGCGATCGTCGCGCAGGGCCTCGAGGCCGCCAAGCCGTTCATCGCCAGCCTGTGCCAGGCACAGCAGGCGCTGGCGACCGCATCCTCGCGGCCGACCGGTGACTACCCGGTGTTCCCGGCCTACCAGGACGACGTCTACGCCGCCGTCGCCGCGGCCGCGACGGACAAGCTGTCGGCCGCGCTGACCATTGCGGGCAAGCAGGAGCGCGACGACCGGACCGACGAGGTCAAGCTCGAGGTGCTCGAGCAGGTCGCGCCGACGTTCGAGGGCCGCGAGAAGGAGATCGGCGCTGCGTTCCGCTCGCTGACCAAGAAGCTCGTCCGCCAGCGGATCCTCACGGACCACTTCCGCATCGACGGCCGCGGCATCACCGACATCCGGTCGCTGTCCGCCGAGGTCGCCGTGATCCCGCGGGCACACGGCTCCGCGCTGTTCGAGCGTGGCGAGACCCAGATCATGGGCGTCACCACCCTCGACATGGTCAAGATGGCGCAGCAGATCGACTCGCTGGGCCCCGAGACCAGCAAGCGCTACATGCACCACTACAACTTCCCGCCGTACTCGACCGGTGAGACCGGCCGCGTCGGCTCCCCGAAGCGCCGCGAGATCGGCCACGGCGCCCTCGCCGAGCGGGCCCTGATGCCGGTGCTGCCGAGCGTCGAGGAGTTCCCGTACGCGATCCGTCAGGTCTCCGAGGCGCTCAGCTCCAACGGCTCCACCTCGATGGGGTCGGTCTGTGCCTCGACGCTGTCGCTGCTCAACGCGGGCGTGCCGCTGAAGGCGCCGGTCGCGGGCATCGCGATGGGCCTGGTGTCCGACGAGGTCGACGGCGAGACCCGCTACGTGGCCCTGACCGACATCCTCGGCGCCGAGGATGCGTTCGGCGACATGGACTTCAAGGTCGCCGGCACCAAGGACTTCGTCACCGCGCTCCAGCTCGACACCAAGCTCGACGGCATCCCGTCGCAGGTGCTGGCCGGTGCGCTGTCCCAGGCGCACGACGCCCGCACCACGATCCTCGAGGTGATGGCCGAGGCCATCGACACCCCGGACGAGATGAGCGCGTACGCCCCGCGGATCACCACCATCAAGGTGCCCGTGGACAAGATCGGTGAGGTCATCGGCCCCAAGGGCAAGATGATCAACTCGATCACCGAGCAGACCGGTGCGAACATCTCCATCGAGGATGACGGCACCGTGTTCGTCGGTGCGGCGGACGGTCCGTCCGCGCAGGCCGCGATCGACATGATCAACGCCATCGCCAACCCGCAGCTGCCCAAGGTGGGCGAGCGCTTCCTCGGCACGGTCGTCAAGACCACCGCCTTCGGTGCGTTCGTCTCGCTGCTGCCGGGTCGCGACGGACTGGTGCACATCTCCAAGCTGGGCAACGGCAAGCGGATCAGCAAGGTCGAGGACGTCGTGAACGTCGGCAGCAAGATCCGGGTCGAGATCGCGGACATCGACAACCGTGGCAAGATCTCGCTGGTTCCGGTCGACGAGGAGGGCGGCGACGCGGCGGCCGAGCAGGGCGCCGACGCCTGACCCCGAGGGTCTGATCTCCGGGGAGTGCCCCCGGCCACCGTGTGGCCGGGGGCACTCCCTTTTTTGTATGTGAGATGAAAATTTGGCCGCGGTGCCGTGTCCGCACTGCAATCGGCCCGCGGCGGTGGTTTGCTGATAGCCGTGAACGCAACGAAGGTTGTATTCGACAAGGCGGCCCAGTCGCGGAACCTGATTCTCGCGACCTGGACCTCGACCATCTGCTTCTGGGCCTGGAACATGATCGGCCCGATGTCGACCACCTATGCCGACCGGCTGGACCTGTCCAGTTCGCAGGCGTCGATGCTGGTTGCCACCCCGATCCTCGTCGGGTCGCTCGGCCGGATCGTCACCGGGCCGTTGACGGATCGGTACGGCGGCCGCGCACTGTTCGTCTTCGTCGCGTTGGCGTCGATCATTCCCGTTCTCGCGGTGGGCTTTTCGGCAAACCTCGATTCATACACCGGCCTGCTGGTGTCGGGCTTCCTGCTCGGCGTCGCCGGCACGGTGTTCGCGATCGGGATCCCGTTCGCCAAGTCGTGGTACGACGCAAGTCGGCACGGCTTCGCCACCGGAATCTTCGGTGCGGGCATGGTGGGCACCGCGCTGTCGGCCTTCTTCACGCCGCGATTCGTCCGGTGGTTCGGCCTCATCCCGACGCACATCATCATCGCGGTCGCGCTCGCCGCGACCGCGGGCCTGTGCGTGGTCGCGATGAAGGACTCACCCGCGTTCGCGCCGAACACCGAACCCGTCGTCCCCAAGCTGGTCGCCGCGTCGAAACTCCGTGTGACCTGGGAGATGTCGTTCCTGTACGCGATCGTGTTCGGCGGCTTCGTCGCGTTCAGCAACTACCTGCCGACGTACATCAAGACGATCTACGACTTCTCCGCCGTCGACGCGGGCACCCGCACCGCGGCGTTTGCGCTCGCTGCCGTCATCGCCCGCCCGATCGGTGGTGCCCTGTCCGACCGGATCGCCCCGAAGTGGGTCGTGTTGGCCTCGCTGGCCGGGACGGCGGTGATGTCCGGGATCGCGATCATGAAGCCGCCGCCGGACGTCTGGTCGGCGACCGACTTCATTCTCCTTGCGATCTTCCTCGGCATCGGCACCGGCGGGGTGTTCGCTTGGGTGGCCCGCCGATCGCCCGCATCGAGCGTCGGTTCCGTCACCGGAATCGTTGCCGCGGCAGGCGGATTGGGCGGATACTTCCCGCCTCTGGTGATGGGCGCGACGTACGACGAGACGGACAACGACTACACCGTCGGCCTGGCGTTGCTGGTGGCGACCGCACTGGTTGCGTTGCTGTACACCGCCGTCAAGCTGCATGCGCGCGAGCCGGAGAAGTCGAGTGAACCCACGAGTTGACGAGGTCGGAACGGAACTGGGCGCGACAGCGCGGAGGAGGCTCACGTGACAGCCAAGGGAGCGGCCACCGGTGGCATGGTGGAGGACGCGCTGGTGCGCAGCGGGCGGTTCTTCACCCCGGGCACCGAGTCGGCGGACCGGCGGACCATCAGCAGGGAGGGCGGCCGGGACGGTGACATCTTCTACCGGGACCGGTGGAGTCACGACAAGGTGGTCCGGTCCACGCACGGGGTGAACTGCACCGGGTCGTGCTCGTGGAAGATCTACGTCAAGGACGGCATCATCACCTGGGAGACCCAGGAGACGGACTATCCGTCGGTCGGGCCGGACCGGCCGGAGTACGAGCCGCGCGGCTGCCCCCGCGGCGCTGCGTTCTCCTGGTACACCTACTCGCCGACCCGGGTGCGCTACCCGTACGCCCGCGGGGTCCTGGTCGAAATGTACCGGGAGGCGAAGGCCCGGCTGAAGGATCCGGTGTTGGCCTGGGCGGACATCCAGAACGATCCCGAGCGGCGCAGACGCTACCAGCGGGCGCGCGGCAAGGGCGGCCTGGTCCGGGTGAACTGGGACGAGGCGACCGAAATGATCGCCGCGGCCCACGTGCACACGATCAAGGAGTACGGCCCCGACCGGGTCGCGGGCTTCTCACCGATCCCGGCGATGTCGATGATCTCCTTCGCCGCCGGATCCCGCTTCATCGAGCTGCTCGGCGGCGTGATGACCTCCTTCTACGACTGGTACGCGGACCTGCCGGTCGCCTCCCCTCAGGTGTTCGGCGACCAGACCGACGTCCCCGAGTCGGGGGACTGGTGGGACGCGAGCTACCTGCTGATGTGGGGCTCGAACGTGCCGGTCACCCGCACCCCGGACGCACACTGGATGGCGGAGGTGCGCTACCGCGGCACCAAGGTCGTCACGGTCAGCCCCGACTACGCCGACAACACCAAGTTCGCGGACGAGTGGATGCCCTGCGCGGCGGGCACCGACGGCGCGATGGCGATGGCGATGGGCCACGTGATCCTGTCCGAGTACTTCGTGCAGCGGCGCGAACCGTTCTTCGTCGACTACGTCCGCCGCTACACGGACCTGCCGTTCCTGGTGAAGCTGGAGGAACGGGACGGACGGTGGGTGCCCGGCAAGAACCTCACCGCCGCCGATCTCGGGGAGAGCGTGGAGAACGCGGCGTTCAAGCCGGTGCTGATCGACGGCGGCACCGACCGGCCCGCGGTGCCGAACGGCTCCCTCGGCCACCGATTCGGGGAGGAGGGGGTCGGCAAGTGGAACCTCGACCTCGGGGATCTGGCGCCGGCCCTGACCGTCGCCCCGACCGACGGCTCCCTCGGCGAGGTTGCGGCCGTTGCCTTCCCGCGTTTCGACACCCTCGACGGGCACGGTGAGGAGATCGCGCGCGGGGTTCCGGTCCGGACCGTCGCCGGGCACCGGGTGTGCACGGTGTTCGACCTGATGCTCGCCCAGTACGGCGTCGCGCGGCCCGGACTGCCCGGGCAGTGGGCGAGCGGCTACGACGACGCGTCCTCGCCGAACACCCCGGCCTGGCAGGAACCGATCACCGGGGTGTCCGCGGAGCAGGTGGTCCGGATCGCGCGGGAGTTCGCGACCAACGCGATCGACTCCGGTGGCCGCTCGATGATCATCATGGGGGCGGGCATCTGCCAGTGGTTCCACGGTGATGCGACCTACCGGGCGATCCTGTCGCTGCTGCTGCTCACCGGCTCGATGGGCCGCAACGGTGGCGGCTGGGCGCACTACGTCGGGCAGGAGAAGTGTCGTCCGGTCACCGGTTGGGCGACGGTGGCGATGGGCACCGACTGGAGTCGGCCGCCGCGCCAGATGGCGGGCACCTCGTACTGGTACGCGCACACCGACCAGTGGCGCTACGACGGCTACCGCGCCGACGCCCTGTCCAGTCCCACCGGGCGCGGCCGGTTCGCGGGCAAGCACACAATGGACGTGATGGCCTCGGCCGTCGCGATGGGCTGGACGCCGTTCTACCCGCAGTTCGACCGGTCCAGCCTGGACCTGGCCGACGAGGCCGCTGCCGCGGGCAAGGAGGTCGCCGCGCACGTCACCGAACAGTTGGCGTCGGGCGACCTGCGGCTCGCCGTCACCGATCCCGACAATCCGCGGAACTGGCCGCGGGTGCTGAGCGTCTGGCGCGCAAACCTGCTCGGCTCGTCCAGCAAGGGCAACGAATACTTCCTCAAGCACCTGCTCGGAACCACCTCGAACCTGCAGGCCGAGCCGACCCGACCCGAGTTGCGTCCGAACGACGTCGCCTGGCGCGACGGCGAGGAGGGGAGCGGAGCCAGCGGAGCGACCGGCTATGGCGGTCCCGAGGGCAAGCTGGACATGGTGATGTCCATCGACTTCCGGATGACGTCGACGACGCTGCTCTCGGACGTGGTGCTGCCCGCGGCCACCTGGTACGAGAAGCCGGACCTGTCGAGCACCGACATGCACCCGTACATCCACGCCTTCACCGCGGCGATCGACCCGCCGTGGGAGACGAAGTCGGACTTCGAGGCGTTCGGTGCGATCGCGCGGGCGTTCTCCGCCCTCGCTCGCGGCCACCTCGGCACCCGCACCGACGTGGTGCTCGGCACCCTGCAGCACGACACGCCGGGCGCGATGGCGTATCCCGGTGGCACCGAATCGGACTGGCGGGTCACCGGGGAGGTACCGGTCCCGGGCCGGACGATGGGCCCGCTGGCCGTCGTCGAGCGGGACTACCCGGCGATCGCCGAGAAGTGGTCCGCGCTCGGGCCGCTGGTCGAGAAGGCGGGCCTGGTCACCAAGGGCGTCACCTACCTGCCCGACGCCGAGGTCGCCGAGCTCGCCGACAAGCACGGGGTGATGAGTTCCGGTGCGGCGGCGGGTCGTCCGGCGCTCGACACCGCGGAGAAGATGTGCGAGGCGGTGCTGCGGCTGTCCGGGACCTCGAACGGCAGGCTCGCGGTGCAGGGGTTCCGGCAACTCGAGCAGCGCACCGGACGGCAGATGGTGCACCTCGCGGAGGGCAGCGAGGAACGCCGAATCACGTTCGCCGACACCCAGGCCCGGCCGGTGCCGGTGATTACCAGCCCGGAGTGGTCGGGCAGCGAGACCGGTGGCCGCCGGTACGCGCCGTTCACCGTCAACATCGAGGAACTCAAACCGTTCCACACGCTGACCGGCCGGATGCACTTCTACCTCGACCACGACTGGATGGAGGAGGTCGGCGAGCAGCTGCCGATCTACCGGCCGCCGCTGGACATGGCGCGGCTGTTCGACGAGCCGAACGTGGGGGAGATGCGGGACGGGGTCGGGCTGACCGTCCGCTACCTGACCCCGCACAGCAAGTGGTCGATCCACTCCGAGTACCAGGACAACCTGTTCATGCTGTCGCTGTCCCGGGGTGGGCCGACGATGTGGATGTCCCCGGCGGACGCGGCGAAGATCGCGGTCAAGGACAACGACTGGGTCGAGGCCGTCAACCGCAACGGCGTGGTGGTGTGTCGGGCGATCGTCTCGCATCGCATGCCGGAGGGCGTCGTGTACGTCTACCACGCGCAGGAGCGCACCATCGACGTGCCGCGCTCCGAGACCACCGGCAACCGTGGCGGCATCCACAACTCGCTGACCCGGCTGCTGGTCAAGCCGACCCACCTGGCCGGCGGGTACGCGCAGATCTCCTGGGCGTTCAACTATCTCGGCCCGACGGGCAACCAGCGCGACGAGGTGACGGTGGTTCGCCGCCGGAGCCAGGAGGTGACGTACTGAAATGAAGGTCATGGCACAGCTCGCGATGGTGATGAACCTCGACAAGTGCATCGGCTGCCACACCTGCTCGGTCACCTGCAAACAGGCCTGGACCAACCGGTCCGGCACCGAGTACGTGTGGTTCAACAACGTCGAAACCCGTCCCGGACAGGGGTATCCGCGCACCTACGAGGACCAGGACCGCTGGCGCGGCGGCTGGGTGCGGGACAAGAAGGGTCGGCTGCGACTCAAGGACGGCGGACGGCTGGCGAAGCTGTCCCGGATCTTCTCGAATCCGAAGCTGCCGGAGATCTCGGACTACTACGAACCGTGGACCTACGACTACGAGAATCTCACCAGCGCACCGCTGAGCGACCAGATGCCGGTCGCGCCGCCGCGCAGCCTGATCACCGGCAAACAGATGAAGGTGGAGTGGTCGGCGAACTGGGATGACAACCTGGCCGGCTCGCCGGAGATTCTCGCCGACGACCCGATCCTCAAGAAGGTCAGCGACCAGGTCAAGCTCGAGCTCGAACAGAGCTTCATGTTCTACCTGCCGCGGATCTGCGAGCATTGCCTGAACCCGGCCTGCGCGGCGTCCTGCCCGTCGGGGGCGATCTACAAGCGCTCCGAGGACGGCATCGTCCTGGTCGACCAGGACAAGTGCCGCGGCTGGCGGATGTGCGTGTCCGGGTGCCCGTACAAGAAGGTGTACTTCAACCACAAGACCGGCAAGGCCGAGAAGTGCACGTTCTGCTACCCGCGGGTCGAGGTGGGCCTGCCAACCGTGTGCGCGGAAACCTGCGTCGGCAGGCTGCGCTACATCGGGCTGGTGCTCTACGACGTCGACAGGGTCACCGAGGCGGCGTCGGTGGAGGACGAGAAGGACCTCTACGAGGCGCAATTGGGCACCTTCCTCGACCCGAACGACCCGCACGTGATCGCCGCGGCGCACACCTCCGGCATCCCGGACACCTGGATCGAGGCGGCTCAGCGGTCCCCGGTGTACACCCTGATCAAGGAGTACCGGGTCGCGCTGCCGCTGCATCCGGAGTACCGCACGATGCCGATGGTCTGGTACATCCCGCCGCTGTCCCCGGTGGTCGACGCGGTGAGCCGCGACGGGCACGACGGCGAGGATCTGGGCAACCTGTTCGGGGCGCTGGAATCGCTGCGCATCCCGATCGAGTACCTCGCGGAGTTGTTCACCGCGGGCGACACCGGGGTGGTGACGGACGTGCTCGCGAAGCTGGCGGCGATGCGGTCGTACATGCGGGACGTCAACCTGGGCCGGCCGACGCAGGAACACATTCCGGCCACCGTCGGCATGACCGAGGAGCAGCTCTATGCGATGTACCGGCTGCTTGCGATCGCGAAATATGAAGAGCGGTATGTGATCCCATCGGCCTACGCTGCGGACGCGCACGGCCTCGAGGAGACCGTCACCGAGTGCGCCCTCGACTTCGAGGGCGGGCCCGGCCTCTACGACCAGGGGTCCGGACCGTTCGGGGAGTCCAGCGGTGGCCCGGTGCCGGTGGCCGTGGAGACCTTCCATGCGCTGCGGCAACGCCAGACCAGTGAGGCGATGGGTGCGAACGCAAGCAACCCGTCCCGGGTGAACCTGCTCAATTGGGACGGCAAGGGTGTCGAGGATGGCATGTTCCCCCGCGGCGGTGGGCGATGAAGCTGCTGCGGCGGGCCTCGTCGACCGTCGACGGGGACCGGTCGGTACAGCGCAATCGTGTTGCCTGGCAGTGTGCGTCGCTGCTGCTGGCATATCCGGACGCGGGTCGGAACGGGCGCATGGACACGGTGGACGGTCTGCTCGGGCACCTGCCCGGCCAGCTCCGTGAACAGCTCGGCGGGGCGGCTCTGCGGCTGCGTCAGCTGCCGCAGGTCGAGGCGGAAACCGCCTACGTCGACACCTTCGACCTGCACTGCCGGACCACCCTGCTGCTGACCTACTGGACCGAGGGCGACACCCGCAATCGCGGTGAGGCGATGCTGCGGTTCTCCCGGGTCTACCGGGACGCGGGCGTGGAGCCGCCGACCGCCGAATCCTCCGATCATCTCGCCGTCCTGCTGGAGTTCGCCGCGACCGTCGACCCCGGGACGGGTGGGCGCCTGCTCGCCGAGCATCGGCCCGCGATCGACCTGCTGCAGCAGCGACTCGCGACCCTCGGGTCGCCCTACGCGCCGGTCCTCGACGCGGTCGCCGCGACGCTGCCCCCCGCCACCGACCAGGACGTCGCGCGGGCCCGGCGCTTGGCGGCGGCGGGCCCGCCCGCCGAGGCGGTCGGGTTGCAGCCGTTCACCCTGACCGTCCCACCCCGCCGAACCGAAGGAGCGCACTGACATGTCCGCCGGGGAAATCTACTGGTCCGTCATCCCGTACGTGACCCTCGCGGTCCTGATCGTCGGCACCTGGTGGCGGTACCGGTACGACAAGTTCGGCTGGACGACCCGCTCCTCGCAGCTCTACGAGAGCCGTCTGCTGCGGATCGCGAGCCCGGTGTTCCACTTCGGCATGCTCGTCGTGATCCTCGGGCACATCATCGGCCTGGTGATCCCGGAGTCGTGGACCGAGGCGGTCGGGATCAGCGAGCACGCCTACCACTGGATGGCGGCGATCCCCGGCGTGATCGCGGGCATCGCCACCCTGATCGGGATCGGGCTGCTGATCTACCGGCGCCGGGCCACCGGACCGGTCTTCACCGCAACCACCGTCAACGACAAGATCATGTACGTGGTGCTGGTGGCCGCGATCGTCGCCGGCCTGGCCACCACCATGATCGGCGCGTTCGAGGGCAACGCGGCGCACAACTACCGGGAGACGGTGTCGGTGTGGTTCCGGTCCATCTGGATCCTGCAGCCGGACGGGGCGGCGATGGCGGCGGCCCCGCTGTCGTTCCACGTTCACGTGACGATCGCGCTCGTGCTGTTCGCGATCTGGCCGTTCACCCGGCTCGTGCACGCCTTCAGTGCGCCGTTCGCCTACCTGTTCCGGCCCTACGTCGTGTACCGCTCGCGGGAGGCGGCGGGCAAGGGTGAGCTGGTCGGATCGCAGCCGCACCGGAAGGGCTGGTGACGGCGGTGCCGTCGGACGATCGGCGCTGAGTGGCCTGTACTGTGTGGTACTCGACGTCCGGACATCTCGACGAGGACCGCTGAACCACTACATGGCCACCACAGCACGCCGACGCACCGCCACCACGCCGACTCCGCGGAAGCGGACCAGAACACCGAAATCGACCGTCCGCCGCACGGTACTGCCGGGCGGCCTGCGGGTGGTGACCGAACACATGCCGGGGGTGCGGTCGGCATCGGTCGGCATCTGGGTCGGCGTCGGTTCCCGGGACGAGCAGGGGTCGGTCGCCGGTGCCGCGCACTTCCTCGAGCACCTGCTGTTCAAGGCGACCCCGACCCGAAGCGCCCTCGACATCGCGCAGGTCATCGACGGAATCGGCGGTGAGCTGAACGCGTTCACCTCCCGCGAGCACACCTGCTTCTATGCGCACGTCCTCGACGAGGATCTGCCGCTGGCCATCGACATCGTCAGCGACGTCGTGCTGCGCGGCCGGTGCCGCAGCGCCGACGTCGACGTCGAGCGTCAGGTGGTGCTCGAGGAGATCGCGATGCGCGACGACGACCCCGAGGATCTGCTCGGCGACGAGTTCCTCACCGCGCTGTTCGGCGACCACCCGGTCGGCAGGCCGGTGATCGGGTCCACCGAGTCGATCGAGGCGATGACCCGGACCCAGCTGCACTCCTTCCACGTCCGCCGGTACACCCCGCAGCGGATGGTGGTCGCGGTCGCGGGCAATGTCGACCACGACGACACCGTCGAGTTGGTGCGCCGCGCGTTCGACGGTCACCTGGTCGACGGTGCCGAACCGGCGCCCCGCAGGGAGGGCAGGCTGCGGGCCCGCACCGCGCCCGCACTGAGCGTGCTGGAACGGGACAGCGAGCAGGCGCACCTGTGCGTCGGTGTCCGCGGACTCGGCAGGCACGAGGGCCACCGGTGGGCGCTGTCGGTGCTGAACACGGCGGTCGGGGGTGGGCTCTCGTCGCGGCTGTTTCAGGAGATCCGGGAGGAACGCGGGCTGGCGTACTCGGTGTACTCGAGCGTCGACACGTTCGCCGACACCGGCGCGTTCTCGGTGTACGCGGGCTGCCAGCCGGAGAACCTGGCCGACGTCACCACCCTGATCCGGGAGGTCCTCGCCCAGGTCGCCTCGAACGGCATCACCGACGCCGAGTGCGCCCGCGCCAAGGGGGCAATTCGCGGGGGAATGGTTCTGGGACTGGAGGATTCGGGTTCTCGCATGCATCGGATCGGCCGTCAGGAGCTGAACTACGGCAGTCATCGCAGCATCACCGAGACGCTGCAGCGCATCGACGCCGTCACCACCGACGAGGTGCGGGAGGTCGCGGGGATGCTGCTGACCCGGCCGTTCGCGGCGTCGGTCGTCGGGCCGTACCGGCGGGCCCGGGATCTGCCTGCCGTGGTGCGGGGCATCGTGTGAGGATCGAGACGCTGATCCCGCGGCGGGCGATCCCGTTCTACGCGGTCCTCGCGATCACCGTGGTGATGCTGTTCTCGCCCGGCGGGGCGGTGCCGAGCGGGCCACCGAACAGTGACAAGGTCACGCACCTGCTGATGTTCCTCGCGCTGGCCGTCGCGGCCAGGTACGCGGGCTGGCGGGCGGGCTGGGTGCTGCTCGGCGGGGTGCTGTACGCGGCGGCGTCCGAGGTGCTGCAGGCGGTGCTGCCGATCCAGCGCAGCGGTTCGGTGTTCGACTGGCTCGCCGACGTGGTCGGCGTCCTTCTCGGACTCGGCGTGGTGTTCGCGTGGCGCTCGTCCCGGACGGGCCGGGCTCGGTAGCGGTCGCGACCTCGGAACCCGCGGCGTCACCCGCGGGTCCCGAGACGGTCAGGCGGAGACCGTGGCCCGGCCGGGCTGCGGGATCACGTCCGCGACGGCCACCCGCGGGTGCCCGGCCGTGAAATCGTTCTTGAGGAACGACTCCGCGGAATCGTCCATGATGTTCAGCCACCGGTCGGGCAGCGGCGGCGCGACGGTGCCGGTGAGCGTCGATGCATAACTGCAGTTCCGGTACCCCATGATGTCGTTCTTCTTGTCCTTCTTCCACTGCTTGAAAAGCGCGCCCTGCTTTTCCACATGGAATTCCGGGTAATCGGTCCGGTCCACGAGGTCGCGAATGTAGGCCGCCTGGAAATCGATCTCCTCGGTCGCGCCGACGAGTGATTCCTCCCGGGCCCGCCATTCATCGATGTCCCGTTCGCGGGATTCGCGGTCCGGCAGTGCAATTTTGCCGAGAATGACGTCCCGCACATACCAGGCCTGCGCATCGAACATGTTGAAGGTGAAGTACTGGTCCTGCATTCCGAGGAAGTACAGCCGGGGATTCTCCTGCGACACGACGCCCTTGTAGATGCCGCGGGGGTAGAGGCGGTTATTCGTCCGCAGCGTCAACTCGTCCGGCAGGAACGGGAAATGATGCTGATATCCGGTGCACAGGACGATCGCGTCGACCTCCCGGACGCTGCCGTCGCGGAAGGACACGGTGTTGCCGTCGATCCGGGTCACCATCGGGACCTCGGAGAAGCCGGCAGGCCAGTCGTGGCCCATCGGGGCGGTGCGGTGGCTGAACGTGATCTCCGCCGCGCCGTACTTGTGGCACTGCGTCCCGATGTCCTCGGCCGAGTAGCTGCTGCCGATCAGCAGCAGTCGCTTTCCGGTGAACTCGCGGGCGTCGCGGAAGTCGTGAGCGTGCATGACCCGGCCCGGAAAGTTCTCCAACCCCTCGAAATGGGGAACGTTCGGGGTCGAGAAATGCCCGGTCGCGACGACGACGTGGTCGAACATCTCGGTGTCCAGCGTGCCGGAGTTGTGGTCGGCGACGGTTACCGCGAACCGGCCGGTGTCGCTGCCGTCGGTCGGTTCGACCCACTCCACCCGCCGGACGGCGGTGTCGAACCGGATGTACTTGCGGGCGTCGCTCTGCTCGACCCGGCCCATGATGTAGTCGCGCAGCACGGCGCGCGGCGGGTACGACGGGATGGGCCTGCCGAAGTGTTCCTCGAACGAGTAGTCGGCGAACTCGAGGCATTCCTTCGGGCCATTCGACCAGAGGAATCGGTACATGCTCCCGTGTACCGGTTCACCGTGTTCGTCGAGCCCGGTGCGCCACGTGTAATTCCACATGCCGCCCAGATCGCTCTGCTTTTCGAAACAAACCAACTCGGGTGTCGAGCCGGGATCCGATTTGAACGCGGATTCGAATGCTCGCAGTTGTGCGAGCCCACTCGGTCCGGCTCCCAAAATCGCAATCCTTGGCGTCAAGACTGTCCCCTATTCTCGTGGATCTCCTCTCTTGCTTAGCATGACGAATGACGAAATCGCCAGTTCGGCGACGCACTCGGGGGCGGTGACGGCGCCGCCCGCGACGTCCTCACCTGCGAGTATGTCGATCCTGTTACGAGATGCCGGGTCGGCGGGTCCCGGCCGCGCCCGACGCCGCCGGCCCGGGGTCGAGCGGGCGTGTCCGCCGGGCGCCGTTCGGGGGTGCGTAGGCTCATGACCGGGCGACCCGGCGGCGTGGACGCCGCAGACAACGATCGGATGAAGTGGAGATCAGGTGACCGTGATTCGCGTCGGAGTGCTCGGTGCCAGGGGCAAGGTGGGGAAGGCGATCTGCGAGGCCGTCGAGGCGGCCGCGGACCTCGACCTCGTCGCGCAGGTCGACGCGGGCGACCCGATCGAGACCTTCGTCGACACCCGCACCCAGGTCGTCGTCGACTTCACCCACCCCGATGTGGTGATGGGGAACCTCGAGTTCCTCGTCGCCAACGGCATCCACGCCGTCGTCGGTACCACCGGATTCGACGACGACCGGCTCGCACAGGTCCAGCAGTGGCTCGCCGAGCGGCCCGAGGTCGGCGTGCTGATCGCCCCGAACTTCGCGATCGGCGCCGTGCTGTCGATGCGGTTCGCGCAGCAGGCGGCGCGGTTCTTCGACTCCGTCGAGGTGATCGAACTGCACCACCCGAACAAGGCCGACGCCCCGTCCGGCACCGCCTACCGGACCGCGGCGCTGATCGCGGAGGCCCGCGCCTCCGCCGGTCGGGGACCGAGCCCCGACGCGACCAGCACCGAACTCGAGGGCGCCCGCGGCGCCGACGTCGACGGGGTGCGGGTGCACTCGGTGCGGCTCGCCGGACTCGTCGCGCATCAGGAGGTGCTGCTCGGCACGCAGGGCGAGACCCTGACCATTCGGCACGACTCGATCGACCGCAACTCGTTCGCGCCCGGCGTCCTGCTCGGTGTTCGGGAGATCGCCGGGCGGCCCGGTCTCACCGTCGGCATCGACCCGCTGCTGGACCTGTGAAGGGGTCCTCGACGAAGGTCGTCGCGACGATCGCGGGCATCGTCGTCGCGCTCGCGTTCTACTTCGTCCTGCTCGGGCAGCGCGGGATCGCGTTGATTCAGGACGGCGGCGCCGTCCCCGTCGTGCTCGGCATCGCGGTCCTGGTGCTGCCGTTCCTCGGCATCTGGATGGTGTACTCCACCATCCGATCCGGATTCCAGCATCAGCACCTGGTGTCCCGGGCCAGGGAGGAGGGTCGCGACCTCGACGTGTCGGACCTGCCGACGATGCCGTCCGGCCGCGTCCAGCGCGACGCCGCCGACGCCCTGTTCGCGCAGGTGCAGCGCGAGTGGGAGGCCGAGCCCGACAGCTGGCTCGCCACCTACCGCCTCGCCCGCGCATACGACTATGCGGGTGATCGGTCGCGGGCCAGGGAGACGATGCGGCGCGCGGTCGCACTCGAGGCGGCCGAGCGTGGGACGCCGTAACCTGCACCCGTGACCGCAGATACCGCGTCGTCCCGGGTGTCCACCCTGCTGGTGGTGCACCACACGCCCTCCCCGCATTGCCAGGAGATGTTCGAGGCCGTCGTCGCCGGCGCAACCGACCCCGAGATCGAGGGTGTCGAGGTGGTCCGGCGGGCAGCGCTCGCGGTGACGCCGTTGGACATGCTGGAGGCGGACGGGTACCTGCTCGGGTCCCCGGCGAACCTCGGGTACATCAGTGGTGCTCTCAAGCACGCCTTCGATGTTTGCTACTACCCGATCCTCGACTCCACTCGGGGTCGGCCGTTCGGCCTCTACCTCCACGGGAACGAGGGCACCGAGGGCGCGGAGCGAGCCGTCGACTCCATCACCGCCGGGCTCGGCTGGGTGCGGGCGGCGGGAAATGTCATCGTGTCCGGCAAGCCGAGCAAGGCCGAGGTGGAGGCGTGCTGGGAGTTGGGGGCAACGGTCGCCGCGCAGCTCATGAACTAGCCCGGCTCTTAGGCGAATCCGCGGTAGATTCCGTCGGGTCCGGCCGCGGAGGTGAAGTCCTCGAAGTCCATGTTGGCGAGGGAGAGATTGTTCTCGATGGACCACATCTGGGACGGAATCACCCGAACCGTTCCGCCCCGCGACCGGTCGCTTTCGGTGGGGCTGGTATCGACAGCGAGGATCGGGTGCTCGGGATCGGTGATGGTAGTGGTGTCGGCAAGGAACGCGTAGTACACCGGCTGATCTCCGATGTCGTCGAGTAGTTGGTTGATCGTCATGCCGTCGTACTCCCGGTTGTCGATGCACGTCAGCACGGCAACGAAGTCGGATTCGTCGCCGACGCCGGGTGCCATCGCCGACGCGGCCACGCTCCGCCAGGCGTCGTCGTCGGTGAAGTCGGTCCGGATCAGTAGCGACACCCCGTGGCGGCCCCCGAGATAGTCGTCGAGTCGACGACCCGTACCCAGCGATTCGGATGCCTCGGTCTCGGTCTTCGCCGCGGCATCGCGGTTGAGGGCGTCACGGATCTGTTCAGGTGTGGCGGCCGGCAGGGCGGCGGGCTCGATGGATTCGATGATCCGCGTGCAGTCGTCCGGGTCGATCGGGGTGTGGCTGCGGATCTCGTAGGTCCAGGGCCCGACCGACAGCGCATGCCTCACCGGGACGTGCTGGGTGGACCATCCGGGGTCGGGTTCGCCGACGTCGGTGATCCACTGGCGCAGCGTGAAGAAGCCGTGCTCGGCGGTGACCTGGAGTTCGAGGGCACCCGTTCGGGGATCGCCATCGAGCGGTTCGGCGGTGATGGTTCGCGGCACCCAGGTGACGCGTGGCCTGGGCAGCTGCTTCAGTGCCGCCATCTTCTCTTCGTATTCGCGTTGGGCCGGGGTGACGAAGCCGTCCTGCTTCTCGCGGGCAGGGCCGGTCCACTCGAACAGAGCCGGGTCGACGTCCTCATCGAGCGTGGGGTTGGCCAGTTCCATCACCTGACTTCCCACTGTCCTCGACAAGACAAGGCCGAGTTCGGCGTCGATCACGTACGCGACCTCGCCGCCGGATGCGGCATTGATGAACCGAACCCGCCAGCCCGAACGACCACGACACTCGACCGGTTCCGGGGTGCTCGGTGCAGTCAGGTGCGGCTCGGTGCCCCGCTCCTCCAGCGGCCACATCAGGTACGAGGTGAGGAGGGTCTGCGGAGCATCTCCGATGGTCATGACCCACCGATTCGGGGACTTGACCGAGTGCACCATCATGCCGTCATCGGACCTGCGGTATTCGTCGGTGTCGTTCTCGATGTACGTCACCTCGCCGGCGGCGTTCTCGACGCGCCACGATGTCGGTGGTGCGAACCACACGCGTCCGGTATAGCTTCCGTCCGAATACATTTCGGCTCCGACGGGTCGACCCATCGTGCTGAAGTTCAATCCGCGCACCCGCGGCCAGGTCATCGACATCTGCCCAACCTAGGTCACCGCAACGACAGGGACATCGGACACGGATGCAACACCTCGACGAGGGCGGGGGTACCTGCCGATGTGGAGGCGCGATTGTGGGTATCGCGGTGACGCTCGTCGCCTGACTGTCTGGCGCACCCACGGCCGTGTGTAGCCTTGCCTAAGTTCATTGCCCGCATCGGTCGACACCGCCGGTGTGCCGCCACCCGCGCCGAGGAGCCCCGATGCCCGACCCGACTCCGGACCCCGTGCGACCCGGCTACCGCCCCTACCGCGCCACGGTCACCGAGGTGCGGCGGCTGAGCCCGCACTTCGTCCGGGTCGGATTCACCGGTCCCGACTTCGTTCACTTCGCCGACCACGCACGCGATCAGCGGGTGAAGGTGGTGTTCCCGACCGCCGACCGCTGCTACGCGGACCTGGGTGTCGACGACGAGGAGGCGTTGCTCCGGGGCGACTGGTACGCCCGCTGGCGGGACCTGCCCGACGAGCACCGCAGCCCGTTCCGCACCTACACCGTTCGCGCCGTCGACCCGGCGCGCCGCCGCGTCGACATCGACTTCGTCGCACACACCGAGGCGGGCCGTCCGGTCGGCCCCGGCTCCACCTGGCTGCACCGCGCCAGCCCCGGCGACGACCTCATCATCGTCGGCCCCGACGCCCGCAGCGCGGACTCGGCAGGCGGGATGGACTGGAAGCCGGGCACCGCGACCGAACTCCTGCTCGCCGGTGACGAGACCGCGGCACCCGCCATCGCGGGCATCCTCGAGCGGCTGCCCGCGGGATGCCGGGCCACCGCGCTCGTCGAGGTGCCGGAGCCGGCCGACATGCTCCCGATCGCCAGCGCCGCCGACGTTGACCTCCGGTACCTGCCGCGCGGCGGGGCCGCCGTCGGCTCGCTCCTCGTGCCCGCCCTGCACGACTGGCACGGCACCCACCGCAAGCTCGTCGACGCCGCGCGGGCGGCCGGGAGTCAGCACCTCGACGACATCGACGTCGACGACCAGATCCTCTGGGACTCGCCCGAACCCGAGCCGACCGGCGACTTCTACGCGTGGCTCGCCGGGGAGGCCGCGGTGATCAAGCAGCTCCGCAGGCTCCTCGTGACGGACTGGGGCGTCGACCGCAGGCGGGTCGCATTCATGGGGTACTGGCGGAAGGGGCTCGCGGAGCGCACCGGCTGACCGCGGCCAGACCGTCAGCGGACCGGGACGGTGTCCGGGTCGTCGGGGTCGACCGGTGACGGATCGAACGGCGGCGGGTCGTCGGGGTCGAAGCGGCCCGGCAGGGTGGAGCAGGTGGCGCCCGGCTCGGGGAAGGTGGCCGGGTTCAGCCGCAGCGCGGTGACGAACCGGTCGATGCGCGGGTCGTCGACGCTGTCCACCGGCAGCTGATGCCCCCACGACTGCAGTGAAATCGGCACCGGCAGGCCCGGATACGGCGACATCAGCAGATAGCTGCGCCCCTCCACCCGCTCCGCGAGCCGATCCAGGTCGGCGCCGCGCACCCGGTCGGGGTCGTACGCGATCCACACCGCGCCGTGCTCGAGCGAATGCACGATGCTCTCGGTGCGCACCGCGGTCGGGTACACGAGACCGTTGCATGCCGCCCACACCGCGTCGTGCGGTCCGCCGACCGGCGGTACCAGGTCGTAGTCGACCCGCTGCGTCGGACGGACATGCAGACCGGCGGGGGGTTCGACGATCACGATGCCCTCGATGCGCACCGACGGATCCGGGTTGTCGAAGGACGGCACGAACCGGTCGGGGGTCGCGGTGCCCTCGACCGTCGACCCGCATCCCGCCGCGGACAGGGCAACGGCGGCGGCGATGATCGGGATCGCGATGCGCACGACCGGATCGTAGCCGCCCCGGTGATGTCGGTGGCCCGTGACAGGGTGAGCGCATGCTGACGATGAGTGCGTCCGCGGCGCGGCGGGCCGCGCTGGCCGCGCAGGGGTTTACCGACCGCAGGCCCGCCGCGACCCCGACACGGCGGCACGTGCTCGCCGCGGTGCGCCGGACGGGGCTGCTGCAGCTGGACTCCGTCTCGGTGGCGGTCCGGGCCCACTACATGCCGGTGTTCAGCCGGATCGGTGGTTACGACCGTGCACTCCTCGACGCCGCGGCGTGGCGCGACACCGCAGCGAAACCCCGTGCGCTGGTGGAGTACTGGGCGCACGAGGCGGCCCTGATCCCGGTCGACGACTGGCCGCTGCTGCGCTGGCGGATGCGGCGGTACGCCGACGGCCGATGGGAGGGGGAGCGGCGGGTCCTCGAACGAAACCCCACCCTCGGCAGGGACATCCTCGACGCCATCACCGAGGTCGGCGCCGCCACCGCAGGCGACGTCGAACGGCACCTCAGCATCTCCTCCGAGCGGGGCGGGCCGTGGTGGGGGCGCAGCGACACCAAGGTGATCTGCGAACAACTGTTCGCCTCGGGACAGCTGTCGGTGGACCGCCGGGTCGCGTTCGCCCGGCACTACGACCTGGCCGACCGGGTGCTCCCCACCCACGTGGTCGCCGTCGACGTCGACGAATCGGACGCGATCCGGGAACTGGTCCGCCGCGCTGCCCGGTCGCTCGGCGTCGCGACCGCGGCAGACCTGCGCGACTACCACCGACTGTCGGCGGCCCAGGGGCGTGCCGCGATCGCCGACCTCGTCGACGAGGGCACCCTGATCCCGGTGGCGGTCCGCGGCTGGGACGAGGCGGCGTACCGGCACGTCGATGCCCGCACCCCGCGCCGCGCGACCGGAACCGCGCTGCTCAGCCCGTTCGACCCGCTCGTCTTCTTCCGGCCCCGCACCGAACGGATCTTCGGGTTCCGGTACCGGATCGAGATCTACACGCCCGCCGCCCAACGGGTACACGGCTACTACGTGTTCCCGTTCCTCCGCGACGGGGAACTGGTGGCGCGGGTGGACCTCAAGGCCGACCGCGCGGCCGACGCGCTGCGGGTCCCGGGCGCGTTCGTCGAGGACGGCCACCACCCCGGCGAGGTCGCCGAGGCGCTCGCGATCGAACTGCGGTCGATGGCGACGTGGCTCGGGCTCTCCGACGTCGCGGTGGGGGACCGGGGCGATCTGGCGGCGACCCTCGCGGCCCGGCTGTGACCGGCGGCGGTTCTACGGCAGGTCCAGGCCCGGCGCGGTGACCAGGGCGATCACCTGGTCGACCGTCGGCACGGCACCGAGACCGCCGAGGTCCACGGTCACCGCGGTGCCCGACGGGCGGGTCGCCGTCACGTGCGTGGTGCCGTACTCGCGGTGCGTGCGCACCCGGGTGCCGTCCGGACGCGGCTCGCCCGCCGCGCGCGACTCCGACGGTGCCGGTGCGATCACGACCCGCAGTCGGGACTCGCCGCCGGAACCCGACAGCGTGACCTCCGTGCACACGGACGTCCGGCCGGCGCCGGTCAGTTCGAGGGACCCGAGCGGCCGGTCGGGGGTCGCGGGCAGCGGACCGAGCGCAACCAAGGCCGCGTCGAGCGCACCGTTCAGCCGTTCCACGTCGGCGCGATCGAGCGGTGCACCGGACCCGTCCGGTGCCGCGCCGCAGCCCATGCGTGCCGCGGGAGTGCCGACGGGAACTGTTGTGGTGGTGCGCAATCCGGGTGCGGCCGCGACCCTCGCCAGCTCGTCCACCGTCAGGGGCAGGGCGCCGCTGTGGGTGTCGCCGTCCGTGTCATCCACCGACACGTCGACGCGGGATCCATCCGGTGTGTACGCGGTCGCGCCCGCGGTGCGGGTGCGCACCCCGCCGCGCTCGAACCAGCTGTCGAGGACGTCGACGACGGTGCCGTCGGCGAGGGTGCGCCGCTCGTCCAGTGCCCCCGCGACGCAGTCCGGCGGCGTTCCGCTGCCGGCGCGGACGGCGGTGCGTAGCGTTCCCGACCCCTCGCCCCGGACCAGGAAGCCGCGCGACTCGCTGACGCCGGACACGTCCTCGGGTGCGACGTCCTCCGGAAGCTGGTCGGGGTTCATGCGAAAGATCGGCTGGAACAACAGCATCCGGCGCGGAGCGTCGAATCGCACGTCGGCGTCGGTCGGGAGCGCGGCGCGCAGCGCGTCGGTCATCGCGGTCGCCTTCGGCGCCGTCAACCAGGCGAAGTCCGGGTCGCCGTAACCGTACGACGCGCCGTACATCGTCCAGCCGGAGCCGGTGACCGGCGGCGGTGGCGGCAGCACCTCGGCGCAGCCCGGAATGTCGACCGGATACGCGACGGGTTCGGTGACATAGGTCGGGGCGGCCGGACCGGTGTCCGGGTGGTCGCGGGGCAGCGCCGATGCGGCCCCGAACCCGAGCGCGACGATCCCGGCCACGACGGCGGTGTCCCGCCACGACCACCGGGCCCGACTGGTGTCGGGCCCGGGGCTCTGCCGCGGTTCGGTCACCCTCACCCGCCCGGCGTCAGCCCTCGACGAACTTCGTCAGGCCCTTCGACGCGGTGTCGAGGGCCATCTTCTGCGCCTTCTTCACCAGGAAGCCGGGCACCGGGATCTTCGGGTCCACGGTCAACGCGAAGTCGACGTGGGTGGTGCCGTCGCCGTTGTCGGTGAGGACGTAGCTGCCGTCCTGCTGCTTCTGCTGGCTGCCCTCCACGAGCGTCCAGGACAGCTTCTCGTCGCCCTCGTAGGAGTAGTCGACGACCTGCTCGTCGGTGATGCCGATGACCGAGACCGTCATCCGCACCCGGTGCGGACGCCCGTCCGGGTAGGTGGTCTCGACCGCGACCGATTTGTGCGCCGACGACCACTCGCCGAGCCGCTCGACCGCGACCAGTGCCGCCATTACCGTCGCCGGATCGGCCTTGACGTCGAACTGCTTGGACCCGGATACCGCCATGTGGGACCCACCCCTTCTGATTGCCGCGAACGTGACGCGTCAGTCAATCACCACCGGTGGTGACGACCGCCGACGACCGAACCTTACCCGTGAGTCAGTTACAGGCCGAACCGCGTGTTCTCCCGGCTGCGCCGCATCTGATCGCTCAGTGCACCCTGCACGGCCTGCGCGACCCACGAGTTCAGTGACACGCCGTTCTGTGCCGCTGCCTCCTCCGCGCGCGCCTTGACCTGCTCGACCAGGCGCAGCGTCACCCGGGAGATGTCCCCGCTCAGGTCGTCGAAGTCCGAGGTCGGCGGCCGGGTCCCGGTCGTGCCGTCCCCGCCGGGCGGTGTCGACGCGGCGGGCTGCTCGGGATCGGTGGCGCGGTCGGTGCCGGTGATCTCGACGGTCGCGTCGTTCCCGGTCAGCCGGACGTGCACGGCGCGGTCGCCGAGTTCGGCGGACACCTCCGCGGCCAGATCGGACAGTGCGCTGATCACCATCAGGCGGGCCGAATTCTCTGCGGCGTCGGCAAGGGCCTCCGCGATGCGGCGGGTGTTGTCGTCGCCGAGGGCGGCCGCCGCCGTCAGGTCGCGGCGCAGGGATTGGGTGTAGGTCGACAGGTCCATGACGTCAGTGTGGCGTCACACATGACATCAGTCAAGGGCATGTTGACGCCAGTTTGGCGTCATCGCTGGGTGGGGTCCGGTGCGCGGACGTCGGGTGCCCGCGCCCGCCCGTCCTTCCGGGTGCAGGTGGGCGGCGAGCGAACGGCACATTCGGTCGATCTCATCGACTGAACGCTTCCGTTCACTCGGAGTGGTGGGGGCGGTGGGGGTGGATAGGGTGCGGGCAGGAGCCGATTCGCGGCGACGGAGGGAAGGCGGTGGTCCGGTGGCGCATGATTCCGTGCGGCGAGCGGTGTCCCTGAACGTGCAGCTGATCGCGAGGACCGAGTTCCTCGCGCCCGCGGATGTCCCGTGGGACACGGACGCCGACGGGGGTCAGGCGCTCGTCGAGTTCGCCGGGCGGGCCTGCTACCAGAGTTGGAGCAAGCCGAACCCGCGCACCGCGACCAACGCCGGGTATCTGCGGCATCTGCTCGAGGTCGGGCACGACTCGGTGCTCGAGCACGGCAGCGTCAGCTTCTACGTCACCGGCATCTCGCGCTCGTGCACCCACGAGCTGATCCGGCATCGGCACCTGTCGTTCTCGCAGCTGTCGCAGCGGTCGGTGTCCGAGCGCGACGCCAACGTCGTCGTGCCGCCCGCCATCGCGGGCGACCCCGCACTGGAGGCGCTGTTCGAGTCCGCGACCGAGGCCAGTCGCGCGGCCTACGGCGACCTCCTCGACGCGCTCGATGTCGCACTCGCCAGCGTGCCCAACGGATCGTTGCGGGCCAGGCAGGCCAGGCAGGCCGCCCGGTCGGTGCTGCCCAACGCGACGGAGACGCGCCTGGTGGTGACCGGCAACTATCGGGCGTGGCGGCACTTCATCGCGATGCGCGCCACCGAGCACGCGGACGTCGAGATCCGGGAGGTCGCGGTCGAGTGCCTGCGGCAGCTGATCGTTGCCGCGCCAAACGTGTTCGGCGACTTTGAGATTGCGACGCTCGCCGACGGCTCCGAGGTGGCGGTCAGCGAGTTCGACGCCGGCGCCTGACCGGGCGTCGCGGGCCGGGTGTGATCGGTGTGCGAAGTGGGCGGCGCCACCGGGTAACCTTGACAACCATGACCAATGCTGAATCCGCACCAGTCGAGCGTCCGTTCGGCACCATCCTGACCGCGATGGTGACCCCGTTCACTGCCGACGGAAAGCTGGACGTGGATGCGGGTGTGCGGCTGGCCACCCATCTCGTCGACGGAGGCTGTGACGGCCTGGTGCTTGCCGGCACCACCGGGGAGTCTCCGACCACCACCGAAACCGAGAAGCTCGAACTGATGCGCGCGGTGATCGACGCCGTCGGCGACCGCGCCAAGATCGTCGCTGGCGCGGGCAGCAACGACACCGCGCACAGCGTCGAACTGGCCAGGGATGCCGCCCGCGCGGGTGCGCACGGCCTGCTGGTCGTCACCCCGTACTACTCGAAGCCGCCGCAGGCCGGCCTGCTCGCGCACTTCACCGCGGTCGCCGACGCCACCGACCTGCCGGTGATGCTGTACGACATTCCGCCGCGTTCGGTCGTTCCGATTGCTACCGAGACCATCTACCGGCTCGCCGAGCACCCCCGGATCAAGGCGGTCAAGGACGCCAAGGGTGATCTGGTCGCCGGCGCCGAGCTGATCGCTAACACCGACCTGGAGTTCTACTCCGGTGACGACCCGCTGAACCTGCCCTGGCTGTCCGTCGGCGCCGTCGGATTCGTCAGCGTCATCGGGCATCTCGTGCCCGGCAGGCTGGGTGAGCTGCTCGACGCCTACCGGTCCGGTGACGTCGCCCGGGCCACGCAGATCAATGCCAGCATGCTCCCGCTGATCCGGTCGTTCGGCCGCCTCGGTGGTGTCACCGGGTCGAAGGCTGGACTGCGACTGCAGGGCATCGAGGTCGGTGATCCGCGGTTGCCCCAGGTACCGCCGACACCAACGCAAGTCGAGGAACTGGCAGCGGATCTGCGCGCGGCGGGAGCACTGTCGTGACCCGCCCGGAGCGCCGCCGCAGCGCGCGCCGCCAGGCCGGACCGCCGAGCATCGCGCAGGCGGCTCCCGAGACGCCGATCGTGACCCACGTGCCCGATACTGCGCCCGCGACGAAGGCCGCCCCCGCGAAGGCCGCCCCCGCGAAGGCCGCCCCCGCGAAGGCCGCCCCGGCGCAGGCGGCCCCGGCAACGGCCGCCCCCGCGACGGCCGCCCCCGCGAAGGCGGCCCCGGCCAAGGCGGCGAAGTCCCGGAAGGCGGCGGCCGAGCGGGCAGCCGAACCGGCGCAGGAGAAGCAGGCCAAGGACAAGGCGCCGCGGCGCCGTCGCGGCCAGGGCGGAAACAAGGCGCCGAGGCAGTCGAAGGGTCGCCCCGACGGACTCGCCGCTGTCGACCCGACCGAGCGGCTCGGTCTTCCGCCGAAGGCACCGCACAACGGCCTGCGGGTCGTCGCGCTCGGCGGCATCGGCGAGATCGGCCGCAACATGACCGTCTTCGAGCACAAGGGCAAGCTGCTCATCGTCGACTGCGGCGTGCTCTTCCCCGAGGACCAGCAGCCCGGCGTCGACCTGATCCTGCCGGACTTCGCGCACATCGAGGACCGGATGGACGACGTCGAGGCGATCGTCCTCACGCACGGCCACGAGGACCACATCGGCGCGGTGCCGTTCCTGCTCCGGATGCGCCCGGATGTGCCGGTGATCGGGGCGAAGTTCACCCTGGCGCTGGTCGCGGCCAAGTGCCGCGAGCATCGGCAGCGGCCGAACCTCGTCGAGGTCGTCGAGGGTCAGATGACCACCCACGGCCCGTTCGAGTGCGAGTACTTCGCGGTCAACCACTCGATCCCGGACGCGATCGCGGTCGCGATCAAGACCTCCGCGGGTGTCGCGCTGCACACCGGTGACATCAAGCTCGACCAGCTGCCGCTCGACGGCAGGCTCACCGACCTCGCCGGGTTCTCGCGGCTCGGCGACGAGGGTGTCGACCTGTTCCTCGTCGACTCCACCAACGCCGAGGTCCCCGGCTTTGTCACCCCCGAACGCGAGATCGGCGGGGTCCTCGACGGCGTCATCGGCAAGGCGAAGCAGCGGGTGATCGTCGCATCCTTCGCCAGCCACGTGCACCGGATCCAGCAGGTCGTCGACGTCGCGGTCCGCTACAAGCGCAAGATCGCGTTCGTCGGTCGCTCGATGGTCCGGAACATGCAGATCGCGCAGGATCTCGGCTACCTGACCGTGCCGGACGGGGTGGTCGTCGACATCGACACCGCCGCGAACCTGCCCGACGACCGGCTCGTGCTGATCTCCACCGGCTCGCAGGGTGAGCCGCTGTCCGCGCTGTCGCGGATGGCCCGCGGCGAGCATCGCCAGATCAACATCCGCGCCAACGACCTGGTCGTGCTGGCGTCGTCGCTGATCCCCGGCAACGAGAACTCGGTGTTCGCGGTGGTCAACGGCCTCGCCAAGCGGGGCGCGACCGTCGTCACCCAGCAGAGCGCGAAGGTGCACGTCTCCGGGCACGCGTCCGCGGGTGAGCTGCTGTACCTGTACAACGCGGTGCGGCCGACGAACGCGATGCCGGTGCACGGCGAGTGGCGGCACCTGCGCGCCAACGCGGCCCTCGCCGCCGCGACCGGTGTTCCGGAGGAGCGGATCGTGCTCGCCGAGGACGGCGTCGTCGTCGACATGGTCGACGGGCTCGCCGAGATCGTCGGCCGCGTCCCGGTCGGGATGGTCTACGTGGACGGCAACTCGGTCGGCGACGTCGGCGACTCGACCCTCTCGGACCGGCTGGTGCTCGGCGAGGGCGGGTTCATCTCGATCTCCCTCGCGGTCGACCAGCACACCGGCAAGGCCGTGAGCACCCCGCAGGTGCATGGGCGCGGCTTCTCCGACGACCCGGCCGCGCTCAAGGAGGCGGCGGTGCTCGTCGAGGCGGAACTCGCCCGGCTCGCCGGGGAGGGTGTCACCGATACCCACCGGATCGCGCAGGCCGTCCGCCGCGTCGTCGGCCGTTGGGTCGCCGACAAGTACCGGCGTCGGCCGATGATCGTGCCGACCGTCATCGGCGTCTAGCATCGTCACCTCACGCGACCCCCGGTGCCTCCGCACCGGGGGTCGCGTCACGTCAGGCCAGCAGGCGCCACAGGCCGATCAGGCCGAGCACCACGATCGCGGCGCGTAGCGCGTTCGGGGACAGCCGGCGACCATAGCGGGCGCCGATCGACCCACCGATCAGCGAACCGACGGCGATCAGCCCCGCCGCTGCCCAGTCGATCCGATCGAACGCGACCAGGGTGTACGCGGCGGCCGCGACGATGTTCACCAGCAGTGCGAGCAGGTTCTTCGCCGCGTTCATCCGCTGCATCGACTCCGGAAGCAGGGCGCCCATCACGCCGACCAGCAGGATGCCCTGCGCGGCCGTGAAGTATCCGCCGTAGACGCCGACCGCGAACGTGCCCGCGGTCAGCGCGAGCATCCGACCCGTCCCGACGTGGTCGGCGGTGCGTCCCGCTGCCTCCGCCCTTGCCCGCGCCCACGCCTGGATCCGCGGCCCGGCAATGACCAGGGTCAGCGCGCCGACCAGCAGGACGGGGACGATTGTCACGAACGCCTCGTCCGGCAGGTGCAGCAGCAGCCACGCGCCGAGGCAGGCGCCGAGCAGCGAGGCGGGGATCTGCCAACGCAGCCGATCCCATTGGCCGCGCAGTTCCCTGCGGTACCCCCACGTCCCGGACACGCCGCCCGCGACGAGACCGACCGCGTTCGACATCGTCGCTACCACCGGCGGGTAGCCGAACGCAACGAGGGTGGGAAAGGTGACCAGGGTGCCGGATCCGACGATCGCGTTGATGCCGCCCGCGCAGAACCCGGCGAGGGCGATGACGATCATCTCGGCGGCGGTCATGTCGGCACGCTATCGAGGGCGTGGACCCCGCCGACGCGCGGGGAGCGGTAGCGTGCGCGCCATGAGCCTCGCCCATGACGAACGACTCGCGTTGGTGGCGACGATGACCTCGGTCGGACCGGAGGCGCCGACGCTGTGCGCGGGCTGGACCACCCGCGACCTGGCCGCGCACCTGATCCTGCGGGAACGTCGACTCGACGCGGCGCCGGGGATCCTGGTGGCGCCCCTGGCCGGGCACACCGCGCGGGTGCAGGCGGGGATCGCCGCCCGCCCGTACCCGGAGCTGCTCAAGCTGGTGCGGACCGGCCCGCCCGCCTGGTCGCCGCTGCGTTGGTTCGACGCGCAGGCCAACCTGGGGGAGATGTTCGTGCACCACGAGGACGTCCGGCGCGCCGGTGCCGGCTGGGAGCCGCGGGACCTGGGTGCCGACTGGGACGGTCCGCTGTGGTCGCTGGCGAAGCGGATGACGCGGATGGCGTTCCGGAGGGCGCCGTGCACGGTCGTCGTCGAGGCGGGGGAGGGGCGGCGGGTGATCCCGCGCCGGGTGGCGGGGGCCGATCAGGTGACCGTGGTGGGCACGCCGCCGGAGCTGGTGTTGTACGGCTTCGGCCGCGACGCGGTCCGGGTCGCGTTGGACGGCCCGGACCGGGCGGTCGCCGCGGTCCGGGCGCTGACGCGGGGCGTCTGATCGCGCTGCTCCGGCGCTGAGGCGAGTGTTGCGGATGGTCCCGGTGGGGCTGGAGCGACTAACCTGGCCGTCATGGCTGGTAAGTCCGGGACCCGATCCACCACGAGCACGCCGCGGTCCGCACCGCGGGGCGGGGCCTCGGGTGGGTCGTCGGCCGCCCGGGGCGCGAAGGGGGCGGGAGCGAAGGGCGCGACGGCGCGCAGCCGGACCACGAAGACCGTCAGCACCCCCCGAAAGGCAACGGCGCCGCGACCCGCCACGCGCAGGCCCGCGAACCGTAGGCCCGCGCCCCGGAAGTCGGGCGGCGCGCTCCAGTCCGTCGGCGCCGGACTCGGCCGGGGGTGGACGCTGATGGCCCGCGGGGTCGGGGCCGCGACCCGCACCGTCGGGCGCGCGGGCGACATCGAGCACGGGCATCGGCGGGACGGGATCGCGCTCGGCCTGATCGCGGTCAGTGCGGTGATCGCCGCCGCCATGTGGTTCTCGGCGGGCGGCCCGGTCGGCGGGTGGATCGAAACCGGGGTTCGGGGGTTGTTCGGCGGTGCCGCTGCGATGCTGCCCGTGGTCGGTGTCGTGGTCGCGGTGATCCTGATGCGCACCGAACCGAAACCCGACATCCGTCCCCGTCTGGTGCTCGGGTCGCTGCTCGTCGCGGTCCCCGCGCTCGGCGTCTACCACGTGATCAGCGGGGAACCGCGGGACGCGGACGGGCGCGCAACGGGGGCGGGCATCGTGGGGTCCGTCGCTGGCGGCCCGCTCACCGACGGCGTCACCTTCTGGCTGTCGGTGCCGCTGCTGCTCCTCGCGATGTGCTTCGGTGTCCTGCTGCTCACGGGGACGACGGTCCGCGAGGTTCCGGCGCGGCTGCGGGCGTTGGTCGGGGCGTCGCATTCGGACGGCGAGCACGAACCGTATGACGACGAGGAGGACGTCGGCTCCGAGTACGGCGACCACGAGCCGGACTACCTCAGGGGGCTGCGCAATCTGCGCCCGTCTCGGCGGCGCGCCGAGGCCGACTACGACCCCGCGCTCTTCGACGCCGACGGCTACCCGGTCGACGACGACCGCGCCGCGGACGGCTCCGGTCGGTACGGCGTGAACTCGTCCGGGTACGCCCGCTTCGACGACCATCCGGTCGCGACGGACCCGGAATCGAACTATCCGCTCGACGAGGGATACGCGCCGACCGAGGTGCTCGTCCCGGACGCGGAGTTCGCCGCCCCGGCCGCACCCGCCGCGCCACCCGCGCCGAAGCCGAAACCGAAGCCCAAGCCGAAGCAGGCGGCGACACCGCCGCCGAAGGCCGACGACGAACCGGAGATGCTGATCCCGGATCGGGTGGTCGAGGGCGACTACACGCTGCCGCCCGCGTCGCTGCTGATCGACGGCGATCCACCGAAGACCGGGAGCTCCGCGAACCAGGCGATGATCGACGCGATCTCCGAGGTGCTCCTGCAGTTCAAGATCGACGCCGCTGTCACCGGCTACACCCGCGGTCCGACCGTCACCCGCTACGAGGTGGAACTGGGTCCGGGTGTGAAGGTCGAGAAGATCACCGCCCTGGCCCGCAACATCGCGTACGCGGTCGCGACCGACAATGTGCGGCTGCTGGCGCCGATCCCCGGCAAGTCCGCGGTCGGTATCGAGGTGCCCAACACGGACCGCGAGATGGTCCGGCTCGCCGACGTGCTCACCGCCCCGTCCACGCGTAAGGACCACCATCCGCTGGTGATCGGCCTCGGCAAGGACATCGAGGGCGACTTCGTCAGCGCGAACCTGGCGAAGATGCCGCACCTGCTGGTCGCGGGTTCCACCGGTTCCGGCAAGTCCAGCTTCGTCAACTCGATGCTGGTGTCACTGCTGCAGCGGGCCACCCCGGACGAGGTCCGGATGATCCTGATCGACCCCAAGATGGTCGAGTTGACGCCCTATGAGGGCATCCCGCACCTGATCACGCCGATCATCACCCAGCCGAAGAAGGCGGCAGCCGCGCTGGCGTGGCTGGTCGAGGAGATGGAGCAGCGGTACCAGGACATGCAGGCCAACAAGGTCCGGCACATCGACGACTTCAACAAGAAGGTCCGGTCGGGGGAGATCACCGCGCCGCTCGGCAGCGAGCGGGTGTACCGGCCGTACCCGTACATCCTGGCGATCGTCGACGAACTCGCGGACCTGATGATGACCGCCCCCCGCGACGTGGAGGAGGCGATTGTCCGGATCACCCAGAAGGCGCGCGCCGCGGGAATCCACCTGGTGCTGGCCACGCAGCGGCCGTCGGTTGACGTCGTCACCGGCCTGATCAAGACCAATGTGCCGTCCCGGCTCGCGTTCGCGACGTCGTCGCTGACCGACTCGCGGGTCATCCTCGACCAGCCCGGCGCGGAGAAGCTGATCGGCATGGGCGACGGGCTGTTCCTGCCGATGGGCGCGGGGAAGCCGACCCGCATGCAGGGCGCGTTCATCACCGACGAGGAGATCGCGGCCGTCGTCGACTTCACCAAGAATCAGGCCGAACCCGAATACACCGAGGGCGTCACCACCGCCAAGGCCGCCGAGAAGAAGGACGTCGACCCCGACATCGGCGACGACATGGACGTGCTGCTGCAGGCCGTCGAGCTGGTGGTGACCAGCCAGTTCGGATCCACGTCGATGCTGCAGCGCAAGCTGCGGGTCGGGTTCGCGAAGGCGGGGCGGTTGATGGACCTGATGGAGACCCGCGGCGTCGTCGGGCCGAGCGAGGGGTCGAAGGCGCGCGAGGTGCTGATCAAACCGGATGAACTGGACGGTCTGCTGTGGTCGATCCGCGGCGGCGACCCGGACGAATCCCCGTCCGACGACTGACCTGCTCGTTCGTGGCGAGCGGCCGATGCTGTGATTGAATGGGGAGGCTTTGGAGGGGAGTATCCCCGTGATCCGTGGCAACCTCGTCAACACGATCGGCGCCGTCGCCGCTCCGGGGTTGTCGGTCGATCGACCCGGGGCGGCACGCGGTGACGCGGCCGGCCGGTGACGTTCGGCGGGAGAGACCTCCGGTGTCCTGATCGACTACCGGAGGTCTACGAGTGCACATCACACCCCTGATCTGGATCGTCACCTGCGTGGTGATCCTTGGCCTGTTCGTCTTCGACTTCTTCGCGCACGTGCGGACACCGCACGCACCAACCCTGCGGGAGTCCGGCTTCTGGTCGGCCGTCTACATCGGCATCGCGATCCTGTTCGGCCTGTTCGTCATGTGGCAGTGGGGAACCGGCGCCGGCGGTGAGTATTTCGCCGGGTACATCACCGAGAAGGCGCTCTCGGTGGACAACCTGTTCGTGTTCGTCATCATCATGTCCAGCTTCGCGGTGCCCCGCGAATACCAGCAGAAGGTGCTGCTGATCGGCATCGTGATGGCGCTGGTGCTGCGCGGTGTGTTCATCGCCGTCGGCGCGGCCGCGATCAACGCCTACAGCTGGGTTTTCTACCTGTTCGGTTTCTTCCTCGTGTACACGGCGATCAAGCTGGTCAAGGACCACGGTGACGAGGCAGACGCGGAGGAAAAGCGCGAGAACCGGATGGTCTCGATCGTGCGCCGGTTCGTGCCGGTCAGCGAGGTGTACGACGGCGACAAGCTGGTCACCAAGATCGACGGCAGGCGTTTCGTCACCCCGCTGCTCCTTGCCCTCATCGCGATCGGCTTCACCGACATCCTGTTCGCGCTCGACTCGATTCCGGCGATCTACGGTCTGACCAAGGAGCCGTACATCGTCTTCACCGCGAACGCGTTCGCGCTGATGGGCCTGCGGCAGCTGTACTTCCTGATCGGTGGCCTGCTCGAACGGCTGGTGTACCTGTCCTACGGTCTGTCGATCATCCTGGCGTTCATCGGCGTCAAGCTCGTGCTGCACGCGCTGCACGAGAACACCCTGCCGTTCGTCAACGGCGGCGAGCACGTCACGGTCCCCGAGATCAGCATCGCGTTCTCGCTGACCGTGATCATCGGCGTGCTGATCGTCACGACCGTCGCCAGCCTGATCAAGACCCGTGGCGACAAGGACAAGGAGCCGACGACCACGGCGTGATCGCTTGTCCGCCCCGTCCCGCGTCCGCGGGGCGGGGCGCACCTGCGTCAGGCGAAGGCGCCCATCACCGGCGTCCACTCGGTGAACCGGGCACGGTCGACGAGGCCCGCCCGCCCGAACGGATCGTCGGCGAACAGGGCGCGGGCGGCGTCGACGTCCACGGCTCGGACGAGAATCAGCGCGCCGCTGCCGTCGGCGTACGGGCCGGTGCTCAGGACGGTGCCCGCGTCGACGAGGCCGGCGAGCCACCCGCGGTGGTCGGGGCGGATCTCGTCGCGGGCCGCCGCGGTCGCGGCGGCATAGCTGTATTCGACGGCGATGACGGGCATCGGAACTCGCTTTCGTTGGGGGAGGCAGGGGCGGGTCAGAGGGTCAGCAGCATGCGGGTGTTGCCGAGCGTGTTCGGCTTGACGTAGCTGAGGTCGAGGAACTCGGCGACACCGGTGTCGTAGGACCGGCACATCTCCGCGTACACCTCCGCGGTCACCGGGGTGCCCTCGATCTCGACGAAGCCGTGCCTGGCGAAGAAGTCGACCTCGAAGGTGAGCACGAAGACCCGCTCGAGTTCGAGTTGCCGCGCAACGCCGACCAATCGGGCGACAACGAGGTGGCCGACACCACGTCCCTTCACCGTCGGGTCGACCGCGACGGTCCGGATCTCACCCAGGTCGCCCCACAGCACGTGCAGCGCGCCGCAGCCGACGACCTCGCCGCCGATCTCGGCGACCCAGAACTCCTGCACCGCCTCGTACAGGGTCACCAGGTTCTTTTCCAGCAGGATGCGGCCGGCGTAGATGTCGATCAGGCGCTTGATGTCCGGGACGTCCGAGGTGCGTGCGCGGCGGACGAGCAGCGGGTCCGGGTCGGACTGGGCAACGCCTGAAGTCATGGGGTGAACAGTAGTCGGGGCACGAAACGATATTCTGGGCGATGTGCCGTCCCGTCTTATCTCCGCCCGCGTCGCTGACGCCTCGGGCGTGCGCCCCCGTTGCGCCGGTCGCGGAGCCCGAAAATGACCGCGCAGCAGCGGGCCTCGGACGGTCTCGCGGTGTCGTCGACCGAGGGCTCCGACGCGGCGGCTGGGCGCCCCGTCCCGGTGCTGAACATCGCGAACGTGCTGACGATGCTCCGGATCCTGCTGGTCCCGGTGTTCCTGCTTCTGCTGTTCGTCGGCGACGGGCACGAGACGCCGTGGCGGATCGCGGCGGCCGCGGTGTTCGCGATCGCGGCGATCACCGATCGGATCGACGGCCAGGTGGCCCGCAAGTACGGGCTGGTGACCGACTTCGGCAAACTCGCGGACCCGATCGCGGACAAGGCCCTGATCGGCGCGGCGCTCGTCGGCCTGTCGATCCTGGGTGACCTGAGCTGGTGGGTGACCGGCGTCATCGCCGCCCGCGAAATCGGCGTCACCGTCCTGCGGTTCGCGGTCCTGCGGCACGGGGTGATCCCGGCCAGCCGCGGCGGCAAGGTCAAGACGTTGGTGCAGTCCGTCGCGATCGGTCTGTATCTGCTGCCGCTGTCCGGTGCCGTGGCGACCGCGGCCGCCGTCCTGATGGGTGCCGCGGTGTTGCTCACCGTCGTTACCGGACTCGACTACGTGATTCAGTCGATCCGGCTGCGCGCGGGCGTGCACACCCGCCACCCGGCGCCATGACCGATCCGCTGACCGACGGCACCGAGGTCGTCGCGCTGGTTGCGGCGCTGACCGAACGACGGGAAACCGTCGCGACCGCCGAATCCCTGACCGCCGGGCTGCTTGCCGCGACGATCGCGGGCGTGCCCGGCGCCAGTGTTGTGCTGCGTGGCGGACTGATCGTGTACGCCACTGACCTGAAGGTAGGCCTGGCCGGGGTGTCGGCGGCGACGCTCGCCGCGGACGGCCCGGTCGCCGCGAGCACCGCCGCCGAACTCGCCACCGGGGCCGCCGCGCGCTGCGGCTCGGACTGGGGGATCGGGCTCACCGGTGTCGCCGGACCCGACCCGCAGGACAGCACCCCGGTCGGAACGGTGTTCCTCGGGGTCGCGGGCCGGGACGGGGTCGCCGTCCGGCGGCTGACGTTGCCGGGTGGTCGCTGGGAGATTCGCCGCGCGGCCGTCGCCGAGGCCGTGTCGGACGTCCTCGGTCGCGTGCGTTCCGGTGCGGCGGGATAGGGTCGGGAACCAACTCGACATGGCGGCTCGTTGAACCAACAGGACTCGTCGTACGACCCGTCGGGGGCAAGTGAAGGAGGTGCCAGATGACCGTGTTGTTGCGAGAAGCGCTCGGGGACAGTCTGCGGCGCACGAGGGTGGCCCAGAGCCGCACGCTGCGCGAGGTGTCGAGCTCGGCGCGTGTCAGCCTGGGATACCTTTCCGAAGTCGAACGGGGGCGGAAGGAGGCGTCGAGCGAACTGCTCGCCGCGATCTGCGACGCGCTCGACGTTCCGCTGTCGGACGTGCTCCACGACGTCAGCGAGACGCTGTCGGACGCGACCGCGGTACGTGCCGGGGCCGTCACCACCGAGACCGCGGGCTCCGCGATGCCCGAGGTCGTGCACGCGGCGGCGCCGCGCATCGACGGGGACACCCGGGTGGTGATTCCGGCGCCGCAGGCGACGGCATTGGCCGCCGCCTGACGGTCCGCTCGGGGGCGGTTCGGTCGGTCCGCTCGCTTCAGCCGGACCGGATTCGGGTCGGCGCGGATGGTTCGCGGTGGTGCCGGATCGCTGTAGATTCGACGAGGACAGTGGCGCAAGGCGGTGTGCGACGGTCGCGCACCGGGTCGCGGATGACGCGGCGCATCAGATGGAGGCAGGATCACACCCATGGCTAACCCGTTCGTCAAGGGCTGGAAGTACCTGATGGCGCTCTTCAACTCGAAAATCGACGAGAAGGCGGACCCGAAGGTTCAGATTCAGCAGGCAATCGAGGACGCGCAGCGCCAGCACCAGGCACTCTCGCAGCAGGCCGCATCGGTCATCGGCAACCAGCGCCAGCTGGAGATGAAGCTGAGCCGCCAGCTCGACGAGGTGGAGAAGCTCAACGCGAACGCTCGTCAGGCCGTCACCCTGGCGGACCAGGCCGCCACCGCGGGCGACAACGAGAAGGCGATCCAGTACACCAACGCCGCCGAGGCCTTCGCCGCACAGCTGGTGACGGCCGAACAGTCCGTCGAGGACCTGAAGGTGCTGCACGACCAGTCGCTGCAGGCGGCCGCGCAGGCGAAGAAGGCCGTCGAACAGAACGCGATGGCGTTGCAGGCCAAGGTCGCCGAGCGCACCAAGCTGCTCAGCCAGCTCGAGCAGGCCAAGATGCAGGAGAAGGTCAGCGACTCGCTGCGGTCGATGGACGCCACCCTGTCCGCGCCGGGCAACACCCCCAGCCTCGACGCGGTGCGCGACAAGATCGAACGCCGCTACGCGGACGCGCTCGGCTCCGCGGAGCTGGCTCAGAACTCCGTCCAGGGACGGATGATGGAGGTCCAGCAGGCCAGCGTGCAGATGGCAGGCCACAGTCGTCTCGAGCAGATCCGCGCCTCGATGAAGGGCGACGCGCTTCCGTCCGGGGGCGGTGCCACTCCGGCGGCAGCGCCGCAGACCCCGGCGGCTGCCCCGAAGACCGAGGGTCCCGCCGCGCAGTAGTTCCACACCGACGCCAGGCCCGGTCCGGACATCGTCCGGGCCGGGCCTGGCGTCGTTTTCCGACCCGCGTTCGTCAGTCGTCGACGCCGCGCGCGGCGAGGGCCTCGCCCATCGCGTCGGCCGTGCGGACGGCACCGATCACGACCGGGACGGCCAGGGCCCGCAGGGAGAAGCCGAGACCACGGGCCTTGCGGGCCTCGGTCACCTCGGCGACCAGCCCGGCAAGCAGCGGGATGCAGCGGATCGTCATCGCCAGCACCAGACCGACCCGGTTGGGGTCCACCCCGAACCGCCGGAACGGCCCGAGGATCCGGTGCAGCGCGTCGAGCATGTCCAGTACCCGGGTGGTCAGGGACACCAGTGCCGCGACGGCGACGGACAGCAGCAGCACCCCGCACACCACCAGCGCACGTCGCCACCCGGTGAAGACGACCTGAAACACCGCGATGAACGCGAGCATCCACAGCACCGGACGCAACTGGGCGAGCACCACCCGTGCGGGGATGCGGGCGATGCCGAACCCGGCGATCACCACGACCGCGGCGGGCGCCAGCTGCCACGGCTGCCGAACGAACGCCGCGAGCCCGATGAGGAACAGCACCAACCCGATCAGCTTCCCGCCCGCGGGCAGCCGGTGCAGCACGGACCGCCCCGGTCGGTACAGGCCGAGCGTCGTCACCCGGCGAGCCGTCGATAGAAGCCGATCGCCTCGGCGGGCGCGCCGTCGGCGGCGACGCCCCCGGAGTCGATGACGATGACCCGGTCGAAGTCCGCGAGCAGGTCCAGATGGTGGGTCACCGCGATCAGCTGCTGCGGCAGCGCCGCGAAGGTGTCCGAGACCAGCCGGGTGTTGCGCAGGTCCAGCAGCGTGGTCGGCTCGTCGGCGACGATCACCTCGGGCTCGGTGACCATGATCGCCGCGAGCGCCAGCAGCTGCTTCTGCCCGCCGGACAGCTGGTGGGTGGGGTGGTCGGCGTGCCCGGCGAGCCCGAACCGGCCGAGCACGCTGGCGACCCGCGCGTCCCGGGCGGCGGCGGGCAGCCCCGACCGCTTGAGGGAGAACGCGATGTCCTCGGCGACGGTCGGCATGATGATCTGATGGTCGGGGTCGGTGAACACGAACCCCACCTTGCGACGCACCTTCCTGCCGTCGCGGGCGGTGTCGAGTCCGTCGACGGTCACCGTCCCGGCGGTGGGGACCACCAGCCCGTTGATCATTCGTGCGAGTGTCGACTTGCCGCTGCCGTTGGCACCGACGATCCCGATGCGGGATTCGGTGAGGGTCAGGTCCACCTCGCGCAGGACGGCGCGTTCCCCGTAGCGGTGCGCGACGGACCGGAACCGGATCTCGGTCATCGGCGGGGTCAGGCGGCGTCGGCGGCGGGCGCCGCTGGCGCCCGGCAGCCGGTCAGCAGGGCGGGGTACGCCCGGTGCACCTGGGCGGCGACGACGGCGGCGACCACCGCCTTGATCGCGTCGCCGGGAAGGAAGGTCACGTTCGCCGACAGCGCGGCCACCAGCGTCAGGTCGGTGCGCAGCAGCATGCCCGCGATCCCGCAGGCGTACAGCACGACGATCCCGCCGAGCAGGTTGATCAGGGTCCCGACGATCGCGTTGTAGCGGGGCAGCGCCTTGACGGTCAGCCACCCGATCAGCGCGGCGGTCGGGATCCAGCCGATCAGGAAGCCCGCGGTCGGGCTGGCCAGCGCGGTCAGGGTGGTGCGCCCGCCTGCGAGGACGGGCAGGGCCATCCCGACCGCGATCACGGTCAGCACGGCCAGCGATCCCTTGCGGGCGCCGAGGAGCGCGCCCGCGACCATCACGCCGAGACTCTGCAGGGTGATCGGCACGCCGGAGGTGCCGATGGTGATGGTGCCGGGCAGGCCGAGGGCGATGATCAGCGCCGCGAAGACCGCGACCTGGGCGAGGTCGCGCGCGGTCAGTGCCGGGGCGCCGGAGATTCGGGAGGACACGGGTGGTGCAGAGCTCCTAGGTGGCGGGGACCGGTCGAGCTTATGTCAGGCGCGTCGGCCGATGGGCTCCTCCACCCGGTCCGGGCGGCCGCGGGGCATGGGGGTTCACCCTGATCTTTCCCTGATCTTGCCGTTGAGCTGGTGATTTACCGGCGCGATCCTGTCAGGCTGGACGGCAGCGGACCGCCAACTCGTGGTGGTTCGGCCCGCAAGAAACGGAGAACCATCGTGTTCTGGAAGATTCTCGGTGTCGTTGCGCTGGTGTGGATCGCACTGGCCCTGGTCGGGGTGCTGGTGAAGGGCCTGTTCTGGATCCTCGCCGTCAGCGCCGTGGTGTTCGGTGTGTACCTGCTGGTCAAGGCGTTCTCGGATTCGGACTCGCAGAAGGTCACGAAGATCTAGGCGTGCTGCCCGGGCGCGTCTCGCCACCCGAACCGGTATCCGGCGGCATGCTCGTTGGCATGGAGCCCACGATCGAACCGATTCCCGAGGACTGGCAGCGCGGCGTGGTGATCGTCGCGCATCCCGACGACATCGAATACGGCTGCGCGGCGGCCGTTGCCCGGTGGACCGCGCAGGGCAAGGACGTCCGCTACGTCCTCGTCACGCGGGGGGAGGCGGGGATCGAGGGGGTCCCGCCCGCCGAGTGCGGACCGCTGCGGGAGGCGGAGCAACTCCGGTCCGCCCGGGTCGTCGGGGTCACCGAGGTCGAGTTCCTCGGCCTCCGGGACGGCACCGTCGAGTACGGCCCGGCGCTGCGCGCCGCGATCGCCGGGGCGATCCGCAGGCACCGGCCCGAGATCGTCGTCACCCTGACTCATCACGAGGCCGTGGTCCCCGGACGCCGCAACAGCGCCGACCACCGGGCCGTCGGGTTGGCCGCACTGGACGCGATCGCGGACGCCGCGAACGAGTGGATCTTCCCGGACCTGCCCGAACCGCGCTGGTCGGGTGTGCGGTGGGCGGCGGTGACCGGGCCGTCCGGGCACACGCACGCCGCTGACGTGACGGCAACGGTCGACCTCGCGGTCGCGTCCCTTGCCGAGCATGCCCGCTACCTCGCCGCGCTCAGCGACGTCCCGGTCGCGGAGCAGGCCGCCGCGCAGGTGGAGATGGCAACCGGTCCGAAGCCCGGATTCCCGGCGCCGCGGGCGGTTGGGTTCGAGTTGTTCTCGTTCTGACCCGCCCGCCGCGATGCGGTGAATGGGGGTTCATGGCGCATTTCCGGCGGCACGGTGGCACCTGAACCCCCATTCAATCCTGGGGCGTGGGTCAGTGGACCGGAGCGCCGACGATGACGCGCCCGGCCCCCCGAACGGTCTGGACGTCGATCGGCAGCGGCGCGATCCGTTCCCCGTCCGCGTACGCGGTGATACCCGCCGCCTCCACCCGCACCGAGGCGGAGCGGAAGACCCGCACCTCGTCGAGCGACACGTGGGTCCCCTTGTAGACGGTGGGGAACAGCCGGACCAGCTTCCATCGGCTGCCCGGAGCGATGACGACGACGTCGAACAGTCCGTCGGTCAGGCTCGCGTCCGGCGCGATGAGCATCCCGCCGCCGTACGAGGTGCCGTTCCCGATCGAGACCATCGCCGCGTCCAGATCGAGGGTGCGGTCGTCGAGCACGATCCGATACGGGATCGCCCGCAGGCTCGCCAGTTCCGCGAGCATCGCGAGGTTGTAGCGCATCGGGCCCCGCGGCCAGCGCATCCGGTTCGCCCGTTCGGTGACGAGGGAATCGAAACCGCCGCACAGCACCGTGCCGAACCAGTGCGCGGCCGCGCCGACGGTGACCCGTCCGAGGTCGACGTCGGCCGTCTCGCCCTCGGCGACGATGTCCGCCGCCGCGACCGGGTCGTCGACCGGGATGTGGAACAGTCGGGCATGGTCGTTGCCGGTCCCGCCGGGGATGATGCCCAGCGGCACCCCGGATTCCGCGACCGCCTGCCAGGCGATGTTGATCAGCCCGTCGCCGCCGACCGCGACGAGGGCGTCGGTGCCTGCCTCGACCGCGGCGCGGGCCAGCTGCAGGGCCTCGGCAGGGGAGCCGCCCTCGATCGCGGTGATGTCGATGCCCCGCTCGCGCAGGCGCGCCGTCGCGGCCGCGGCCACCTCGTGCGGGTGTCCGCCGCCGGCGTGCGGGTTCGTCAGCACCGTCACCGATCTCATGGGATCAGCTTGCCGGGGTTGAGGATGCCGACGGGGTCGAGCGCGTCCTTGACCGCCTGCAGGACGCTCGCACCGAGCTCGCCGACCTCGTCCGCCATCCACGGGCGGTGATCCCGGCCGACGGCGTGATGGTGGGTGATCGTTCCGCCCGCCGCGACGATGGCATCGCCCGCGGCGCGCTTGGCCGCTGACCACTGGACCAGCGGATCCGCGGCCTGCGCGCACACGACCGTGAAGTACAGCGACGCGCCGGTCGGGTAGGTGTGCGAGATGTGGCACATCACGAGGGGCGCGGTGCCCTGCGCGGTCAGGGATTCGGTGAGGGCCGTGGTGACGGCGTCGCGGAGGGTCGCCAGGTTGGACCAGGTGGTCGCCGTCTCCAGGGTCTCGACGACCGCGCCCGCGTTCAGCAGTGCATCGCGCTGGTAGGGGGCGGAGAAGCGGCCGTGCTCCCAGGATCGGGCGGGCCCGTCGCCGAGGTCGGTTCCGCCTGCGGCGGCGAGCAGGGCGCCCGCCTCCTCGGAGCGGGCCCGCACGTGCGCCTCGGTGCCCTCGAACGTGGTGATGGCCAGGCATCCCGACGTGGGGCTCTCGCCACCGATGTCCCCGGCCAGCGCCAGGTTGATGCCGGTCTCCGCCTCATCCGACAGGCGCATCACCGTCGGTGCGGCGCCGGTCTGGACCACCGTCCGCAGTGCGTGCGCGCCGGTCTCGAAGTCGGGGAACGACCAGGCGCGGTAGGCGGTGGTCGCGGGCACCGGGTGCACCCGGACGGTGACCTCCGTGATGACGCCGAAGGTGCCCTCCGAGCCGACGAGCAGCTCGCGCAGGTCCGGTCCCGCGGCCGACGCCGGGCCGCGGCCGAGGCTGAGGGTGCCTGCCGGGGTCGCAACCCGCAGGTGCTGCACCATGTCGTCGAACCGGCCGTAGCCCGCGGACGCCTGCCCGGACGAGCGGGTCGCGGCGAATCCGCCGATCGTCGCGAACTGGAAGCTCTGCGGGAAGTGGCCGAGCGAAAAGCCGTGCACCCCGAGCAGTTCCTCCGCCTGCGGTCCGGTCACACCCGCCTGCAGGGTCGCGATCCCGGACACCGGATCGAGGTCGACGAGCGCGTTCAGGCGCCGCAGATCCACCGCGATCACCGTGTCGAAGCCGCCGCGGACCGGGTCGAGTCCGCCGACGACGCTGGTGCCGCCGCCGAACGGGACCACCGCGACCGTGTTCCTGGCACACCACTGCAGGAGGGCGAGGACGTTCTCGTGGGAGGCGGGCAGGACCACCGCGTCCGGGGCGTCCTGCGCCGCGGTGTCCTTGCGGCGCAACAGGTCGGGTGTGGACTTTCCGCCCGCGTGGCGGAGCCGGATCGCGGAGTCGGCGCGGACGTTGTCGGATCCGAGCAGGTCCTTGAGCGCGCGGCGGTGCGCGTCGGTGAGGGAGCTGGGCCGCAGCACGACGTCGGACTCGGCGGGGGCGGCGGCCTGCGCCGCGTCGACCCCGAGCGCCGCCCCGAGCAGGGACAGGACCTGCGGGGAGAGTTGCTTGCGGAACTCGCCGACTCCCCAGGCGTCCCACTCCATGACGGGGGCCTCGGTCGCCGGGTGCTCGGGTGCTGTGAAGTCGATCATGCGTTACAGTGTTACACACAATGTCTATTCGTAACGCTGATCTCGACCGGGGAAATGTGAACGCGTGAGCAGTGACACCGCGGCGGCCCGGTGCGTCGACGACCAGATCCTCGACGCGGCCCGGACCTGCGTCCTCGAGTTCGGCCTGCGGCGCACCACGCTCGCGGAGATCGCCCGGCGGGCCGGCGTGAGCAGGCCGACCGTCTACCGGCGCTGGCCCGACACCCGCGCAGTGGTGGGGGATCTGCTCACCCGCGAGATCGGGCTCGCGGTCCCGGCACCGTCCGGTGCTGGCCCGATGCGCGCCCAACTCGTTGCCGCGGTCGCGCAGATGGCGGACGCGGTGCGGCATCACCCCCTGTTTGTGAAGATCCTCCGATCCGACCCCGAACTGCTCATCACCTACATTGTCGAGCGGCTCGGCACCAGTCAGCGCGCGATCATCGACCATCTCGTCCCCGCGCTCGTTGCCGGCCAGGCGGACGGCTCGGTCCGGGCAGGCGACCCCGTCGCCCTCGCGACGATGCTGCTGTTGATGACGCAGTCGGCGGTCCAGTCCGCCGGAATGGTCGCCGACCTGCTCCCGCCCGACGCGCTGATCGGGGAGCTGACCGTCGCCGTCGACGCCTATCTGACCGCACCGTCCGTCTGACATCCCGGATCAGGAGTTCACCGTGCACCTCAACGCCCCGACCGCCCTCAATGCCGACCGCCGAGCGCGGGAACTGTCCGAGCTCGGTGACGGGGATCCGATCGACCTGCTGGTGATCGGCGGCGGGATCACCGGGGTCGGGGTCGCGCTGGACGCCGCGTCCCGCGGACTGCGGACCGTCCTCGTCGAACGCCGTGACCTGGCCTTCGGGACCAGTCGATGGAGTTCGAAGCTCGCGCACGGCGGACTCCGGTACCTCGCGAGCGGGAACGTTGGCATCGCCAGGGAGAGCGCCGTCGAACGCGGCATCCTGATGACCCGGACTGCGCCGCACCTGATCCGGGCGCTGCCGCAGCTGGTGCCGCTACTGCCGTCCGTCGGGCGATTCGAGAAGGCGCTGGTGCGGGCCGGATTCCTCGCCGGCGATGCGCTGCGGGCGACCGCCGGCACCCCCGCGTCGGTGCTGCCGCGCTCCCGGCGCGTCGGGTCGGCCGCGGCGATCGCCCTCGCGCCAGCGGTGCGCCGGGACGGCCTGCGCGGCGGCCTGCTCGCATACGACGGCCAGCTCGTCGACGACGCGCGACTGGTCGTCGCGATCGCCCGCACGGCGGCCGGGCACGGCGCGAAGATCCTTACCCGGGTCGGGGCGTACGACGTCACCGGTGATCGTGCGCGGCTCCGGGACGAGCTGACCGGGGAGGAGCTCACGGTGCGGGCCCGCGCGGTCGTCAATGCCGCCGGGGTGTGGGCCGGGCAGGTCGACCCCGACATCGCGCTCAAACCCAGCCGCGGCACCCACCTGGTGCTCTCCGCGGAGCGACTCGGGAACCCGACGGCGGCGCTCACCGTCCCCATTCCCGGCGAGACGAACCGCTTCGTGTTCGCGTTGCCCGCGCAGCTGGGTCGGGTCTACCTCGGGCTGACCGACGAGGCGGCACCGGGGGAGATCCCCGACGTCCCGGTGGCCACCGAGCCCGAGATCGACTTCCTGTTGACCACCGTCAACACTGCGCTGGGGGGCGACCTGACCCGCAGCGACGTGCTCGCCAGCTACGCGGGCCTGCGGCCCCTGCTCGACACCGGGGACGGTGCGACCGCGGACCTGTCCCGCAACCACGCGGTCCTCACCTCGGGCGCCGGGGTGATCAGTGTCGTCGGCGGGAAGCTGACCACCTATCGGAAGATGGCGCAGGACGCGGTCGATGCCGCGATCCTGGCCGGGGGCCTCGCGGCCGGGGCGTGTGTCACGAGGAATCTGCCGGTGGTCGGTGCGGGTGCGGCACCGACCGGGTTGCCCGCGTCGCTGATCGACCGGTACGGAGCCGAGGCGGGCAGCGTCGCCGCGGCCGGGCCCCTCGATCGGGTGGCCGACGGGATCGACGTCAGCCACGCCGAGTTGGTGTTCGCGGTCCGCAGCGAAGGGGCGCTGGACGTCGACGACCTCCTTGACCGCCGAACCCGGATCGGTCTGGTCCCCGCCGACCGGGACCGCGCACGGGACGCGGCGGTGGCCGCGCTCGGCTGAACATTGTCGGTGCGAGGTCGTACGGTGGGGCGTCCGGTTCGACACGGCTGTACCGACGTTCGGGAGCGACGCACACCATGACCACCGATCCGCAGAGCACTGCCACGACCGACATCCTCGACCTGCTCGCCGAGCAGCGCAGCACCTTCCTGATCACCTTCCGGGGCCTCGACGACGCGGGGGCCCGCACCCGGTCAACGGCCAGCGAGTTGACGCTGATCGCCCTGCTCAAGCACGTCACCGGCACCGAGCGCGGCTGGATTCGGACCCTGGTCGAGCGGGACGAGGCCGCCGAGTTCGACATGGACTCCGCGATGCAGTCGTGGACGGTCGGGTCGGACGAGACCCTTGAGGCGCTGCTCGCGGACTATGTCGTGGTGGCCCGTGAGACCGAGGCCGCGGTCCGCGACCTCGACCTCACCGAGCCGGTCCCGCTGCCGACCGCGCCGTGGGCGCCGCAGCGTCAATGGTGGAGTGGGCTGAAAATCCTCATGCACATCCTGCGGGAGACGGCCCAGCACGCCGGGCACGCCGACATCATCCGCGAGAGCCTCGACGGGGCGAACACCACCATGCAGATGGGCGCCGACGCGGGCATGGAGATCTAGCGTCGGCGACGACGAGGCGGGTGCCGCCGCCGAATCGCCTGCCACAGTCGGCCCACTCGTCACGGGCTGAGCGGGGCCTATGGCACCCTGGTCGGATGCGCGTCGCCGTCGTCGCCGGACCCGATCCCGGTCATGCCATCCCCGCCATCGCCCTGTGCCTGAAACTGATTGCCGCGGGCGATGATCCGGTGCTGTTCACCGGTGATCGCTGGCTGGACACCGCGCGCGCGGCGGGGATCTCGGCGCGCAGGCTCAAGGGTCTCGCGCCGCGGCCGGAGGACGACGACCTCGACGCGGGGGCGCGGATCCATACCCGGGCGGCGTACATCTCCACCGAGATCCTGCCCGAGCTGAGCGCGATGCTGCCCGAACTGGTGGTCTCCGACATCCTCACCGCGGGCGGCGGGATGGCCGCCGAACGGCTCGACGTGCCGTGGGTGGAGTTGTCACCGCATCCGCTGTACGCGCCGTCGACGGGCCTGCCGCCGATCGGCAGTGGCCTGGCGCCGGGGGAGGGGCTGCGTGGTCGGGCCCGCGACCGGCTGATGCGGGCGGCGACCGGCCGGTCGATCAAGCAGGGTCTGCGGCAGCGCTCCGAGGCGAGGGTCGGCGTCGGTCTGCCCGCCGAGGATCCGGGGCCGGTCGCGCGGCTGATCGCGACCCTGCCCGCCCTGGAGGTGCCCCGGCCGGACTGGCCAGACAACGCGCAGGTGGTCGGGCCGCTGCTGTGGGAGCCGACCGCGGACCTCCTCGCCCCGCCGCCCGGCGACGGGCCGTTGGTGATGATCGCGCCGTCGACCGCGCACACCGGAGCCGAGGGCATGCTCGAGATCGCGCTGGCGGCGCTCGACGGCACCGGGGTGCGGGTGGTCGCCTCCATGCTCGACACCCCTCCTGCGGACCTGCCGTCCTGGGCCAGCGCTGGGCTGGGGCGTCAGGACGCGCTGCTGGCCGACGCGTCGGTGGTGGTCTGCGGCGGCGGTCACGGCATGCTCGCCAAGACGCTCCTCGCCGGGGTGCCCGCGGTGACCGTTCCCGGCGGCGGGGACCAGTGGGAGCTGGCGAACCGTGCGGCCAGGCAGGGCAGCGCCCTGGTGGTGCGGCCGCTGTCGGGCGATGCCCTGCGCGGGGCGGTGCTGAGGATGCTGGACGACCCGTCGTTCGCGGCGGCGGCGGCCGCGGCCGCGGCGACCGCGGGCGAGGTTGCCGACCCGGTCGCGGTGTGCCGGGCGGCCGCCGCCGCTGGATCGACCCTGCCATGATCGCGCGGCGGGCGGGCGGGCCTGATGGCCGGACGGCGGCACGCGTTACCGTTGGTCCGTGCGACTGACCGAGTTCAATGAACTGGTACACGGCGAGTTCGGCCGACTCTACGGCGAATCCCTGCTGGTGGACCACGTGCTGCTCAGCCTGGGTGGCAGGACCGCCGCGCAGGCCATCGAGGCCGGTCGGGAACCGCGTGAGGTGTGGCGTGCGCTCTGCGTCGAGTTCGAGGTGCCACGAAGCCGCTGGTAGTTGCGGCGTTGGCGCCGACACGCCCATCCCGGGCCATTGACTCGAACAGGTGTTCCCCTATGCTGGGGGTGTGCTCGTCAGGTCGCGTCGGCAGAGTTTGTCGGTGTCCCCGTCTACGGTGACCACAACACAGTGAGACCCCGCTCGAACATCGGGCCGCCCGGAAATCGGGCCGCTCGACACGCGAGCTCCTGACGACACACGAGTTCCTGACTAAGGAGAACCGATGGCACCACAGGCACACGATCGCGACAAGGCGCTCGAGCTCGCACTGGCGCAGATCGACAAGAACTTCGGCAAGGGCTCGGTGATGCGTCTCGGTGAGGAGGCGCGCCAGCCCATCTCGGTGATCCCCACCGGGTCCATCGCCCTCGACGTCGCGCTCGGGATCGGCGGCCTGCCGCGCGGGCGCGTCGTCGAGATCTACGGCCCGGAGTCCTCGGGTAAGACGACCGTCGCGCTGCACGCGGTGGCGAACGCGCAGGCCGCAGGCGGTGTCGCGGCGTTCATCGACGCCGAGCACGCGCTCGACCCCGAGTACGCCCGCAAGCTCGGCGTCGACACCGACGCCCTGCTGGTCTCGCAGCCGGACACCGGTGAGCAGGCGCTGGAGATCGCGGACATGCTGATCCGCTCCGGCGCCCTCGACATCATCGTCGTCGACTCGGTGGCCGCGCTGGTGCCCCGCGCCGAGATCGAGGGCGAGATGGGCGACAGTCACGTCGGTCTGCAGGCCCGACTGATGAGCCAGGCGCTGCGGAAGATGACGGGTGCCCTGAACAACTCGGGCACCACCGCCATCTTCATCAACCAGCTGCGCGAGAAGATCGGTGTGATGTTCGGTTCGCCGGAGACCACCACCGGCGGCAAGGCGCTCAAGTTCTACTCGTCGGTGCGACTGGACGTGCGCCGTATCGAGACCCTCAAGGACGGCGGCGACGCGGTCGGCAACCGCACCCGCGTCAAGGTCGTCAAGAACAAGGTCTCGCCGCCGTTCAAGCAGGCCGAGTTCGACATCCTCTACGGCCAGGGCATCTCCAAGGAGGGCTCGCTGATCGACATGGGTGTCGAGCACGGCTTCATCCGCAAGTCGGGGTCGTGGTTCACCTACGAGGGTGACCAGCTGGGGCAGGGCAAGGAAAACGCCCGCAAGTTCCTGCTGGAGAACACCGACATCCGCGACGAGATCGAGAAGAAGATCAAGGAGAAGCTGGGCATCGGCGCCGACGTGACCGCCGAGGACGCGGGCGACGCACCCGCCGACTTCTAGGACACCGCCCATGGAACAGGACGACCGCCCGCGGGCGTCCCGTCGCCGGGCCGATGAGTCGCGACGATCCGGTGCCGGCGCGGCGAGACGCGCCGCCGCCGACGTGGGCTCCCGCAGTCCTGCCGAGCAGGAGGCGCAGGCGAAGGACCTGTGCCTGCGCCTCCTGACCGACCGCGCGCGCAGCCGCACGGAACTGGCCACCAAGCTCACCGACAAGGGCTACCACCCCGACGTGATCGTCGGGGTGCTCGACCGGCTCACCGAGGTGGGTCTCGTCGACGACGCCGCGTTCGCGGCGCAGTGGGTGCACTCCCGGCACACCTATTCCGGCAAGGGCAAGCGGGCGCTGGCGATGGAGTTGCGCACCAAGGGGGTCGCGCCGGACATCGCGGCGACCGCGCTCGACCGCATCGACGTCGACGACGAACGTAAACGGGCCACCGAACTGGTGCGGCGCAAGCTGCGCACCGCATCCCTCGACTTCGAGGTCGACGGACCGGGCGGTCGCAGCAGCGACCGCGACCGACTCGTCCGGCGGCTGGTGTCGATGCTCGCCCGCCGCGGCTATCCGCAGGGCATGTGCTTCGACGTGGTGAAGACCGAACTCGCGCGGGCCGGTTCGGATGACGAGGGTCTCGACGCCGGGTGACGGTCCACGCCGCGCGGGCCCGGCGGGCCGTCCCCGTCCGCCGGGTCAGAACCGGACCAGGGTGAGCGCCAGCCAGACCGCACCCAGGATCATCAACGCCCACCCGGCCAGCGCCACGAACGGGAAGTAGACGACCGGCGGCACGAACGCCCACAGGATCACCGCGCAGGCCGTCGCGACGAGCACCGACACCGCGGCGACGGTCGCCCGCCACCACCGCGGCGGGACCGGCCGCGCCGCACCTTCCCCGGTCATCACACCTTTGCGGTCAGGTCCATGCCCGGCGCGGCGGGCGGTACCGCAGGCGTGGCCGCCGGGCGCCCCTTCCGTCCGCTGCGCAACCGCCTCTCGACGTACGTCGCCAGTGCGGACAGCGCCGAGTTCAGCACGATCATGATCGCCGCGACCACCAGCAGTGCGGGCAGGTAGTTGCCGTAGAACGCGCCGAGCTGCTGGCCGGACCGGACCACCTCGACGTACCCGATGAGGTAGCCGAGCGCGGAATCCTTCAGCGCAACCACCATCTGCGAGATGATCGCGGGCAGCATCGCCGCGATCGCCTGCGGCAGCAGGATGCTCCGCATGATCAGGCTCTTGCGCATGCCCAGCGCCCGCGCGGCCTCCGACTGCCCCTTCGGGAGCGAGGCGATGCCCGCGCGCACGATCTCCGCGATCACCGACCCGTTGTAGAGGGTCAGGCCGGTGATGACCGCGGCCAGCGCCAGGTAGGTCGACTTGAACACCTGGTAGTCGGCGAACACCTGGTACGCGAAGATCATCAGGATCAGCACCGGGATTGCCCGGAACACTTCCACGATCACCCCGGAGACCACGCGGACCGCCCGATGTTCCGACAGTCGCCCGACGCCGAGCAGGACGCCGAGCAGCAGCGCCAGCACGATCGACACCGCCGCCGCGATCAGGGTGCCGCGGATGCCGGGGACGAGGTACGTCGTCCACGACGAGGACTCGAGGAACGGCTCCCACTTCTCCGCCGTCAACTGCCCCTTCCCGTCGAGGGCGCGGTACACGAGGTATCCGACGGCGACGAGCACCGCGGCGGCAACGACCGACCCGAGGCGGTGGAGCCTGCGGGCCCGGGGACCCGGCGCGTCGTAGAGGACCGTTGCCCCGGTGCTCATCGGGCCACCTCCAACCGCTTGCCGAGATACCCGAACAGCAGACCCATCGGCAGCGTCAGGATCACAAAGCCGAGCGCGAAGATGCCGCCGACGACGAAGATCGCGGCCTCGTTCTCGATCATCGTCTTCATCAGCAGCGAGGCCTCCGCGACGCCGATCACCGAGGCGATCGTGGTGTTCTTGGTCAGGGCGATCAGCACGCTGCCGAGCGGTGCGATCACCGCCCGGAACGCCTGCGGCAGCACGATCAGCCGCAGGTTCTGCCCGAACGTGAGACCGAGGGAGCGGCCCGCCTCGGCCTGCCCGACGTGGACGGTGTTGATGCCGGCGCGCAGCGACTCGCACACGAAGGCGGCGGTGTAGACGCTCAGGCCGAGCACCGCGAGCCGGAAGTTGTTGTCCACCAGGAAGGTCGGTGAGTTCTCCGGCGAGAGTCGAACACCCATCGTCTGATAGAGGCCGAACGAGCAGAAGATGACGATCAGCGTCAGCGGGGTGTTCCGGAACACGGTCACGTACGCGGCCCCGAGCCACCGCGCCACCGGCACCGGCGACACCCGCATCGCGGCCAGCACGGTGCCGATGACGAGGGCACCGATCGCGGCGAGCACGGTCAATTCGATCGTCGTCCAGAACGCGGAGATCAGCTGATCCCCGTACTTGGTGAGCAGGTTCACGGACGTTCCTTCTTCGTCCCCGCGCACCGTGCGTGATTTTTACCCCCATCGGGGTGAAACTCACGCACGGGCGCGGAGCGCCTCCTAGTAGCGGTCGACGGTCGGGGGCGCGGGGATCGGGTATCCGGACGGGCCGACGTTCTTTTCCAGCGCCGCCTGCCACGATCCGTCCGCGATCATCGCCTCGATCGCGTCGTTGATCCTGGCGCGGGTCTCGTCGTCGCCCTTGGCAAGGCCGATGCCGTAGTTCTCGGTGGTGAAGGTGTCACCGACCACCTTCAGCTGGCCCGGGTACTGGGCGGCGTAGCCGGCGAGAATGATCGCGTCGGTGGTCACCGCGTCGACGGCGCCGTTGCGCAGGGCCTCCACGCACGCCGAGTACGTGTCGAACTCCTGCAACTGCACCTCGTTGGCGTAGGTGTCCTTGACGTTCTGCGCCGGGGTGGAGCCGGTGACCGAGCACAGCTTCTTGCCGCCGTTGAGCGAGTCGGGCCCGGTGATGTCGGTGTTGTCGGCGCGCACCAGCAGGGACTGCCCGGTGGTCAGGTAGGGCCCGGCGAAGTCGACCTTCTCCTTGCGGGCGTCGGTGATCGAGTAGGTCGCGACCACGTAGTCGACCTCGCCGTTCTGGATCAGCGTCTCCCGCTGCGCGGACGGGGACTCCTTGAACGTGATCCCGGACGGCTGCACACCGAGCTTGCCGGCAACATAGGTGGCGACGTCGACGTCGAAGCCGCTGAACGTGCCGTCCGGGTTGCGCAGGCCGAGGCCGGGCTGGTCGAACTTGATGCCGACCGTGAGCGTGCCGGACTCGGCGCTCTGCACGGCGCTCCTCTGCTCGTCGCCGCCGCAGGCGGTCGCGACGGCGGCGACGGCGAGCACGCCGACCCCGACTCGCAGCGCACGGGTGATCCTCATGTGTTCCTCTCCTTCGGGTCGGGCAACGGGAAGTGCGGTCGGGTGCTCGGTCCGTGCTGTCAGTGACCGAGGATCTTGCCGAGGAAGTCCTTGGCGCGGGCCGATGACGGTGCGGTGAAGAACGTGTCCGGGTCGGTGTCCTCCACGATCTGGCCGTCCGCCATGAACAGCACCCGGTCGCCCGCCTTGCGGGCGAAGCCCATCTCGTGGGTGACGACGAGCATCGTCATGCCCTCCTTCGCGAGGCTGGTCATCACGTCGAGGACCTCGCTGACCATCTCGGGATCCAACGCCGAGGTCGGTTCGTCGAACAGCATCACCTTCGGGTTCATCGCCAGGGCCCTGGCGATCGCCACCCGTTGCTGTTGGCCACCCGACAGCTGGGCCGGGTACTTGTCGGCCTGGTTGCCGATGCCGACCCGGTCGAGCAGTTCGACGGCCCTGGCCCGCGCATCGGACTTGCTCATCTTCCGGACCTTGACCGGGGCGAGCATGACGTTCTCGAGGATCGTCTTGTGCGCGAACAGGTTGAACGACTGGAAGACCATCCCGACGTCGGCGCGCAGCGCGGCAAGCGCCTTGCCCTCCTCGGGCAGTTCGCGACCGTCGACGGCGATGACCCCCTCGTCGACGGGTTCGAGCCGGTTGATCGTGCGGCACAGGGTCGACTTCCCGGAGCCGGACGGCCCGACCACGATCACCACCTGCCCGGTGGGGACCTCGAGGTCGATATCGCGCAGCACGTGCAGATCACCGAAGTGCTTCTGCACCCCGGACATCGAGATCATGGCCCGTGCGGTGGCGGTGGGTGCGCCCGCGCCCGATTCACCCGCGTTCGTCATAGTCGTCGACCCTAGGTGCTGGGCAGGCGGAATCCGGGTGTTTGCGTGACGTCGGCCCGTCGACGTAACGGAACCTTTACCAAGGCAACGGATTGGTGGGGCTGCGCGAAATCCGGCCCCGAAGCCGGGTGGGGATCGCCGGACGGGTGTTTACTGGATCGGTACGACCACGGCCTGCCGAGGGGGCTTCATGACGTACGCGTACCCGAGTTCCGATCGACTCCGCCGGGCGGGGCGGCGGCGATGACCGCGGTGTCCCCGACGCCGGGTGTCGCGGCGTCCCGGCCGTTCCCGGCCCGCCTGGGGCCCAAGGGGTCCTATGTCTACCGGATGATCACCACCACCGACCCGAAGATGCTCGGCGTCATGTACCTGGTGACGTCGTTCGCCTTCTTCCTCGCCGGCGGCCTGATGGCGCTGCTGATGCGCACCGAGTTGGCCTTGCCCGGCATGCAGTTCCTGTCGAACGAGCAGTTCAACCAGCTGTTCACGATGCACGGCACGGTGATGCTGCTGCTGTATGCGACGCCGATCGTGTTCGGTTTCGCGAACTACATCCTGCCGCTGCAGATCGGCGCCCCCGACGTCGCGTTCCCGCGACTGAACGCGCTGAGTTACTGGCTGTACCTGTTCGGCGCGTTGGTCGTGATGGCCGGCTTCGTGACTCCCGGCGGTGCCGCCGACTTCGGCTGGACCGCATACAGCCCGCTGACCGACGCGGTGCACTCGCCCGGTGTCGGCGCGGACCTGTGGATCATGGGTCTCGCGGTCGCGGGTGTTGGCACCATTCTCGGCGGCGTCAACATGATCACCACCGTGGTCTGCCTGCGCGCCCCCGGCATGACGATGTTCCGGTTGCCGATCTTCACCTGGAACATCCTCATCACGATGATCCTGGTGTTGCTCGCGTTCCCGATCCTGACCGCGGCGTTGCTCGGGGTGTTCGTGGACCGGCATCTCGGTGCCCACCTGTTCGATCCGGCTAATGGCGGGAACCTGCTGTGGCAGCACCTGTTCTGGTTCTTCGGGCATCCCGAGGTGTACATCGTTGCGCTGCCGTTCTTTGGGATCATCACCGAGGTGATCCCGGTGTTCAGCCGCAAACCGCTGTTCGGGTACACCGGGATGGTGTTCGCGACGATGTCGATCGCGGCACTGTCGATGGCGGTGTGGGCGCACCACATGTATGCCACCGGCGCGGTGCTGCTGCCGTTCTTCTCGTTCATGACGTTCCTGATCGCGATCCCGACCGGCGTGAAGTTCTTCAACTGGATCGGCACCATGTGGAAGGGGCAGTTGACGTTCGAATCGCCGATGCTGTTCTCCGTCGGCTTCATCGTCACGTTCCTGTTCGGCGGCCTGTCCGGGGTCCTGCTCGCCAGCCCGCCGCTCGACTTCCACGTCACCGACTCGTACTTCGTGGTCGCGCACTTCCACTACGTGCTGTTCGGCACCATCGTGTTCGCCACCTACGCGGGCATCTACTTCTGGTTCCCGAAGATGACCGGCCGGATGCTCGACGAGCGCCTCGGCAAGTGGCACTTCTGGCTGACCTTCCTCGGCTTCCACGCCACCTTCCTGGTGCAGCACTGGCTCGGCAATGAGGGCATGCCGCGTCGCTACGCGGACTACCTGCCGTCGGACGGCTTCACGACACTGAACACGATCTCGACGCTCGGCGCGTTCGTGCTCGGCGCCTCGACGCTGCCCTTCCTGTGGAACGTGTTCAAGAGCTACCGCTATGGCGAGGTCGTCACGGTCGACGACCCGTGGGGCTACGGCAACTCCCTCGAATGGGCGACGACCTGCCCGCCGCCGCGGCACAACTTCACCGAGCTGCCCCGGATCCGCTCGGAGCGGCCCGCGTTCGAGTTGCACTACCCGCACATGTCCGACCGGATGCGCGCCGAGTCCCACGCCGGTGTCCGGCACCGGACGTCGGCGTCAGAGGTCGAGCGCAGTCGCGCGTGAGGGGGCACCGATGCAGGGAAATCTGCCGAACCTGCCGTACATGGGATCGGACTGGGAGTTCTCCTTCCCCACGAATCTGTACATAGTGTTCATCCGCTGGTGGAATCCGTTCTGACGAGCGGGCACGGTGACGGCGGCCAGCATCGTGAAGGGGGAGTGCCGTGCGCGCGGACATCGCTGACCGAGCCGACATCGGCACCCTGCTGCGCCGATTCTACGGCCGTGCCCTCGTCGACGAGTTGCTCGCGGAACCATTCACCGAGGTGCGGGAGCAGGGGCTTGAGTCGCATCTGCCGGTGATGTGCGATTTCTGGGAGACGCTGCTGTTCGCGGCGGGCACCTACCGGGGCAGCCTGTTCCGGATCCATCAGAACGCGCATGACCGGCACCCGTTCGGGGCCGAGCACTTCGACCGTTGGCTCCAGTTGTGGCACGAGTCCGTCGACGAGGCGTTCACCGGGCCGATCGCGGACCGGGCGAAGCAGCAGGGCGAGCGGATCGCGGTGGCCATGCACCGGCGAATGACGCACGCCCCGAGCCTGGCCGCGGAGGCCGTCCGCACCGGCGTTGCGGCGGCGCCGACGATGCGGCAGGGCGGAGCCGGGTCGGCCTGACGGTGCCGTTCGGTGCGGCCCGCGCGGGCCCGTACCCTGGACTGGTGGACACGATCGACCAAGACACCCCCGCATCGCGCAGCTATGAGGTCCGCACCTTCGGCTGCCAGATGAACGTGCACGACTCGGAGCGGCTGTCCGGTCTGCTCGAGGACGCCGGGTACACCAAGGCCGCGCCCGGCTCGGACCCCGACCTGCTCGTGTTCAACACGTGCGCGGTCCGCGAGAACGCCGACAACAAGCTGTACGGCACCCTCGGCCACCTGCGCCCGACGAAGGACGCGCACCCGGGCATGCAGATCGCGGTCGGCGGCTGCCTCGCGCAGAAGGACCGCGACACCGTGGTCAAGAAGGCGCCCTGGGTGGATGTGGTGTTCGGCACCCACAATATCGGGTCGCTGCCGGTGCTGCTGGAACGCGCCCGCCACAACGACGAGGCGCAGGTCGAGATCATCGACTCGCTCGAGGCGTTCCCGTCCACGCTGCCCGCCAAGCGGGACTCCGCCTACTCCGGCTGGGTGTCGATCTCCGTCGGCTGCAACAACACCTGCACCTTCTGCATCGTGCCCGCGCTGCGCGGCAAGGAGGTGGACCGCCGCCCCGGCGACATTCTCGCCGAGGTGCAGGCGCTGGTGAACGAGGGCGTCCTCGAGGTCACCCTGCTCGGCCAGAACGTCAATGCGTACGGCGTCTCCTTCGCCGACCTGGAGATCCCCCGGGATCGGGGCGCGTTCGCGAAGCTGCTGCGCGCCTGCGGCGAGATCGACGGCCTCGAGCGGGTCCGGTTCACCTCCCCGCACCCGGCCGAGTTCACCGACGACGTGATCGAGGCGATGGCGGCGACCCCGAACGTGTGCCCGCAGCTGCACATGCCGCTGCAGTCCGGGTCGGATCGCGTCCTCAAGGCGATGCGCCGCTCGTACCGCGCCGCCAAGTTCCTCGGCATCATCGAGAAGGTGCGGGCCGCGATGCCGCACGCCGCGATCACCACCGACATCATCGTCGGGTTCCCCGGTGAGACGGAGGAGGACTTCCAGGCCACCCTCGACGTCGTCCGGCAGGCGCGGTTCACCAGCGCATTCACGTTCCAGTACTCGAAGCGGCCCGGCACCCCGGCCGCCGAGATGGACGGGCAGCTGCCGAAGGCGGTCGTGCAGGAACGCTACGACCGGTTGATCGCACTGCAGGAGCAGATCACGCTCGAGGAGAACCGCAAACTGGTCGGCACCGAGGTCGAGCTGCTCGTGGCGGCAGGCGAGGGCCGCAAGAACGCCGAGACACAGCGGATGAGCGGCCGCGCCCGCGACGGCAGGCTGGTGCACTTCCGGCCGGACGGCAACCTCGACGGCGGAATCCGTCCCGGTGACGTCGTCACGGTCGCCGTCACCGGGGCCGCACCCCATCACCTGGTCGCCGACGACGCCGTCCTCACCCATCGGCGCACCCGTGCCGGCGACTCGCACGAACGTGGCATCACCCCCAAGACCCCGCCGATCGGTATCGGATTGGGGCTCCCGCAGATCGGTGCGCCCGCACCGCTGCCGACCGTGACCGGATGTGGAGCATGAGCGACAACCAGCCCGCCGACCCCAGCGAACAGTTCCGGAAGGACATCGACGCCGCCGAGAGGAAGGTGGCCCGCGAGATCGACCCCGGCATGCGGGCCCTGGTCGTCGCCGTCGGCGTCCTGCTGCTCGCGGGTACGTTCGCGCTCCCGCACACCGGTGCCGCGAAGGGATGGGACGTCCTCGCGGGGAACGAGGTGGCCCTCGCCGAGGACATTGCGCTGCCGTCGCGGGTCTTCGTGTGGTTGACGCTGGTGTTCGGCGTGGTGTTCGCGATGCTCGCACTGGCCACCCGCCGCTGGGCGCTGGCCTGGGTCGCGGTCGCCGGATCTGCCGTCGCGAGCGTGTTCGGGATGTTGGCGATCTGGTCCAGGCAGACCCTGGACGCGAACTCACCCGGCGCCGGTCCCGGGATCGGGCTGATCCTCGGCTGGATCCTGATCATGGTGCTGACGTTCCACTGGGTGCACGTGGTGTGGCAGCGCACCGCGATCCAGCTGGCCGCAGAGGAGGAGCGCAGGCGGCAGACCGCGGAGCGCGGCGACCAACTGCTGTGGGGCGATCGCTGACCCCGAGCGGGAGCGGCGACCCGACACGGCGCGGCGCGCGTCAGTCATTCGGTCCGGCCGACGACGGTGAGTCGTCGGCCGGACGCGTGACCTATTGGCAGGCGCCGTCTATCGGTCGCTGACGGCGGTGCCGTCTATCGGTCGCTGACGGCGGTGCCGTCTATCTGTCGCTGACGGCGCCCTCGGCGGCGTCGGCCCATTCGCGCCACTGCTTGGCCTGGGCGAGGGCCTTCTCCGCGTCCTTGGCCTTGCCTGCGGCCGTCGCCTTCGCTGCCTGCTCCTCGAACTGGGCGACCCGCTCCCGGAACTGGGCGGCGCGGGCCATCGCCTCGGGGTCGGTGCGCCGCCACTGGGAGTCGGCGGCGTCGCGGACCGTCTTCTCGATGGCGTGCAGTCGACCTTCGAGGTCGTGCATCTTCTCGCGGGGGACCTTGCCGATCTCGTCCCACTTCTCCTGCAGGTCCCGGAGCGCGGAGCGGGCGGCGTCGAGGCCCTTACTCGGATCGATGTGCACGCCCTTGAGCAGGTCCTCCTTCGCGGCCGCGTTGCCTTCGAACTCGGCGTCCCGCTCGGACGCGGCGGCGTTGCGATTGCCGAAGAACACGTCCTGCGCGGCCTTGAACCGCTTCCACAACGCGTCGTCGGCCTCCCGCGGGGCGCGTCCGGATGCCTTCCATTCGGCGAGCAGGTCACGGAAGGCGGCCGCCGTCGGGCCCCAGTCGGTCGACTCCTGCAGGTCCTCGGCGCGCTGGCAGAGTTCCTCCTTGCGGGTCTTGGCGGCGGCGCGTTCGCGGTCGAGTTCGGCGAAGTGGGCCCCGCGGCGCCGGTTGAACGCCTCCCGTGCCTTCGAGTACCGCTTCCACAGGGCATCGTCGAGTTTGCGGTCGACACCGCGGATCGACTTCCACTCGTCGAGGATCTCGCGGAGTCGGTCGCCCGCGGCCTTCCACTGGGTGGACTCGGCGCCGATGCGTTCCGCCTCGGCGGCCAACTCCTCCTTCCGGTGGGCGTGCTCCTCGCGATCGCGATCGCGTTCGGCCTTCTCCGCCTCGGCGGCCTCCTGCGATCCGGCGATGACGGCGTCGAGGCGGGTCGCGAGGGCGTCGATGTCCCCGATGACGGCGGCGGTCGGCAGGGTCTCCGCCAGGGCGACGGCGGCGGTCCGGGTGCGGCGGGCGTCGCCGGTGCCGGAGGTCAGGCGGGCCTCGAGCAGTCCGACCTCGGTGGCCAGGTCGTCGTACCGGCGGCCGAAGTGGGCCAGCCCCTCGGCGGCGTCGCCTGCCTGCCAGGACCCGATCTGGCGTTCGCCGTCGGCGGTGGTGACCCACGCGGTGCCGTCCTCGTCGACCCGCCCGAATCGACTCGGGTCGCTCGGGGGTGTTGCGGCCGGGGCGTGCACGGCGGCGTGGGCAGCGATGTTCGCGGGACCGGGTTTGGCCGCACCGGGCTTGGGCGTGCCCGGCTTCGGGGCGCCCGGCTTGGGCGTGCCCGGCTTCGGGGCGCCGGGCTTGGGTGCGCTGGTGTCGGTCATGACTCCTCATCTCTGCCGCGCGTCACGGCTGCCGCTGCCTCGCTCGTCGCACGCCGATCCGCTCGTCGGTGCGCGCTGGTTCCATTCAACCCGGAACGAGGTGTCTACGACCATTGAAACAGTTCGGACCGCGAGAGTCGGGATTGTGCGGCGGTGCGGGGTCGATCTGGTCGCGGACCGTCGACACGGGGCGACTACCTTGGGCGGTGTGTTCACCGCCGCCGCACTGGTTTCCTCGCCGCCCCTGCTGCTTCCCGAACTGGCGGGCGCGGCGGCCGCGGAGACCGCCGACCTCCGGGCCGCGAGCGTCGCCGTCGCTGGCGAGCTGGGGAGACTGGCGGCGGTGTGGACGGTGATCGGGGTCGGGGACACGGACACCGAGGTCGCGGCGGGGGTGCGGGGAACCTTTCGCGGCTACGGCGCTGACGTGCGGGTGGCGTCGGGGGCGGCAGGCGAGCATGGCGTCGCGGACCCGACCCTGCCCCTCGCGACGCTGACGGCGGGATGGCTGCGCGGCAGGGCGGCACCCGACGCGGAGTTCGACACGGTCGTCCTCAGCGCGGACACCCCACCGGCGTCCTGCGTCGACTTTGGCCGCCGGTTGCGGGCCCGGCTGGACGCGGATCCCCGGCCGCGGGGCGTGCTGGTGGTCGCCGACGGTGCGGCAACGTTGACCGCGAAGGCGCCCGGCTCCTTCGACGACCGTGCCCCCGCCGCGCAGGCCGACCTCGACCGCGCGCTCCGCTCCGGCGACGTCGACCATCTCGCCGCACTGGACCCGGTCATCTGCACCGGCCTCGGGATCGCGGGCCGCCCGGCGTGGCAGGCGCTGGCCGCGCTGTTCGGTGGCCCACCCGCCCGGTGCCGCACCGACTACCAGGGCGCCCCCTACGGGGTCGGCTATCACGTGGGGATGTGGCTGCCGTGACGGGAAGCGTGCGCCCGATCGCGGTGCTCGGCCCGACCGCGACCGGCAAGTCCGACCTCGGGCTCGCGCTGGCCGAGCGGCTCGGCGGCGAGATCGTGAACATCGACGCGATGCAGCAGTACCGCGGGATGGACATTGGCACCGCGAAGCTGCCGGTCGCGGAGCGGCGGGGCATCCCGCACCATCAGCTCGACGTCCTCGACGTCACCGAGACCGCGACGGTGGCCCGATACCAGCTGGCCGCGCGGGCCGACGTGGAGGCGATCGCCGCGCGGGGGGCCGTGCCGGTGATCGTCGGCGGGTCGATGATGTATGTGCAGTCGCTGCTCGACGACTGGGAGTTCCCGGCGACGGATCCGCGGGTGCGGGCCCGGTGGGAGGCGGTGCTCGCGGAGCAGGGGGTCGCCGGTGTGCACGCGGAGCTGACCCGCGTCGACCCGGCTGCCGCCGCCACGATCCTGCCGACCGACGGCCGCCGCATGGTCCGCGCGCTGGAGGTGGTCGAACTGACCGGGCGGCCGTTCGCGGCGTCCGCGCCGACGATCGGTGAGCCGCGGTGGGGGACGGTCGTCCTCGGCGTCGACCGCGACACCGCCGAACTGGACGAGCGGATCGACCAGCGGACCAGGGCGATGTTCGCGTCCGGTCTCGTGGACGAGGTGGCGGAGTTGGTGGCGGGAGGGCTCCGGGTCGGGGTCACCGCGCGCCGCGCGATCGGGTACGCGCAGGTGCTCGCCGCGGTGGACGGCGAGTACGACCTCGACGAGGCCCGCGAGCGGACCCTGATCGGAACCCGGCGGTACGTGCGCAGGCAGCGGTCCTGGTTCCGACGGGATCGCCGGGTGCAGTGGCTCGACGCGGCCCGACCCGACCTGATCGATGCGGCCCTGACGATTGTCGAGAAGCAGACGGAGATGCAGTGACGAAGAAGACCACCCCCCGGGCGGCGGGGGGACCGCCGCGCAGCGGAGCCCGCGACGCGACCGGGATGCGCAAGGTGACGGTGCGCAACGCCAGCTTCCAACAGTGGCAGTCGTACCTGACCACCCGCGCGAAGCGGACGAAGGCGGGCCGATTCCTGATCCAGGGCGTCCGTCCGCTGACCCTCGCCCTCGACAACGACTGGCCGATCGAGACGCTGCTGTACCGGGTGGACGGGCCGCCGCTGTCGGAATGGGCCAGGGGCGTCCTCGCCGGATGGGCCGGGGACTCGGTCGGGGTCGCGGGGGAGCTGCTCGCCGAGTTGGGGGAGCGGGCCGAGTCGGCGCCGGAGCTGATCGCGGTCGGGAAGACCCGGACCCGCCCGGTGTCGACGCTGACCGTGACCCGGTCCGAGCGGGCCCCGCTGATCGTGGTGTTCGACCGGCCGTCGTCACCGGGCAACCTGGGTACCCTGATCCGCAGCGCCGACGCGTTCGGGGCGGACGCGGTGGTGGTCACCGGGCACGCCGCGGACCCGTTCGATCCGCAGAGTGTGCGCGCGTCCACCGGTTCGCTGTTCGCGATGCCGGTGTACACCGCCGCAGATCCTGACGAGGTGGTCGCGTTCCGTGACCGCCAGAAGATGGAGTTGCAGATCGTGGGCACCGACGAGCACGGCGGTGTCACGATCGCCGACCACGACCTGAGAGGTGGAACGATCCTGGTGATCGGCAACGAGACCCGTGGCATGAGCGCGGCCTGGCGCGGCGCCTGCGACGTCACCGCCAGCATCCCGATCGGCGGTGCCGCGAGTTCGCTTGGCGCGCCGTCGGCCGGCGCGGTGTGTCTGTACGAGATCACGCGGCAGCGAACCGCTGCCGCGAGCGGTCGCGGTGCGGCCCGTCACGACCGGGAGGGCATCCGATGAACATCGCCGACCACCTGGCCGCCCGGATGAGCCTGTTCGGCGCCGCCGCATCGATGACCGCGGTCGCCCCGACCACCGCCATGCAGTTCAGCAAGGGGCACGGCACCGAGAACGATTTCGTGCTGCTGCCCGACCTGGAGGCGACGATCGACCTTGGCCCGGCCCGGGTGTCGGCGCTGTGCGACCGGCGCCGGGGACTCGGCGCCGACGGGGTGCTGCGCGTCGCGCGCGCCGGGGTGCTCAAGGAGGCGGGCGTGCTCGACGCCCTGCCGAAGGGCGTCGGGGTCGACGACTGGTTCATGGATTACCGGAACGCGGACGGATCGATCGCCGAGATGTGCGGCAACGGGGTCCGGGTCTTCGCGCATTTCCTGCGGGCGTCGGGCCTCGAACTTGCCGACGAGTTCGTCGTCGGATCCCGGGCCGGGGCACGCCCGGTGGTGGTGCACCGCCTCGCGGGGGCGACCGCCCAGGTGACCGTCGACATGGGTCTGGTCCGGGAACTGGGACCCTCGACGGCGACCGTCGACGGCACCGAGTTCACCGGGCTCGGCATCGACGTCGGCAACCCGCACCTGGCGTGCGTGGTGAAGGACCTGACCGCGGAGTCGCTTGCCGCGCTCGACCTGACCGCGCCGCCGCAGTTCGATGCCGCGTTCTTTGCCGACGGGGTGAATGTCGAGATCCTCACCCCGCTCGCCGACGGCGCCGTCGACATGCGCGTGCACGAACGCGGGGTGGGGGAGACCCGGTCCTGCGGCACCGGCACCGTCGCCGCGGCGATGGCCGCGCTGCGGGCAGCCGGCCGATCCGACGGGGAGGTGCGGGTCCGGGTCCCCGGCGGGGAGGTCGTCGTCGACATCGACGCGGGCAAGGCGACCCTGCGCGGGCCGTCCGTCCTGGTGGCATCCGGCAGCATCGACGAGACCTGGTGGTCGTCGCTGTAATCCGGATGCGTCGCGGTCGTCGGGCGTGGGACGATTGGGGTGTATGACGAACTCAGACGACATGACCCCCCGCACCGACCACCGCGATCACCCGATCAACGGCCACCACGACCCGTCGGTCGGCGAGATGCAGCTCGACGAACGCAGCGCCCTGCGCCGCGTCACGGGCCTGTCCACCGAACTGACCGACATCACCGAGGTCGAGTACCGGCAGCTCCGGCTCGAGCGGGTCGTGCTGGTCGGGGTGTGGACCTCCGGCACCGCCGACCAGGCCGACGCCAGCATGACCGAACTGGCCGCGCTCGCCGAGACCGCGGGCTCGGAGGTCCTTGAGGGCCTCGTGCAGCGCCGCGACAAGCCGGACGCCGCCACCTACATCGGTTCCGGCAAGGCCGAGGAACTGCGGGAGGTGGTCCTCGCGACCGGCGCGGACACGGTGATCTGCGACGGCGAGCTGACCCCCGCCCAGCTGACGGCGCTGGAGAAGGTCGTCAAGGTCAAGGTGATCGACCGCACCGCGCTGATCCTGGACATCTTTGCCCAACACGCCACCTCCAGCGAAGGCAAGGCGCAGGTCGCGCTGGCGCAGATGGAGTACATGCTCCCGCGCCTGCGCGGCTGGGGTGAATCGATGTCACGGCAGGCGGGCGGCCGGGCAGGCAGCAACGGCGGTGTCGGTCTGCGAGGTCCCGGTGAGACGAAGATCGAGACCGACCGCCGCCGGATCCGGGAACGGATGGCGAAGCTGCGCCGCGAGATCAAGGGGATGAAGGCGGCCCGCGACACCAAACGCACCCGGCGGCTGCGCAGCGACGTCCCGTCGGTCGCGATCGTCGGCTACACCAACGCGGGCAAGTCCAGCCTCCTCAATGCGCTCACCGGCGCCGGGGTTCTGGTGCAGGACGCGCTGTTCGCGACCCTGGACCCGACCACCAGGAAGGCCGAATTCGCCGACGGCCGCCAGTACGTGCTCACCGACACCGTCGGGTTCGTGCGGCACCTGCCCACCCAGCTGGTCGAGGCCTTCCGGTCCACGCTCGAGGAGGTCGCCGACGCGGATCTGCTGCTGCATGTCGTCGACGGCTCCGACCCGCTGCCCACCGACCAGATCAAGGCGGTGCGGGAGGTGATCACCGACGTCCTGCGCGAATCGGACGCCCCGGCCCCGCCGGAACTCCTGGTGGTCAACAAGATCGATGCCGCGGACCCGATCACCCTCACCCAACTTCGGGGTCTGCTGACGGGCGCGAGGTTCGTCTCGGCACGGACCGGCGAGGGCATCGCGGATCTGCGGGCCACCCTCGCCGAGATGGTCAGCCCACCCGAGGTGGAGGTCGAGGTCCTGCTGCCGTACACCCGCGGCGACCTGGTGGCCCGGATTCATGCGGACGGGCGGATTCTCGAGTCGGCGCACGAAGCGGAGGGCACCCTGGTCCGGGCGAAGGTGCCGCAGGCGCTGGCCTCCGCCCTGGACGGGTTCCGGCGCAGCGCCGTCTGACGCCGAGGAGCAGCCCGACCATGCCAGGAATGAGCGCTGCCGTGCGGACCCGACTGGCCGTGGTCGCCGCCGCGGTGTGCGGGATGGCCGGGGTGTCGGCCGTCCCCGCTCTCGCGCAGGGCGGCCCATCGGCCGCACCCTCGAGCGGTGCGGCCGTGGTCGATGCGCCGCTGGAGACCCTGTGCACGCCAACGGATCCCGGGCTCGCGGAGCTGTCCGGTCTGGCGTCGGACGGTGACCGGATGTTCGCGATCGGGGACAGCGGCACCGACCGGACGCTCTGGGTTCTCGGCCCCGACTGTGCGGTGACCGGGGCGCTGCCGGTGCCCGCGACCCCCACCGATGTCGAGGACCTGGCGCTGGTCGACGGTCGGCTGTGGCTGTCGGACACCGGCGACAACGCCCGGGTCCGGTCGTCGGTGGCGCTGACCGTCCTGGATCCCGGCACCGGGTCCGGCTCGACCCACCTGCTCGGCTACCCGGACGGTGCGCACGACGCCGAGGCCCTCCTCGTCGGGCGGGACGGCCGCCCGGTGATCGTGACGAAGGAGGTGCTCGCGCCGTCGGGGATCTACACCACCGACCTTCCCCTCGACGAGCTCCCGGCCGGACCGACACCGCTTCGTCGTGTCGGCCAGCTCACCGTCGCGCCCACCGACACCCCGGGCGGCCCGCTGCCCGTCGCGTCGTCGGTCCTGGTGACCGGGGGCGCGGTCAGCGGTGACGGCCGGGTGGTGGCGGTCCGCACGTACACCGACCTCTACCTGTATCCGGCGGCGGACGGTGATGTCGTCGCGGCGTTGACCGGTGCGACACCGGTCCGGGTGCCGATGCCGCATCAGCCGCAGGGCGAGGCCATCGCGTTCACCCCGGACGGCGACCTGGTGAGCGGGTCGGAGGCCGCGGACGGCCCGATGCCCCCGATTCAGGTCCTGCGGGGCGCCGCCGCGCTGGTCCCCCTGCCGGATCCCACTCCCGTCGACGAACCGCTCGCCGGACGTACCGGATCGGCTGCGGTCGCGGCCGCGCTGGTCGGGGTGGGCGCGGTGGTCATCGCCGCGGCCGGCGCCGCGGTCGTACGGTTCCGGTCGCGCCGGCGCTGACCGAACGGACCATCTGCTCGATCTGATCGACTGAACGGAAGCGTTCACTCGACCAGATCGACCGAATGTGCCGTTCGCTCGGCTCGTTCTCGGTGGAGGAACGGCGGTCGATGGCCCACGATGGAGGGCATGGACCCGGTCGAGGCATTGCGGGAGATCGCCTTCTGGCTCGAGCGCGGGCGGGCCGAGACGCATCGGGTCCGCGCGTATCGGCGCGCGGCGGACGTCGTGGACGCGTTGACCCCGGAGCAGCGGGACCGGCTCGGCCGCACCGAGACGTGGACGGCGCTGACCGGGATCGGGCCGAAGACGGCGACCGTGATCGGCCAGGCCTGGTCCGGGCGGGTCCCCGACTACCTGATCGAGGTCAAGGCGGCGGCCGGACGGATCGGGGAGGGGGGACGCGAACTGCTCGCCGCGCTGCGTGGGGACCTGCACACGCACTCGGACTGGTCCGACGGCGGCAGCCCGATCGCCGAGATGATGCGCCGTGCCGCGCTGATCGGGCACGAGTACTGCGCGCTGACCGACCATTCGCCGCGGCTGACGGTGGCGAACGGGTTGAGCGCGGATCGGTTGCGCAGGCAGCTCGATGTGGTCGCCGAACTCAACGCGGACCTGGCACCGTTCCGGGTCCTGACCGGCATCGAGGTCGACATCCTCGACGACGGCAGCCTCGATCAGGATCCCGAGCTGCTCGCCGAGCTCGACGTGGTGGTCGCGAGCGTGCACTCGAAGCTGGCGATGGACCACGACGCGATGACGCGGAGGATGGTGCGCGCGGTCGCGAATCCCCTGGTCGACGTGCTCGGGCACTGCACCGGCCGGCTGGTCGAGGGTGGCCGCGGCACCCGCCGCGAGTCCACGTTCAATGCCGAGGTGGTGTTCGAGGCGTGCCGCCGGTTCGGGACCGCGGTCGAAATCAACAGCAGACCCGAACGCCGTGACCCGCCGTCGCGGCTGATCCGGACCGCACTCGACCGGGGCTGCGTGTTTGCGATCGACACCGACGCCCACGCGCCCGGTCAGCTCGACTTCCAGGGCTACGGATGTGAACGGGCGCAGGCGTGCGGGGTGCCCGCCGACCGGGTGGTCAACACGTGGCCGGTGGGCGAGCTGCTGGCCTGGGCGGCGGGGTGACGGTCGGATCGGGCACCGCCCGGCACGGTGCGGCCGCGGGTGGGAGTGCCGTTGACCGAGCCGCACGGCCGTGTCTAGTGTCCGTGTCGGCTCAGGAGCGCGACGCGACCGTGCGTCCGGTGCGTGGCCGCGCGACCCTCGCGCGCCGGAAGGGCCGCCGACGCGAAGGAACACACACGTGAGCGCACATCGCTTGACTACTCGACTCGCTGCCGTTGGGCTCGGCGCCGCCCTTGCCGCTGGCGTCCTCGCCGTCGGAGCCACGGCGACGGCCGCCACCCCGGCCGCGGGCACCGTCGTCGCGAGCGAGCCACTGCCGCAGGATCTCTGGTACCCGGGCACGGCGCGGGCGGAACGCCTCACCTACTGGACCAGCCTCGCGAACGGGCAGCCTGCGCTGAGCACCGGCACCGTGTTCGTGCCGGAGGGGACGCCCCCGGACGGCGGCTGGCCGGTGCTGTCGTGGGCGCACGGCACCGTCGGTCTCGGTGACGACTGTGCGCCGTCGGTGGTCGGGCCCGGCGCCCGCGACCGCGACTTCGCGTACCTCGGTACCTGGCTCGATCAGGGCTACGCCATCGTCGCGAGCGACTACGCCGGACTCGGCACGCCCGGGGTGATGCCGTACCTGGACGGCCGGGCCGAGGCGCACAGCGTGGTGGACATGGTGAAGGCCGGGCGCAGCGTCGAACCCGACCTGTCGAACGCCTGGGTGGCGATCGGCCAGTCGCAGGGGGGCGGCGCCGCCATCACCACGGCGCGCTACGCCACCGAGCTGGGCGGCCCGACCCTCGACTACCGCGGCGCGGTCGGCACCGGGGTCCCGGCATACATCGAAAACATTGTTGCGCAGGCCGGTCCGGGCTTCCCGCCGGTCGCGCTGCCCGCCGGTCTGACCGTCTACGCCCTGTACATTCTCGCGGGCCTGAATGCCGCGCATCCGGAACTCGGCGTCCCCGGCCTGCTGAACGAGACGGGTCTCGGCCTGTTGGGGAAGGCCGAGACCCTCTGCTATGGCGACCTCAAGGACGAGGTGGCCGGCCTGGTCCTCGGCACGGTGTTCGCGAAGCCGCTGTCGTCGATCCCGAACGTGCACGGTGTGCTGACCGACTACATGGGCATTCCCGAAACCGGTTACGACAAGCCGTTCTTCATCGGTCAGGGCCTCAAGGACACGGACATCATCATGCCGTCGACGCTGCTGCTCGGCGGGACGCTCGCCCGCAACGGGGAGCCGGTGACCTTCAGGACCTACCCGACCGACCACAGCGGAACCATGGCCGCCTCGCTGGTGGACACGGTCCCGTTCGTGCGGGACCTGTTCGACGGCCGCACCCCCGAGTCGGGCGCCGGCAGCTGAGCCTCCGACCGGCGTGACGGTGTCGCGCCGGTCACAGTTTGTGCTCGTTCGGGTCATCGACCGGGCCGTCGGCCGGGCCTAGCCTGGGCGAATGGAACGCACTCTCTTCGAGCCCGAGCACGAACTCTTCCGTGAGTCCTACCGGAAGTTCCTCGACCAGGAGGTCGCTCCCTTCCACGACCAGTGGGAGGAGGACAACATCGTCGACCGCGAGGTCTGGAAGAAGGCGGGCGCGCAGGGCTTCCTCGGCATGGCGGTGCCCGAGGAGTACGGCGGCGGGGGAGTCAAGGACTTCCGCTACAACACGATCGTCACCGAGGAGACCACCCGCGGTGGGTTCGGTGGCCCCGGCTTCATGCTGCACAACGACGTCGTTGCGCCGTACCTGATCGACCTCGCCACCGAGGAGCAGAAGCAGCGCTGGCTGCCCGGATTCTGTTCCGGCGAGATCATCACCGCGATCGCGATGACCGAGCCGGGCACCGGGTCGGATCTGCAGGGCATCAAGACCCGCGCGGTTCGCGACGGGGACCACTGGATCCTCAACGGCTCCAAGACGTTCATCACCAACGGCATCAACGCGGACCTCGTCATCGTCGTTGCGCAGACCGACCCCGACAAGGGTGCGCAGGGCTTCTCGCTTCTCGTCGTCGAGCGCGGCATGGCGGGCTTCGAGCGGGGACGCAACCTCGACAAGATCGGTCTCAAGGCGCAGGACACCGCCGAGCTGAGCTTCACCGACGTGCGGGTCCCGGCGACGAACCTGCTCGGTGAGGAGGGGATGGGCTTCATCTACCTGATGAAGAACCTTCCGCAGGAACGGCTGTCGATCGCGGTGGTCGCGGTCGCGGCCATGGAGTCGGTCCTGGAGTCGACGATCCAGTACTGCCGGGACCGCAAGGCGTTCGGCAAGTCGATCGGCAGCTTCCAGAACAGCCGGTTCGTGCTTGCCGAACTCGCCACCGAAACCCAGATCGCGAGGGTGTTCGTCGACCGGTCCATCGAGCTGCTCAACGAGGGCAAGCTGACCGTCCAGGAGGCCGCGATGGCCAAGTGGTGGACCACCGAGAAGCAGGTCGAGCTCGTCGACCGGTGCCTGCAGTTGCACGGCGGCTACGGCTACATGCGCGAGTACCCGATCGCGAAGGCGTACCTGGATTCTCGGGTGCAGCGGATTTACGGTGGCACCACCGAGATCATGAAGGAGATCATCGGCAGGGGACTGAACCTCTAGGGATTGCGCTGCCCGGGTCTACCCGGCCGAGGGGTGCCGACGGGGCCGTGACGACTGAACGTCACGGCCCCGTCGGCATGTCCGTCCGCTAGACCTTGCGCATCACCGTGACGACCTTGCCGAGGATCTGCGCGTCGTTGCCCGGAATCGGCTCGAAGTGCTCGTTGTGCGGCATCAGCCACACCTCGCCCCTGGTCCGCTTGAAGGTCTTCACCGTGGCCTCCCCGTCGATCATCGCGGCAACGATGTCGCCGTTGTCCGCGACCGACTGCTGCCGCACGACCACCCAGTCGCCGTCGCAGATCGCGGCATCGATCATCGACTCACCGACGACCTTGAGCAGGAACAGCGAGCCCTGACCGACCAGCTCGCGGGGCAGCGGGAAGACATCCTCGACGGCCTCCTCCGCGAGAATGGGGCCGCCCGCGGCGATCCGGCCGAGCACCGGCACCAGGGCCGGCTTCGGTGCCCCAGCGTCGGTCGCGTCGCCGGCCGCGGCCTGCTCGAACCCGGCCTGTGGGTCGGTGGCCGGTACCGGCTCGTTGAGGCCCCGAACGTCCACGGCGCGGGGGCGGTTCGGATCGCGGCGCAGGAATCCCTTCCGTTCGAGGGTGCGCAGCTGGTGGGCCACCGAGGACGTCGATGTCAACCCGACCGCGTCACCGATCTCCCGGATGCTGGGGGGATACCCGCGTTCGCTGACGGACGCGCGGATCACCTCCAGTACGCGACGCTGCCGGTCGGTGAGCCCCGCCGTCAGGTCGGGCAGGCCGGGGGCGGCCGCCGTACCTGCGCGGGAGCTGTCGTCCTTCATGGAGGGCCTCCTTGGAGTGGGAGCGGTGTGGGTCTCGGTGCGGGTGATGCGGCAGGCGGGTCGGGTGGGACGCCTGGGTGTGTTGTGGCTTCTGACACGAATCTAGACCCAAAAGCCGTGGGCATCAAACGTTTGTTCGACATTTCTCGCATCAATGCGAGACATTGCTGGCGATGCGTGGTAGAAATCGAACATGCGTTCCCTCGAACGGGTGATCGAATCGGCGGGCTCCCTCGAATTGGCGGGCTCGAATTGGCGGGCTCGAATTGGCGGGCTCCCCGACAGTCCGCTTCCGGCGGACGACGAACCCGGCCGATCGCGAGGAGCGTGCGAACTAGTCCGAATACCCTGTACGACCAGGTAGAAAGCGGTGGTTCTCATGAGCGTGGCGATGGATGTCGACGGCGGTGCGGACGGCGAGGGGGCGGGTAACCGACTCGGGGTCGGCGGGAACAGGGCAGCCGGGAGCAGGGCAGCGGGGATTCGAACGGCGGGCGGCCCAGCGTTGACCGTGCGCCCCGCCCGTCCGCCGAGGGCGCCGCGCCGCGCCGCACGCCGGTACGGGACATCCCGCCGGCCCGGCGGCCGCCCGCTGTCGTACGGCCCGGCCGGCACCGGCGTCTCGCGGGCGGCGCACCCCCGGCCCGGCGGCGACACCGGGTGGGGCACCGTCGTGGTCGTCGCCCTGACCACCGCCCTCGCGATCGTCGCGTTCGGTGCGCTCGCGCAGTGGCAGTCCGGTGACGCGGTGCCGGACCGGACCGGTGTGGTGCAGGTGCGGGCTGGGGAGTCGCTCGGGGAGGTCGCCGAACGGTCGGCTCCGGGGGTGCCGGTCGAGCGGGCAGTGGAACGGATCGTGGAATTGAATGCACTCGACGGCACCGGAGTGCATCCGGGGCAGGCGCTGATTGTGCCGGTGTCCGCGGGCTGACGCGGGGGAAGTGAACGGTCATGGCCGAGCCGACGGTATTGTCGATCCTTGTTGGTTCCACCACATCCAGTGGATCGCACGAGCTCGGACCGCTCGGGATGCATGACGACCTCGGGTTTCGCGGTTCGTGCGTCCGCAGGCACGGTCCAGACGAAGGATTCGCCATGCATTGCCCGTTCTGCCGGCATCCCGATTCGCGCGTCGTCGATTCGCGGGAGGCGGACGAGGGTCAGGCGATTCGCCGTCGTCGATCCTGCCCCGAATGCGGCCGCCGCTTCACCACCGTCGAGACCGCGGTCATGTCGGTCGTCAAGCGCAGCGGCGTGACGGAGCCGTTCAGCCGCGAGAAGGTCGTCCGCGGTGTCCGTCGCGCCTGTCAGGGTCGCGATGTCGCGGACGACGCGCTGTACCAGCTGGCGCAGAAGGTCGAGGAGACCGTCCGGGCCAGCGGGTCAGCCGAGATCCCGAGCAACGAGATCGGGCTCGCGATCCTCGGCCCGCTGCGGGACCTGGACGAGGTGGCCTACCTCCGGTTCGCCTCGGTGTACCGGTCCTTCTCCTCCGCAGAGGATTTCGAGCGGGAGATCAAGGACCTCCGGGTGCATCGCGAGGAGGCAGCGGCGGAGGCGGACAGCGACGCTCCGGCGTAGCCTCCGGTCCCCTCAGTCGCGCAGCTCCCAGACCAGGTCGCCGTCCGTGATCCGCGGGTACCACAGCCGGTCGAACACGCCGCCACTCTCGAGGCTGTCGGCGAGATCGGTCAGCATGGCGCTCACCGACTTCCATCGCGGGCCCACCTCGTCGGCGCCGTCGCGGGAGAACTCGAGCACGCAACCGTGCATCGGTCCGGGCCGGGTGTCGACGACGAGGTAGTACCCGTCGAGCCCGGCGAACGGGACGTACTCGCGAATGAACGTGAAGGCCGGTGTCCCCGCCTGCTCCGACACCACCTGCCCGTCGCCGGGTTCGGATCCGTCCTCGTCGGCATCGATCTCGGACCAGATGTCCACCATCATCGCGTGGTCGTCGAGCATCTGGTCGAGGGAGAGGACAGCATGCGAGGGAAACAGTCGGTGCGGGTGGTCCTGTCGCGCCGCGGTGACGAAGTCGATCAACTCGTCGGGCCACGCGACGCCGGTCCGGGTCACCGCCGCCGCGACGGCCTCCGGCGTGGCGGTGAGACCCGCGGGGGTGGCGGCGGGCAGGTTGCGGTCGAGCCACGAGGAGACGCGATCCCACTGTGCGCGAACGGACCCGGGCGGCGTTGGGCTCAGCGTCGGGGCGTCGCCGAGGAGCGCTGCGGATTCCTCGGTGCGCCGCATCATCTCGTCCTGCTCCCTGGCGTAGGCGGCGATGGCCGCCTCGGTCCGGGCGACGAGCTCCTCCACCGGAAGATCGGGGTCGGTGGCGCCGAGCACCGTTCCCAGTTCGGTGTCTGCCCGGTACTGCACCACGTGGATGGTGGCGCGGTCGTCGACCGGGCCGGAGTGAGCGGCGACGAAGTCCCTGATCGCGGTCAGGGCGTCGACGATCGCCTGCGGCCGGGATTCCGAACTTCCCTGGAGGAAGGCTCTTTCCCGGCGGCCGGGGCCGTAGTTGAACGCCGCGCGCCAGATCCGTCCGTCGTCTTCCACGGTGTCTCCTCGTACTTGGTGGACCGGATGGGGTTCGTCCCCCGCCCCACGGGGTGTCGCGGCAGCTGGCCGGGGTGTTACCGGGCGATCGCCGCGATGGCCTTGCGGATTCGCTTGTCCGACACCGGGTACGGGGTGCCGAGCGACTGCGCGAACAGCCCGACCCGTAGCTCCTCGATCATCCAGCGGATCGCGTCGACGTCGGGGTCGTGGTGTCGCCGCGGATCCAGGCGCGCCAGCAGTGTGCCGTACGCGTCGAACACGCCGTCCACCACGGCGAGGTTCTGGCGGTCGCGGACCGCCGACGCAGGCAACGCCTCCAGTCGCTGGATCGCCGCGTCCAGGTAGCGGGGCAGCTCGCGGAGACGGGCCGCGCCGGTGTCGGCGACGAAACCCGGATACACCAGGGAGTCGAGCTGCTCGCGGACATCATCGGCGGCGTCGCCGCTGGCGCCGTCGAGCAGCACCCGCAGCTGCTGGGCGCGCGCCAGGGCCGGGACGACGAGGCGCACCAGCACCGCCACCTCGCGGGGCAGTTCGGCCCGCACCGCCGCGGCGAGGGCGTCGAAGCCGTCGGGGGTGCGCGGTGGGCCGCCGTGTCGATCGATCAGGGCGTCGACGGCGCAGGTGCGTGCATCCTCGACGAGCGCGTCCACGCCGCCGTGCGGATTCTGGCTCAGCGCCAACCGATCCCGGGTTCCGAGGCCGCCGATCGCGGCCTTTGTCGGTGTCGGAACCGCGGCAAGCAGCAGCGTCCGGGTGCCCTCGCGCATCGCGCGCCGCTGCTCGGCCGGCGTGGCAAGGACGCGCACCGCGACACCGCCGGGCTCGGGGACCAGCGCCGGATAGCCGACGACCTTCTGCCCGCCGAGATTCCGGGTGACCGTGGCGGGCACGGTGCCGAGGGTCTCCGACGTCCACACCGCCGCGGCCGCCCGCTCGGTGGTGGACGCGGCCTTCGACACCGCCGCCGCGACCCGCGGTGCCTGCCCGGCGCGCAGGTCGTCAAGACTCTTGCTGCGGCCGAGCACCGCGCCAGCGGGGTCGACCGCGGCGAACGTCATCCGCAGGTGATCGGGGACCGCGGTCAGGTCGAAGTCGGTCGGGGCGATCGGGGTGCCCGCCATCCGGGTCAGCTCCCGCGCGATCGCGACCGGCAGCGGCTCGGTCCGCGGCTTGACCGCCGACAACGCGGCCCGCGCATAGTCGGGGGCGGGAACAACGGTGCGGCGCAACGTCTTCGGTAGCGTCTTGATCAGGGCGGTGACCAACTCCTCCCGCATTCCGGGGACGAGCCATTCGAAGCCGACGCCGCGCACCTGCGCGAGCAGGGCCACCGGGATGCGGGCCGTGACACCGTCGTCCTCGGTTCCCGGCTCGAACTGATAGGTCAGCGGGAAGGAGATGTCGCCCTGCCGCCAGGTGTTCGGGTAGTCGCCGCCGAGCACGGCGGTCGCCTCCGGGTTGACGACGTGCGCTGCCGTGAAGGTCAGCATGTCCGGGTCGGAGCGCCGCGCCTTCTTCCACCAGGTGTCGAAGTGCCTGGCGGACACCGCTTCCTGGCCGACACGCTGGTCGTAGAACTCGTACAGCGCCTCGTCGTCGACGAGGATGTCCCGTCGCCTTGCCCGGGTCTCCATCTCCTCGACGTCGTCGAGCAATGCCCGGTTGGCGTGGAAGAACGTGTGCTGGGTCTGCCACTCGCCCTGGACCAGGGCGTGCCGGAGGAACAGCTCCCGTGACGCCTCGGGGTCGATCGACGAGTAGGTGACCGCGCGCTTCGCGACCAGCGGGATGCCGTACAGCGTGACCCGCTCGTACGCCATCGCACAGGCCCGCTTGGTGGACCAGTGCGGCTCCGAGTAGGTGCGCTTGACCAGGTGCGGGGCCAGCTTCTCGGCCCACTCCGGCTCGATGCCCGCCGCCATCCGGCCCCACAGCCGGGACGTCTCGACGAGTTCGGCGGCCATCACCCAGCGCGGGGGCTTCTTGAACAGCGACGAGCCGGGGAAGATCGCGAACCGGGCGCCCCTGGCGCCAAGGAAGTCCCGCTTGTCGCCCTCGCGCAACCCGATGTGGGAGAGCAGCCCGGCGAGCAGCGCCTGGTGCACCGCATCCGGGGACGACTCGGTGTCGGCGACCGACCAGCCGAGCGAACGGGTGATCTGCGACAGCTGCCCGTGCAGGTCCTGCCATTCTCGGATGCGCAGCCAGTGCAGGTACTCGTTCTTGCACATCTTCCGGAACTGGCTCGACGACAGTTCCTTCCGTTGGGTACGGAGGTATTCCCAGAGCGTGGTGTATGCGAGGAAGTCGGAACCGGTGACGGCGAACCGGGCGTGCTTCTCGTCGGCGGCCTGCTGGTGTTCGGCGGGACGTTCCCGGATGTCCTGAATGGACAGCGCGGAGACGATCACGAGCATCTCGCGGAGGCAGCCGGTGTGGTTGGCCTGCGCGAGCATCCGTGCCATCCGCGGGTCGACCGGGATCTGCGCGAGTTCCCGACCAATCGGGGTGAGCTCGGCTGCGGCGTCCTTGCGGGCCGGAACCAGCGCGCCGAGCTCCTCGAGCAGCGCGATGCCGTCGCGCACCGCCCGCGGGTCGGGCTTCTCGACGAACGGGAACGCCTCGATGTCGCCGAGTCCGAGCGCCGTCATCTGCAACACCACCGACGCCAGGTTGGTGCGCAGGATCTCCGGCTCGGTGAACTCCGGCCGCGCGTCGAAGTCCTCCTCCGAGTACAGCCGGATGCAGATGCCGTCGGCGACGCGGCCGCACCGTCCCGCGCGCTGTCGTGCGGAGGCCTGCGAAATCTCCTCGATCGGCAGCCGCTGCACCTTGGTGCGGACCGAATACCTGGAGATGCGGGCGGTGCCGGGGTCGATGACGTACCGGATGCCGGGGACGGTCAGCGAGGTCTCGGCGACGTTGGTGGACAACACCACCCGCCGGCCGGTGTGCCGTTCGAAGACCCGATGCTGCTCGGCCGCGGACAGTCGCGCGTACAGCGGCAGGATGTCGAGGCCGCGGATCCTGCGGTCCCGCAACGCGTCCGCGGTGTCCCGGATCTCCCGCTCGCCGGACAGGAACACCAGGATGTCGCCGTCGCCCTCGGCCAGCAGTTCCTCGACGGCCTCGCCGACCGCGTCCACCGGGTCCCGATCGATGGTCTGCTCGCCAACGTGGACGGTCAACGGGCGGTACCGCATCTCGACGGGGAACGTGCGGCCCGAGACCTCGACGATCGGGGCGGGCACCCCGTCGACCGCGAAGTGCTCGGCGAACCGTTCGGGGTCGATCGTCGCGGAGGTGATGATGATCTTCAGGTCGGGCCTGCGGGGGAGCAGCTGCTTGAGGTAGCCGAGGATGAAGTCGATGTTGAGGCTGCGTTCGTGCGCCTCATCGATGATCAGCGTGTCGTAGCGGCGCAGCAGCCGGTCGCGTTGGATCTCGGCGAGCAGGATGCCGTCGGTCATCAGCTTGATCAGCGTGCCGTCGGAGACCTGATCGGTGAACCGCACGGTGTAGCCGACGGCGTCGCCGAGGTCGGACTCGAGCTCCTCGGCGATCCGTTCGGCGACGGTGCGGGCGGCGAGCCTGCGCGGCTGGGTGTGGCCGATCAGGCCGCGGATGCCGCGGCCGAGGTCGAGGCAGATCTTCGGGATCTGGGTGGTCTTGCCGGAGCCGGTCTCACCGGCGACGATCACCACCTGGTGGGCCTGGATCGCGGCGGCGATGTCGTCGCGGCGGGCACTGACCGGCAGCGCCTCCGGGTAGGTCGTCGCGGGCACCCGGGACCGGCGGGTCGCGATCCGGGCCTGCGCCTGGCCGACCTCCCGGCCGAGCGCTGCGAGGGCCTCCGGGCTGCGGGCACGGTCGAGTTTGCGCCGCAACCGGTGCTCGTCGCGGAGGGTGAGGTCGGGGAGGAGTCGCGTGATCTCGCGCCGGTCGAGGCCTGGCTGCGCGGCGGGTGGTGTGGTGGACATGCTGCGCACAGCCTATCGAAGGCCGCGCCGCCGGATCGGTCCGGCGCATGCGCGTCGCACCCCGCCGCGCCCGCCCGGCGTGCGACGATCTGCCGGTGAGTGACGTCGCCGCGCAGTCGGCCTACCCCCACACGCGTCCCTCCGTCCGCGTCCTGCGGCTCGCGTTCGCAGTTCTCGGCGTTGTCGCGCTGGCCTGGATTCCGCTCCGCAACGTGGGTGATGCCGCGTTCTCGGTGGCGAACTACTTCAGCTACTTCACCGTGCTGAGCAACGTGCTCGGGGTGATCGCCCTGCTCGTCGGCGGCCTGGTCGACCCGCAGTCGACACGGTGGCAGCTCTTCCGCGGCGCCGCGACCCTGTACATGGTCATCACCGGAATCATCTACGCGGTACTGCTGTCGAACATCGACGTCACCTTGAACGACAAGTGGATCAACGACACGATGCACCGGTACCTTCCGCTGGTGTTGCTGTTGGACTGGGTGCTCAACCCACCGCGAGGGCGGATCTCCGACAGGCAGGCACTGACCTGGCTGTGGTTCCCCCTGGTCTACGGCGTGTACACCCTGGTCCGGGGTCCGTTCGTGGACTGGTACCCGTACCCATTCATCGACCCGCGCGCGCAGGGCTACCTGCAGATGGCGGTGGGGCTGGTGGTGTTGCTGCTGGCGTTCGTGCTGATGGCGTTGGCGGTCAACGTGTCCGGGCGCCTGGCCGGGCGCTGGCGCACCGGTGACGACGTGCCTCGGTCGACCTCGGACGAGATCGGGAGCAACGAAACCACGGAGTCGGCATGACGACCGCAAGTCACGGCACGGCCAGCTCGACGCCGCGGCCTGCCTGCCCCCACACGCCTCCCGCGGTCCGAGTCCTGCGCGTCGCCCTCGCCGTGCTCGGCGCGGTGGCCCTCGCGTGGCTGCCGATCCACGAGGCGGGCGAACCCGATTTCGACCTGGTCAGCTACTTCAGCTACTTCACCGTCCTGAGCAACGTGTTGGCCGTGGTCGTCCTTGCGGTCGGCGCGGTGATCGACCCGCAGGGCGAACGCTGGCAGTCATTCCGCGGCGCCGTCACCGTCTACATGGTCATCACCGGCATCGTGTACGCGGTGCTGCTGGCGAACGTCGACGTCGGTGGCCAGGGGCAGTGGACGAACGACGTCGTGCACCGGGTCATGCCCCTGGTGATCCTCCTCGACTGGGTGGTGTTTCCGGCGCGCAGGCGGATCAGCGACGCGACGGCGATGACGTGGGTGTGGTTCCCGGTCCTCTACGGGGTGTACACGCTGATCCGCGGCCCGATCGTGGCCTGGTATCCGTACCCGTTCATCGACCCGCGCCAGCAGGGCCCGCTGCAGATGGCGATCGGACTGGTCGTCCTGGTGGTGGCGTTCCTGCTCATCAGCCTTGCCGTCAACGTCGCCGGGCGGCTCGGCGCCCGCTGGCGATACGGTGATCGAACGGTCCCGGCATCCGACGCGGGAGTCGACAGGAAGGTCGAGCAATGAGTACGAGCGGTTCGCTGTGGCATGGGTTCGCGGACATGGGGGCGGTGCACCGGGACGGGGCCTTCGTGGTCAGTCGTGGTGAGGGCGCGTACATCTGGGACGCCGAGGGCAACCGGTACCTCGATGCGACGGCGGGCCTGTGGTTCACCAACGTCGGACACGGGCGCACCGAGATTGCGGACGCGGTCGCGGCACAGTTGTCGACGGTGGCGCACTTTTCGAACTTCGGCGACTTCGCGCCGGAGACGACGATCGCCCTTGCGGACAAGCTCGCCGAGATCGCCCCGGTGCCCGGCAGCAAGGTCTTCTTCACCTCGGGCGGATCCGATTCGGTGGACACCGCGGCGAAGCTCGCCCGCCGCTACTGGCACGAGCTGGGCAGGCCCGGCAAGCGGATCGTCGTCGGCAGGCAGAAGGCCTACCACGGCATGCACGTCGCGGGGACCGCGCTGGCCGGCATCCCGGTCAACCGCGAGAACTACGGCGAGCTGATGCCCGACGCCCGCACCGTCGGCTGGGACGACGCGAAGAGTCTGCTCGAGCTGATCGAGCGGGAGGGCGAGGACACGATCGCGGCCTTCTTCTGCGAGCCGATCATCGGTGCGGGCGGCATCTATCTGCCGCCGGACGGCTACCTCGCCGAGGTGCGGGAGATCTGCCGCGACCACGACATTCTGTTCGTCGTCGACGAGGTGGTCACCGGCTTCGGCCGGATCGGCGGATCCTGGTTTGCGTCCACCCGGTTCGACCTGCAGCCGGACCTGATCACCACCGCGAAGGGCTTGACGTCCGGGTACGTGCCGATGGGGGCGGTCCTCGTTGCGCCCCGCGTCGCCGAGCCGTTCTTCGCGGGCGGGGTGTGGTGGCGGCACGGCTACACCTACGGCGGGCACGCGGGGGCGGCCGCCGCGGCGCTGGCGAACCTGGAGATCATCGAGCGGGAGAACCTGCTCGCCGAGTCGAAGCGGCTGGAGGTCTCGCTGCACGAGCACCTCGCGCCGCTCGCCGACCATCCGCGGGTGCAGGAGGTGCGCAGCGGGCTCGGTGCCGTCGCCGCAGTTCAGCTCGCGGACCCGGCGGAGGCGTTGCCGTTCGTGAAGACGCTCCGCGAGCACGGCATCTCCGGGCGCGCCGCCGGGGTCGGTGCCATGCAGTTCTCCCCGTCGTTCGTGATGACCGACGAGCAGGTCGCGGAAATGGCGGCCGGCGTCCGCTCCGCCCTGGGGTAGGCGGCTCCGCCGCCTGTGAGTACTTCTGGTCCGTCTGGGGGCCAGAAGTACTCACAGGCGCCGCAGGCGCCTCAGGCGTTGGCGGAGAGTGGATTTGACGGGGGCGAGCTCAACCTTCGGGCGCCGGTCGGCGTCCCCGGCGGCCTGCGCGAACCGGGTGTGTAGCCGGGCCCGCACCTCGTCGGGGGTGTAGGCGCGGCGCTTGCGTTCGGCGCGGACGGTGAGGGCGCCGGTCGCCGCGACGCCGACCACACCGGCGAGGCCGACGAGCTTCCACAGGTGGCGCGGGTTCATCGCTCTAACCTAGGGGGATGAGTCGGCGGATGCACGAATCGCAGGTCAGCCTCGACGTGGCGGTCGACGCCACCCGCACCGGGGACATCTGGATCTTTCGGGGCCGCGCCGGCGCGGACCGCGCCATCCAGACGCTGACAAACAGCCCGGTCAATCATGTCGGGATGTCCGTCGTCCTCGATGACCTGCCGCCACTGATGTGGCACGCCGAGTTGGGGCATTCGCTGCAGGACATGTGGACGGGCCGGTACCAGCGTGGGGTGCAACTGCACGACCTGCGCGCCGCGGTGCAGGTGTGGGGCGCGCGGTACGGGCAGCGGGGGTGGCTGCGTCAGCTGGAGACCCCGGTGACGCGGGAGCAGGAGAACGAGCTCCTGCGGACGATCGCCCGACTGAACGGGGCGTCCTTCCCGTCGACGGCGCGGCTGGCGTCCCGGTGGGTCGGGGGCCGCCTGCCTGCGCTCCGCAGGCCGACCCGCCGTGCCGGTCAGCGAGCGGCGGCCGGGATCGAGAGCGCGTACTGCGCGGAGGTCGTCGCGCAGACCTACGAGTCGATGGGTCTGCTCACCGATCGGCGGCGGACCAACTGGTACGACCCCGGGAAGTTCTGGAGCGGGGATCGGCTGCCCCTCGCCGACGGGGTGCGGCTGGGCGACGAGATCGCGGTGTCCCTCAGCGCGGCGGATCTGGCCGCGGGGGCGGCGCGCACGCCCTGACCCGGGTCGCGAATCGGACATTTTGAGTGACGCGGGTCACTTTCTGTGCGTGTCGGTCGCCACACTCCGCGGGTGGACCGACCGGTTGGTTCTGGTTGAAATCTGCACGATGCCCTGCGGGGAACGCGTTCTATAGCAGCAATTGTGTCAGATGTGGCGGCAACACGCGGGCCGTGACCTTCTTGTGATCGTCGCCTACGGTCATCTCAGCTCGAATCAACCGGGCTACCGCCGACCCGCTACCGCCAGATCCTGTCCCGCGGGTCGGACGCCACCAACTTCCCCGGGACAGGAGCGGGCCGGACACACACTCGCGGGGCGCCGATGACGGCGCGCGAGTCCGGACCCCGGCGGCAAGGAGAGGATTCACCCGAATGACTCGCTTCACCCCCAAGCGCGCCCTCGGCGCCGTCGCCGCCACCGCCGCCCTCGCCGCCGTTCCGATGGCGCTGAGCGCGGGCACCGCCTCGGCAGCCACCCACAACTGGGACGGCGTCGCGCAGTGCGAGAGCGGCGGCAACTGGTCGATCAACACCGGCAACGGCTACTACGGCGGCCTGCAGTTCTCGCAGAGCACCTGGAACGCCTACGGCGGCGCGGGCAGCGCCAACAACGCCAGCAAGGCCGAGCAGATCCGCGTCGCGGAGAACGTGCTCGCCGGGCAGGGCGTCGGCGCCTGGCCGGTGTGCGGCCAGTACCTGACCACGGGTGTCTCGGACGTCGCCGAGCCCGTCCAGGAGGCCCCGGTCCAGGAGACGCCCGCCCCGAGCCCGGTTCAGCAGGTCGCGGCGCAGATCGCCGAGTCCGCGCCGGTGCAGACGCTCGGGGCGTCGACCTACGTCGTCCAGGTCGGTGACACCCTCTCGCAGATCGCCGCCGAGCACGGGGTCGACCTGTCGGTCTTCGCCGAGCAGGTGCAGAACCTCGACCTGATCTTCCCGGGGCAGACCCTCACGCTGTCCTGATCCGGCGGGGCGGCGCGACCGCCCACCGAGCATCGACCGCCCGGCGACCGTTCACACGGTCACCGGGCGGTCGCGCTGCACCCGGCCGCCGACCTCGATCCAGCCGTCCGGGCTGCGCCGGGTGACGATCTTCGACCCCCGCCCCTGCGTGATGTGCAGGCCCCTCCGCAGGTGCTCGGTGATGCGGACCGCGGCGGCGCCGGTGGCCTCGTCCTCGGGAACGCCGAGCGCGGGGGCGAACATGCGCGCGTGGATCGCGCCCTCGCCCGCCCACGCCCAGACGTAGTGGTGGCCGTCGCCGAAGCTCGATGCGGCGACGGCGTGGACGGCGGCGCTGTCCGGCTGGCAGTGCAGGGTGAACTCCGGTGCCCAGTCGGGCTTCGCCCGCACCCACGTGTACCCGTCGGCGGTGCGGGTGGCGACCGGCCCGGCCCGCACCTCGAGGGTGTCCACCGGGAGTCCGCGTTCGCGCAGCCACCACGACAGCCCTACGGTCGGGTGACCCGCGAAGGGGATTTCGGCTGCCGGGGTGAAGATCTGGGCGGTCGCGGAGGTGGCCGTCGGGTCGGGCAGATCGACGAAGATCGTCTCGCTGAACCCGAGGTCGGCGGCCACCCGCTGTCTGTCCGGTGGCGGTACCGCGGCCGCGTCGACGATACCGAGCGGATTCCCGTGGCGCCCATCGGGATCGGTGAACACCCGGACCACATCTACCTGAATGCTCATTGTCAAACGATACCGCCGGATGGGACGACGAAAGGTGCCCTTCGCGTAACGGTCCACGCGAAGGGCACCTTTCGTGGTGCGGGGGAGACTAGGCGGTCGTCCCGGCCAGGGACTCGGAGACCGCGACGGCCTGCGCGACACCCTGGAGGGTCGCGGCGACCTTGACGGCCTCGAAGACCTGCTCCTTGGTCAGCCCCTCCTTGCGCACGACGGCGTCGTGCGCAACGGTGCAGTGCTCGCAACCGTTGATCGTGGAGACCGCGAGGCTCCACAGCTCGAAGTCGACCTTGTCGACACCGGGGTTGCCGATGATGTTCATCCGCAGACCCATCCGCACCTGGGCGTAGTCGTCGCCCAGGTAGCCCTTGGCCCGGTAGGCGACGTTGTTCATGCCCATGATCGACGCGGCACCGAGCGCGGCGTTGTACGCCTCCGCCGACAGCACGTCGGCGGCCTCCTCGGCGACCTCACGCAACACGGTCGCCGACTTGGTTGCCGCGGCCGCCGCGAGGAACGTGCCCCACAGCTGCTGCTCGGTGAGCTCGGTCGAGCGTGCGAGCGAGCCCAGGTTGAGCTTGAGATCCTTGGCGTACTCGGGGAGGGAGTTCTTCAGGTTCTCGATGCTCATGGTCAGACGCCCTCGGTCATCAGGGCGCCGGCGTCGATGGTCGGGTCGCCCTTCTTCCAGTTGCAGGCGCACAGCTCGTCGGACTGCAGGGCGTCGAGGACGCGCAGGACCTCGTCGACGTTGCGGCCGACGGACCCGGCGGTCACGGACACAAACTGGATCTCGTTGTTCGGGTCGATGATGAAGGTGGCGCGGTCCGCGACGCCGTCGGCGTTCAGGACGCCGGTGGCCTCGGCCAGCTCACGCTTGAGATCCGAGAGCATCGGGAAGGGGAGGGTCTTGAGGTCCTCGTGCTGTGCGCGCCACTGGAAGTGCACGAACTCGTTGTCGACGGAGGCGCCGAGCACCTGCGCGTCGCGGTCCGCGAACTCCTCGTTGAGCTTGCCGAAGGCGGCGATCTCGGTGGGGCAGACGAAGGTGAAGTCCTTCGGCCAGAAGAAGACGATCCGCCACTTGCCCGCGTAGTCGTCGCTCGTGATCTGGGTGAAGTAGTCGTCGGGCTGCTGCGCGTCGACCTTGGACAGGTCGCCGCCGATGACGGCCTTGAGGTTGTACGCCGGGAACTGGTCGCCGATGGTCAGCAGAGCCATGTGTGTTCTGTCCTCCTGTGCTGGATTTCGTCCGCGATCGAGCGCGTTTTTCTGGGGTGACTCCAGTCTGCCCGAAACCCTTCAAAAGGTAAAGGCGATAGAAGTCACTACACTGATAGGCGTGCCCGATCAGACTTATCAACCGACACTGTCGCAGCTGCGTGCCTTCGTCGCGGTCGCCGAATGTCGCCACTTCGGCACCGCCGCAACCCGACTCGGTGTGAGTCAGCCCACACTCTCGCAGGCGCTGGCGGCGCTCGAGAACGGTCTCGGTGTGCAGCTCATCGAACGCAGCACCCGCCGGGTCCTGGTCACCCCCGCGGGGGAGACCCTGCTCGCGCAGGCCAAGCAGATCCTGGACGCCGCCGACGGATTCGTCGCGACGGCAGCCGGGGTCGGTCACGCGTTGTCCGGACCGTTGCGGATCGGGCTGATTCCGACGATCGCCCCCTACGTGCTGCCCGCCCTGCTGCCCGCGCTGCGTGCCGAACTGCCCGCGGTCACCCCGCAGGTGGTCGAGGACCAGACCGCCCGCCTTCTCGACGCCCTCCGCTCCGGTGACCTCGACGTCGCCGTCCTCGCACTACCGTCGGAGGCGTCCGGGATGGCCGAGATGCCGCTGTACACCGAGGAATTCGTGTTGGTGGTGCCGCCGGGGCACGAGCTGGCCGGGCGCGCCGACCTGGCACCGGGGGCGCTCGACGAGTTGCCCCTGCTGCTGCTCGACGAGGGCCACTGCCTGCGCGATCAGACCCTCGACCTGTGCCGCTCGGTGGACGCCCACCCGATCGCGGGGGACACCCGCGCCACCTCGCTGACCACCGTCGTGCAGTGCGTGGCGGGCGGTCTCGGTGTCACCCTGGTGCCCGCGTCGGCGGTGGCGGTCGAGGCCGCCCGCGGCGGCCTCGCGACCGCGCGATTCGCCGCCCCCGCCCCCGGCCGCACCGTCGGCCTGGTGTTCCGGGCGTCGAGCAGTCGGGTCGAGGCATACGAGCGGCTCGCGGACCTGATCACCTCGATCGCGCCCGCCGGGATCCGCTTCTGACGGCGCCCCCGCCGCGGACCGTGATCGACGGGCGGTGGCAGGCGCCCGCGGGTGCGACGCGGATGGAAGGATGGACGAAGCACGCGCGTGACGTGCGGCGCTCGGGTCGGCGACGGCTTCGAGGGAGCGACGAAGGAGAGAACAGGCGTGAGCACCAGTGTCATCGTTGCGGGGGCGCGGACCCCGATCGGCAAGCTGTCCGGCGCGTTGGCGTCGCTGACGGCGGCGGACCTCGGCGGCCGAGCGATCGCCGCCGCGATCGAGCGTGCGGGCGTCGGAACCGACGGCGTCGACGCCGTGGTCATGGGCACCGTCGTGCAGGCCGGTGTCGGCCCCAACCCGGCGCGGCAGGCGGCGGTCGCCGCGGGCCTGCCGATGACCGTGCCCGCCACCACCGTGAACAACCTGTGCCTGTCCGGGCTTGAGGCCATCATGCAGGCCGACCGGCTGATCGCGACCGGCGCCGCGGACGTCGTCGTCGCCGGCGGCATGGAATCGATGACCAACGCCCCCTACCTGGTGCGCGGCGCCCGTCAGGGCCTGAAGTACGGTTCCACCGGCTTTGAGGACGCCCTCGACCGCGACGCGCTCGTGTGCGCGTTCGACGGGGTCTCGATGGGCGCCTCCACCGAGAGCTACCAGGCGTCGGAGAACATCACCCGCGCCGAGCAGGACGAGTTCGCGGCCCGCTCACACCGCCTCGCCGCCGAGGCCACCGCCTCCGGCGCGTTCGCCGCCGAGATTGCGCCGGTGGAGATCGCCTCCCGCAAGGGCACCGTCACCGTGTCCGCCGACGAGGGCATCCGCGAGGCGACCACCGTCGAGTCCCTCGGCAAGCTGCGCCCGGCGTTCGCGAAGGACGGCACCATCACCGCGGGCGCGTCGTCGCAGCTGTCCGACGGCGCCGCCGCCGTCGTGGTCATGCGCAAGGACGTCGCCGAGGCCCGCGGCATCGAATGGCTCGCCGAGATCCGGGCGCACGCACTGGTCGCAGGACCGGACACCTCGCTGCTGCACCAGCCGGCGAACGCGATCGAGGCCGCGCTCAAGCGGGACGGCGAGACCACGGTCGCGGACCTCGACCTGCTGGAGATCAACGAGGCGTTCGCCGGTGTGTCGATCGCGTCGATCCGTCAGCTCGGTGTCGACGCCGACAAGGTGAACATCCACGGCGGCGCGATCGCGGTCGGGCACCCGGTCGGCATGTCCGGTGCCCGGATCGCGCTGTCGCTGGCGCATTCGCTCAAGGCCGCCGGGGGCGGTGTCGGCGCCGCGGCCCTCTGCGGCGGCGGCGGCCAGGGCATCGCGATGATCCTGTCCGTGTAGGCGCCTGCGGCGCCCGTGAGTCTTTTCGGTCCCGGTGTGGGCCAGAAGGACTCACGGGCGCGTCAGCGCCTGCCGCGCTTCGGCTTCTGCTTCGGCTTCGGCTTCTGCGGCGGGACTTTGCCCGCCGCGACCCGGGCGGCCTGCTTGGCCGCGGACTTCTGCGACGCGGTGCGCTTCGGTGCCGGCTCGGGTGCGCCGCGGCCACGCGAGCTGTTGACGCTGCGGCCGCGGACGATGCCGACGAACTCCTCGACCAGGTCCGTCGTCCGGGCGGCGGGCCAGGCCAGCGCGACGGGGGAGACCGGCGCGTCGGTGACCGTCCGGTACGTCAGATCCTTGCGATGGTGCAGCCGCGCCAGGGACTGCGGCACCACCAGCACGCCGACACCGGCCGCGACCAGTTCGACCGCATCGGCGATGGTGTCGGGACGGTGCCCGGCCGCCGTCCCCGGCCGCACCGCCCACTCGAGCATGTCGTCGAGCGGATGCAGCACGATCTCATCGGTCAGGTCCGCGGTCGACACCGCGTCGGCGGCGGTGACCACGTGGTCCTTCGGCACCACCACGACCGGTGTCTCCTCGTACAGCGCGATCACGCTGAGCTCGCCGCTGTCGATCGGCAACCGCACCAGGGCCGCGTCCGCGCCACCGTCCCGGAGCAGCGTCGGGGCGGCGGACTCGGTCGCCGCGACCAGTTCGAGGCGGACGTCCGGCATGCGTTCGCCCCAGATCCGCACCCACTTGGCGGGGGTGACGCCGGGCACGTACGCGAGCCGGAACGGGGCGGAGGGGGCGGGCTCGGTCATTCCGCCAGATTACCGGTCGATACCCTTGACCCATGAGTGCGCAGAAGACACCCCAGACGATGAAGCCGGCGACAGCCGCGAAGAAGCTGGACGTGTACCTCGAGGCGACCCCCGCCGAGTTCCGTGACGGCGTCGTCTCCCGCGAGGAGCTCGCAGACCTGCGGGCGAACCCGCCGCAGTGGCTGCAGGACCTGCGTGCCGACGGCCCGCACCCGAAGAATGTCGTCGCCGCGAAGCTCGGTGTCACGATCGCCGGACTCACGCGCGGCGGCGTCGCCGAGGCGTTGACCACCGAGCAGATCGACGCGCTGCTGGCCGACCAGCCGGACTGGCTGGTCGCCGAGCGCGCCAACCTCGTCGAGGTCCGCAAGGAGGACAAGCGGATTCGCGAGCAGCAGGCGGCGCAGCGGGAGGCGTCGAACCGTCAGCAGCGGCGCGCGAAGCCGATCCTGCACCCGCAGGACTGACCTTTCGGCGAGTAACACGCCCCGGCAGGGGGCCGATGTAGCCGTCCGTGCCCGGGAGCACCCGGTCACGTCCGAAGTGAGACCGTCACCAGTGATGAGGAGCTCCACCCGTGTCGAACCCGCATGACATGAGTTCGGATCCAACCGAGGTGATTCCGCGCGTGGATGCCGCGCAGCCGGTGCCGACGAGCCAGATGCCGACGAGCCATGTGCCGACGAGCGACGTGCCGACCAGCTACGCGCCGACGAGCGACGTGCCGACCAACTACGTGCCGACGAGTGACCTGCCGACCACCCAGGCGCAGGCTGCCCCGATCCCGGCTGCCCCGGCCCCGGCTGCGTCGGCGACCGCGGCGCCGGAACCGGGCAGCGGGTCACGGCGGCGCGCGGCGGTGCTCGCTGGCGCCTCGGTGGCCGCGCTGGTCGTCGGTGCGTTCGCCGGCTACCTCGTCGGGTCCGGCGGGTCGGGATCCGCGCCCGCGCCCGCCGCCGCGGCGGCCGCTCCGACG
>NZ_JBSGXD010000010.1:23605-38458 GCF_053609225.1 Rhodococcus sp. NPDC054953 | reverse complement strand
CTCCGACGACGACTCCCGCGCCGGTGCCAGGTCCGGGGCAGTTCCTCGCGTCGTCCGGCACGCTCGACACCGTCAGCGGGACGTCGTTCGTGCTGCGGACCGCCGACGGCACCCGGGTCAACGTCCGGACCACGCCGGGCACCCGCGTGGTGACGCTGCGCGGCGACGCCGTCACCGATCTCGAGGCAGGCGACTCCGCCGTCGTGCAGGGCACCGGAACCCCCGCCGACTTCGTCGCGGATCTGGTGATCGCCGGGGGCCTGGCCGGGATCGGTCCGACCCCGGAACCGGCGGCGGCGCCGACGCAACAGGCCGAACCGGAACCGACCGCGGAGCAGTGGGAGCCACCGCAGCCCGCCGTCGCCGCGGTCTCGGAGGCGCCAGCCCCGGAGCCGGTCCCGGAGACCACCGAGGTTCCGCCGCCCGCGCCGACCACCAATCAGATCGGACCCGATCGCAGCGACTACGGCCCGAAGCAGGACAGCTACGGACCGGACCGCAGCGACTACGGCCCGAAGCAGGACAGCTACGGGCCCAGGCAGGACAGTTACGGGCCGAACTGACGCGGTCGCGCCGCTCGCCTGCTACCCCTCGACCACCTCGAACTCGTCGAACACCACCTCGCCTGCGGCGTCGGACTCGGCGAGGTTCACCTCGGCGAGCAGCGCCCAGCCGTGGTCGCCGTTCGGGTCGGCGATGGTCTGACGCACCCGCCACAGGTCCGCCTCGCGGGTGACGGTGAACAGCTGCGGGCCGCGGGCGTCGGGGCCGGTGCCGATCTCGGCGTACTCGTCGAAGTACAGCTCCATCAGGTCGGCCCAGTCGTCGGCGTCGAGCCCGTCACCCAACTCCGCCAACACCTCCCACCGGCGGCGCGACGCCAGTTCGATCCGTTTGAACATCGCGTTGCGGACCATCACGGTGAACGCGCGGACATTCGCCGTGACCGGGCGCGGGATGTCGGCGCCGAACGCGACCTGCTGGTCGTCGGATTCGACGCCCGGGTTCGTCAGCTGCTCCCACTCGTCGAGCAGCGACGAGTCCACCTGCCGGATCAGCTCGCCGAGCCACTCGACGAGGTCGTCGAACTCCTCGGTGCGCGCCGACTCCGGCACCGTCTGCCGCAGCGCGCGGTAGGCGTCGGCGAGGTACCGGAGCACCAGCCCCTCGGACCGGGCCAGCCCGTAGTGGCCGACCAGGTCCGCGAACGTCATCGCCTTCTCGATCATGTCCCGCACCACTGACTTCGGGGACAGCGCGAACTCCGACACCCACGGATGCCCGCCGCGGTAGGTCTCGAAGGCGGGGTAGAGCAGTTCCTCGAGCGGCTTCGGCCAGGTGACGTCCTCGAGGAGCTCCATCCGCTCCTCGTACTCGATGCCGTCGGCCTTCATCTGCTGCACGGCCTCGCCGCGGGCGGAATGCTGCTGCGCCATCAGGATCTGCCGCGGATCGTCGAGCGTCGATTCGATCACCGACACCACGTCCAACGCATAGGTGACCGCGCCGGAGTCGAGCAGGTCGATCGCGGCCAGCGCGAACGGGGACAGCGGCTGGTTCAGGGCGAAGTCCCGCTGCAGGTCGACGGTCAGGCGGGCCCACGAGCCGTTCTCGTCCGGCGTGTCGAGCTGCTCGACGATCCCGGCCTGCAGCAGCCCCCGGTACAGGGCGATGGCCCGCCGAATGTGCCCCAACTGCTTCGGCCGCGCCTCGTGACTGTCCTCGAGCAGATGCCGCATCGCGGTGAAGCAGTTGCCGGGCCGGGCGATCACGTTGAGCAGCATCGAATTCGACACCCGGAACCGGGAGACGAGCTGTTCGGGGGCAGCCGCGACGAGCCGCTCGAACGTCGGTTCACCCCACGACACAAACCCCTCCGGCGGCTTCTTGCGCTGAATCTTCTTGAGCTTCTTCGGATCGTCGCCCGCCTTGAGGACCAGGCGGTGGTTCTCGATCTCGTGCTCGGGTGCCTGCACCACCACGGTGCCCATCGTGTCGAACCCGGCCCGGCCTGCGCGCCCGGCGATCTGGTGGAACTCGCGGGCCCGCAGGTGTCGGGTGCGGGTGCCGTCGTACTTCGTGAGTCCGGTCATCAGCACGGTGCGGATCGGGACGTTGATGCCCACGCCGAGGGTGTCGGTGCCGCAGATGACCTTGAGCAGTCCGTCCTGCGCGAGCCGTTCGACCAGGCGCCGGTACTTCGGCAGCATGCCCGCGTGATGGACGCCGATGCCGTGCCGCACCAGCCGCGACAGCGTCCTGCCGAAACCGGTGGTGAACCGGAACGCGCCAATCGCCTCGGCGATCGCGGCCTTCTCCTCCTTCGAGCACATGTTGACGCTCGTCAACGCCTGCGCGCGTTCCAGCGCGGCGGCCTGGGTGAAATGCACCACGTACACCGGCGCTTGGTGGGTGGTGACGAGTTCCTCGATGGTCTCGCCGATCGGCGACTTCGCGTACGAGAACGTCAGCGGCACCGGCCGCTGCGTGCCCCCGACCACGGTCGTCGGCCGCCCGGTGCGGCGGGTCAGGTCGTCACGGAAGAAGGAAACATCGCCGAGGGTCGCGGACATCAGCAGGAACTGCGCGTTCGGCAGTTCGATCAGCGGAACCTGCCATGCCCAGCCGCGGTCCGGCTCCGAGTAGTAGTGGAACTCGTCCATCACCACCTGGCCGATGTCCGAGTCGGCGCCCTGCCGCAACGCCAGGTTCGCGACGATCTCCGCGGTCGCGCACACGATCGGTGCCTGCGAGTTCACCGACGCGTCGCCGGTCATCATGCCGACGTTCTCGGCGCCGAACACCTCGCACAACGCGAAGAACTTCTCACTGACCAGGGCCTTGATCGGCGCGGTGTAGAAGGTGCGGCGGCCGTCCGCGAGGGCCGCGAAGTGCGCTCCGATCGCGACCATCGACTTCCCGGACCCGGTCGGGGTGGACAGGATGACGTTCGCGCCGGACACGATCTCGATCAGCGACTCCTCCTGCGCCGGGTAGAGCGTCAGCCCGCGCCCGGACGCCCACCCCGCGAAGGCATCGAAGAGCGAGTCGGCGTCGGGGGAGTCGGGGATCAGATCGGAAAGGAGCACCGGTACAGGCTATCGGTCGCCGGAGGGGCCCTGGCTGCGTACTCGACGCTCGCCTCGTTCCTCGCTTGAGGGGTCAGACGGTGAGCAGTCCGGCGGCAACCAGCATCGCGACCGCGGTTGCCCCGTGGATTCCGTACGCGGACTTCCGGTTTCCCCCGTTGGCGAGCACGATGACCATGTCCCCGAGCGGGATCAGGGCCAGCACCAGGAGTAGGAGTGCAAGCTGGTCGCGGGCGGCGAGAATGAAGACGATCCCCAGGATTCCGGTGGTGGCGTCCCGAATGCCCTTCACCTGCCACCAGCCGCGGGCCTCGGGTGCGAGGCTGGTGGGAAGGCCGAATCCGGCGGCGTTGCCCGCGTTCTTGGCGAGATAGGCGATGCCGATCCCGAGGATGCCCAGCGCTCCGACCCAGGCGAGCGCGAGTCCGATCCAGGACAGCATGGTCGCTCCCTTCCGCGTAGGGACCGGTCAGGTCGCGCTGCGCTCGTCCGCCCCCATCGCGTCGAGGACCGCCTCCCTGGCCGCGCTGGACCCGGCGATGCTCGATTCGCCGACGCCGTCGAGGAGCGTCTGCCGCCATCGGTCGCGGTCGAACTCCAGCGGACGGGTTGTTGCGACGAAGTCCTCCACCACCTGCAGGAAGCGGATCGGGTCGTCGTGGAACGGGAAGTGGCCGCTGTCGGGGAAGATCTCCAACCGCGAGTGCGGCAGCGCGGCGTGCGCGAGGTGCGCGTGGCTCACGGGGATGACGGCGTCCCGGTCACCCCAGATGATCTGCACCGGGAGGTCCGCGGTCAGGTAGCACCGGTCCAGCATCGTCACCACCTGCCCGCGCCAGTCCACGACGGCGCGCAGGGTCCGCAGGAAGGCGTCCCTCGCGGTGGGATCGGGCAGGGAACGCAGCACCCGCACCAGGTCGGGGGCGTCGTGGAAGAGGGCGACGCTGCGGAACGGGCCGCGGTAGAGCTGGTCGGCGATCTGCCCGAGCGCCCCGATCAGGGTGAGCGCACCGGGGACCTGAAGCAGGCGCATCGCCTCGTTCGCGATCGGCAGCGACGCGAACCGCAGCGCCGGGTTGACGTCCTTGGTGACACCGCCGGGGGCGACGACGACCAGACGCTCGACCATCTGCGGGAATTGGTACGCGAACTGCAGCGCCACCCCGCCGCCGAGGGAATGCCCGACCACCGTTGCTCGGTCAAATCCGAGGACGGTCTGCAGGTCCCGGATGCCGTTCGCGTATGCCGCGATGGAGTAGTCGGCACGGGGCTTGTCGGAGCGGCCGTGCCCGAGCAGATCCGGCGCGATCACCGTGAAGTTCTTCGCCAGGTGCGGGATGACCTCGTTCCACGTCGCGGAGTTGTCGCCGATCCCGTGAATGAGGAGCAGGGCAGGTCCGCTGCCCGCGATCCGGAACGCGCGTCGATACCCGTGCACGGTCCGGAACGACAGCCGCGGTTCGGTGTCCGGAACCGTGCGCAGTGCGCGGGTGCGGTCTCCGCCCATGTCTCGCTCCTGTCGTCCGTCGGCCGGTATTTCGTTGGCCGACCTACCCAGTCGATGATCTGGACGATCGTATAGATGAACTCCTGTGCGCGCCGGATAACTGTAAAACGGATTCACATGTTGCGCTCGCCGGGCTCGCCGCCCTGGTCGGGGGCGTCACCGTCGGCGTCGAGCTCGGCGAGGAAGCGCTCAAACTCGGCGCCAAGCTCGTCCCCACTCGGCAGCTCACTCTCCGTCGCCAGCAGGCTCGACTGCTGTTCCTGCGCGGTCACATAGCTGTCGTACTGGCGCTCGAGCGCCCGCACCACCGACTCGACCTCCTCGTTCCCGTTCACCTGGGCGTCGACCTGTTCCCGGACGCGGGCCGCTGCCTCGCCGAGCGCGGCCAGCGGCAGCACCAGCCCGCCCGCCTCGCCGACGCGTTCGAGCAGCGTCTCCGCCGCCGCCGGGTAGTCGGCCTGTGCCAGGTAGTGCGGCACGTGCACGGAGTAGCCCATCGACTCGTGCCCGTGCTGGGACATCCGCAGCTCCAACAGCGAGGACGCGCTGCCCGGGATGCGCAGATCGCCGGGCCAGCCCTCGTTCTCGCCGACCAGATCCGGGTTCGCCGAGTGCGCGGTCACTCCCATCGGCCGGGTGTGCGGCACCGCCATCGGGATCGCGTTGAGCCCGATCGTGCGGCGGACGCCGAGCTGCTCGGCGAGCAGCCGGACGGCGGTGGTGAACCGATTCCACTTCAGGTCCGGTTCCAACCCGGACAGCAGCAGAAACGGGGTGCCCTCGGTGTCCCGGACCGCGTACAGGTTGAGCTCGGGGGCGTCGTAGTCGGTGAAGTGATTCGCCGTGAACGTCATCGTGGGTCGCCGGGACCGGTAGTCGATCAGCTCGTCCACCGCGAACGACGCGACCAGTTCGGTTTCCAGGCTCTCCCGCAGGTGCGTCGTCGCGAGCTTCACGGCATGACCTGCGTCGGAGTAGCCCTCCAGGCCGTGCACCAGCACCGGGCCGCTGCCGTCGTGCGCGGACACCACCGGGGCCGGGAACTCCAGCTCGTACATGCCCGACTGCTCGTCCATCGTCAAACCCCTTCGCGTTTACGTTGCCGACCAGTGTCCCTCACCGGCCGGCCGGGGCGATCACCCCGGTCCCACGCCCGATTGCATCAGTCAACGTGACGCGCGGACACATCATTCCCGTGTCGCCGGTGCGGGGACGCGCCGCGCCGCGCTCGGGTCGTCCCCGCGGTCCCGACCTGGCAGAGTTGACGCATCCGCCCGCAACCCGAGAGGACCGTCGTTGACTCGCCGAATGCTGATGGCCGGAGCGGCCGCCGCCACCCTGGTGGTCGCCGGATGCTCCTCGCACGTCTCGGGTGTCGCCGAACCGGTCGGGGGAGCGGCAACTCCCGCGGCGGGCACCGCGGACCGGGTCGAGGCGCCGCTGGCGTCGATGCTGCCCGCCCCGGACGACTTCCCGGCGCCCTACCAGGCCCTGGTGCTGCCGGAGCAGGCGGTGGAGCAGGCCGCCGCCGACCTGGACGGGATTCCGGCGGGCGCCAAGGTTGACCCGGCCGGGTGCAAGCCCCCGCCGCAGAACTTCGGTCCGGACGCCACCGCCCTGATCGTGGGCACCGACAACGACGCGCGGGCGACCGTCTCCGTGGAACTGACCCGGGTCGACACCCCGCTGTCGGTGCGGGCGAACGAGATCGACCAATGCCTGGAGCTGACCACGACGAAGAGCGGCGCGACGGCGACGGTCGCCACCACGGTGCTGCCCGCGCCCCCGCTCAACGCGGACGACACGCTGGCGCTGCGGCAGACGGTTACCTCCGGCACCCCCGACCGCACCGTCACCCAGTCGATGCTCAAGCTGTTCGCCCAGGTCGACGACGTGCGCATCTCCGCGACACACATGTCCTTCGGCGCAGGCACACCCGACTCGGTGACGCTGGACCAGCTGTTCACCGAGACCGTCCAGAAGGTCACCGCGGCGGCAAAGTAAACCCCGGCGGCATCAGCTGTGGAAGACGCGGGAATTCGTCCACAGGGCAGGCGGATTCGACGTCCGTGGCCCGGTGGTGGTCGCCCCGGTCGGGGACCGTGCAGGCATGACACGCAGGCAACCGAATCCCGCACCCGACGACGAACCGCGGCTGCGGATCAGCGAACCCGGCGACCTGATCGCCGCGATCCCCGCGATGCTCGGCTTCCGGCCGCACCGGTCCATCGTGGTGATCAGCCTCGGCGGTACCCCGACGGCGGTGCAGACCGTGATGCGGCAGGACCTTCCGGCCGGGGACGTCACCGCCGGTGACCGCGCCGGACTCGAACTGATCGCACGGGTGTGCGCGCGGTCCGACGCGAGCATGGCGGTCGCCGTCGTCGTCGACGACCGCGAACCCGGGACGCTCGGCCCGGCCGTCGCCGGCCTCGTCGACGGTGCGGCGGCCGCGCTCATCGCGGCCGGGGTGATGCTGACCGCGGTGCACGCGACGCCCTCGATCGAGGCGGGGCGACCGTGGTGGGGGATCCTCGGCGATCCGCGGTGCGGGCGACTGCCCGATCCGACCGCGTCGACGGTGGCCGCCGAGCAGGTGCTGCGGGGGCGCCCGATCCTCGCGTCGCGGGCCGAGCTGGCGCGGATCCTGCATCCGCTGCCCCGGCGGGACCGGCTGCGGATGGCGCGACTGCTCGCCGTCGCCCGCCACCCCGCCTCCCGGGCCGTCCCGCGACGCGACCGGGCGGCGCTCGAGTTCGCGCTCACCCGGATCGCCACCGTCGCGTCGACCGGGTATCTCACCGACGACGAGATCGTCGCGCTCTCGGTCGTGCTGGAGCGCCCCGCCGTCCGCGACTCGCTGCTGGGGTTGGCGGTCACCGCGGAGGCCGATGCCGCCGACCAGACCTGGATCGTGTTGGCGCGGGCCCTGCCCGGACCCGCACGGGCCGAGCCAGCGGCACTGCTCGGGTTCAGCAGCTACGTCCGCGGCAACGGCCCGCTGGCCGGGGTCGCGTTGGCCGCGGCGCTCGCCGCGAACCCCGACCATCGACTGGCGGGGCTCCTCGATCACGCGCTCGCCACCGGCATCCGCCCCGGCAAGATCGCCGACCTTGCCGGAACCGGACACCGGGCCGCCGCGGACCTCGGCGTCGCCCTGCCCCCGGTCGAACGGGAGCGCGCGTGACCGGGTGCGGTCAGCGGAAGTTGCGGTCGACCAGCGCGTCGACCAGGTCGGCGGTCGGGAAGTCTGCCATCACGACGCCCGTGCGTCCGGTCGGGTGCTCGGCGAGGTGGTCCTCGGTGCGGTCGAGGATCCCGGTCACGCCGGGCACCCCGCGCGCGACGGTCACCGGCACGGTGCCCGTCACCAGCGCGGCGGGAACGCCGGTGGCGCTGAGGTGATTCACGAAGAACGTCTCGCCGGGACCGGCCGCGGCCCGGTCGAACTGGGTGCGGATCAGGTCCCACTTGCGGTCGAGGTCGTCGAGGCCGGTGAGCTCGTAGCTGTCCTGGATGTCCATCGCGTCACCGCCCCACCGCGGACCGTACGTCGCCGCCGCCGCGAAGTTCTGGAGCAGCACCACCTTCCCGCGGGCCGCACCGAGGGTCGGGATGGAGTCGCCCCCGCCCGCGGGTGGCCGCCACAGGTGCTGCTGCAACCGGTCCCGGGTTGCGGGGTCGGCGTCGATGTACCACTGCAGGGTGTCCTCATAGGTGCGGGTGTTCTCGGCGGCCGTGTACTCCTCCTTGAGACGCATGACCACCGCCTCGGTCGGATGGCTGCGGAGGAAGTCGGTGACCTGAACGACGACGTCGGTGAAGGTGCTGTCGAGGTACTCGATGCCGTGGTGGATCGGGAAGGCGTCCCGGAAGTGCCGGGTCCGGACATCGAGGACCCGGACCCCCGCCCGCAACTGGGTCGGGAGGTCGGCGTCTTGCGTCTGCGCGAAGATCGACCCGCGGTGCGCCATCGTGTCGTGCGTGCCGGGCAGGGACAGTTCGGACAGCCCGACGTCGTCGGGCAGCAGACTCATCCAGTCGGGGTTGTCCGCGCTCGCCAGATCGCCGGGCGCGACCGATCCCGACGCGCTGCCAAGGTCCGGCGCGGTGGAACCGGGGGCCGCCGCGGCGGGGGGAGCGGTGAGGAGAAGCAGTGCCGCAAGGGGGATCAACAGTGCACGCACCGTCGATCCCCCGAGCGCACGAGTGGATTTCGCCACGGACACGGTCCTTTGCTGGCACGCGGGTAGGCGGGGCCGACGCCCGGCTACGGGAATGCTGTGCAGCATCGCATGCCGTGCCGCAGCGGCGTCGGCGAATGCCCGCCTTCGGTGGCTACCCGCGCTGGGCGGCGTGCGAGCGGTCCCCGAGATCCTGCAGGTACGTCCAGGCGTCCGAGACGATCTCGTCGAGATCGGTGTGCTTCGGCCGCCAGCCGAGGTCGGCGATCGCCTTCTCGCTCGACGCGACGAGGACCGCGGGGTCGCCCGCGCGTCGCGGCGCGTCCTCCGCGGAGATCGGCAGCCCGGTCACCCGGCGGCATGCCGAAATCACTTCGCGAACACTGAAACCCGCACCGCTACCGAGGTTGTAGACCGAATGCGTTCCGGCGACGGCGTTGTCGAGGGCCAGCAGGTGCGCTTCGGCAAGGTCGAGAACGTGGATGTAGTCCCGGACCGCGGTGCCGTCCGGCGTCGGCCAGTCGGTGCCGAACACCGAGATCTTGTCTCGCTGCCCGAGCGCGACCTGGAGCACCAGCGGGATGAGATGCGTTTCCACGACGCGGTTCTCGCCAGCGCCGCGGTAGGCGCCCGCGACATTGAAGTAGCGCAGGCTGGTCGCCGCCAGACCGTACGCGGCGGCGTACGAGGTGATGGCATGGTCGATCGCCAGCTTCGTTGCCCCGTACGGGTTGGTCGGCCGCGTCGGATCGTCCTCGGTGATGGGCGTGCGATCGGGTTCGCCGTACGTGGCGGCCGTCGACGAGAACACCAGCCGCGGAGTGCCGGACGTGCGCATCGCCTCCAGCAGCGCGAGGGTGGTCACGACGTTGCCCTGCCAGTACTTCGCCGGCTCGAGCACCGACTCACCGACCAGCGACTGCGCCGCGAAGTGCAGGACCCCGTCGAAACCCGGGCCCTCGCCGAGGACCCGGCCCGCCACCGCGGCGACGTCGCCCTCGACGAACACCGCGCCAGCGGGCACCGCATCCGCGTTGCCGGTCGACAGGTCGTCGATCACCACCACGTCGTGACCGCGTTCGAGCAACACCGTTGCGCACACACTGCCCACGTAACCGGCACCGCCGGTGACCAGAAGTCGCACGCGATCAGACCTGCTTGACCTGGACGGCGTGCGCCATCTCCGCGGGCAGGTCGACACCCTCGTGTCCGGGAACGGTGATCGTCACCGAGTCCGGATGGGTCTCGACCGTCACCCGGGCGTTCGGCACCACACCGGCATCGCGCAGCTGCGAGATGATCTCGGGGTCCGACTGCACGTGCTCGGCGAGCCTGCGGACCACCACCGCGGTGGGCTGCCCGGTGGGAACCTCGGTCAACCGGATCAACGACTCGGCACCCACCTCGGCGTCGAGGCCGAGCTGAGCGAGACCCGGGATCGGGTTGCCGTACGGCGACGTGGTCGGGTTGTTGAGCACCTTCACCAGCCTGCGCTCGACCTCCTCGCTCATCACGTGCTCCCAGCGGCACGCCTCGGCGTGCACCTGATCCCACTCGAGTCCGATCACGTCGACCAGCAACCGTTCCGCGAGACGATGCTTGCGCATCACCGCGATCGCGAGATCACGGCCCTTCTCGGTCAGCTCCAGGTGCCGGTCGCCGGCAACCAGCAGCAGCCCGTCGCGCTCCATCCGCGCCACCGTCTGGCTGACCGTCGGCCCGCTCTGCTCAAGCCGCTCGGCGATGCGTGCCCGCAACGGCACGACGCCTTCCTCTTCAAGGTCGTAGATCGTCCGGAGGTACATCTCCGTTGTGTCGACCAGATCCTTCACGCTCACGCCCCTTCGTTCCCGGCAATTCTACCGGGGTGATCCGACGAATCAGTGCCTCACGCGCCGCGGCTGCGACTGACACCACACGCTGCACCTGCCGTACAACGCCGTGCGCCGCTCGCGCCTTCCCGCCCGGCGACAGTAGCGTGACGGCATGGCCGACTCGCCCCCTTCCCCCCTGACGGGCACCGGTGCCGACGGCGTCGTCGTGTGGAGCCCCGACTATCTCGACTATCGGTGGAGCGCGGACCATCCGATGAACCCGACGCGGCTGGACCTGACGATGTCACTCGCGCGCGGGCTTGGCCTGATCGAGGGTGCCGAGATCGTCGCACCCCACCCCGCGACCGACGCGGACCTCCTGCGGATCCACACCCCCGGTTACATCGCGGCGGTGAAGGCGGCGGGCGCGGGACCGGTGCAGGGGCTCGCCGACGCCCGCGCCGACGGGGAGGCAGCGCCGCACGGGCTGGGCAGCGAGGACAACCCGATCTTCCCGCACATGCACGAGGCCAGCGCGATCCTCGCGGGCGGCACCCTCGCCGCGGCCCGCGAGGTCGCGGCCGGGCGAACCCGGCGCGCGGTGAGCATCGGTGGCGGGATGCACCACGCGATGGCGGACTGGGCCTCCGGCTTCTGCGTGTACAACGACGCGGCGATCGCCATCTCCTGGTTGCTGGACAACGGATTCGACCGGATCGCGTACCTCGATGTCGATGCCCACCACGGCGACGGCGTGCAGCACGCGTTTCTCGGTGATCCGCGGGTGCTGACGGTGTCCATTCACCAGCACCCGGCCACCCTGTGGCCCAACACCGGCTGGTCCAGCGAGGTCGGCTCCGGTGCGGGGGAGGGCACCTCGGTCAACATTCCGGTCCTGCCCGGGACGGTGGATGCGGTGTGGCTGAGGGCATTCCACGCCGTGGTTCCCGGCGTCGTCGCCGCGTTCCAGCCGCAGATCGTGATCAGCCAGTGCGGCGTCGACAACCATCGTGAGGACCCGCTCGCGGACCTCTCGCTCACCGTCGACGGGCAGCGCGCCGCGTTCCGCGCCATGCGCGACCTGGCCGACCGGTACGCGGACGGACGCTGGATCGCGGTCGGCGGCGGCGGCTACGGGCTGGTGCGGGTCGTGCCCCGCGCCTGGACCCACCTGATCGCCACCGCGCTCGGCCGCGACCTCGACCCGGCGACCGCCGTGCCGGGGCCGTGGCGGGACCGGGTCGCCGCGCTTGCCCCGTCCGTCGAGGTGCCGACCACGATGAGCGACGGCGGCGACGCGGGCCACCTGTCGTGGGACGGGCCGGGCGGGACACCCGAGACCGGCAACGACACCGTCGACCGGGCGCTGGTCCGGGTCGACGCCGCGATCATCGCCACCCGCAGGGCGAGTTTCCCGCTGCTCGGCCTGGACCCGGAGGACCCTCGTGACTGACCAGCCCCTTCCCGACCGGACCCAGCGCCCGGCGTTCCCCGCGCACTGGATCGCGGATGTGCTCGCGACCGACGGCGGCGCCGTGCACCTGCGGCCGATCACCCCCGCCGACGCCGACCGGCTCATCGCGTTCCACGCCAAGCTGTCCGAACGGACCCGGTACCTGCGCTACTTCGGGCCCTACCCGACGATGTCCCAGCGCGACCTCGTGCGCTTCACCACCGTCGACCACCACAACCGGGTCGCGTTCGTCGCGATCCTCGGCGACGACATCATCGCGGTCGGGCGGTACGAGCGCCTGCTCGACGTCGGCGACGGACTCTCCGCCGAGGTCGCATTCGTCGTCGCCGACGAACACCAGGGCCGCGGCCTCGGCCCGATCCTGCTCGAGCACCTCGCTGGCGCGGCCGCCGAGAACCACCTGACGATGTTCGTTGCCGAGGTGCTCGCCGAGAACCGCAACATGGTCAGCGTGTTCCGGGAGGCCGGGTACCAGGTCAGCCGCAGCTTCGAGGGCGGGGTGCTGCGCCTCGAGTTCGCCATCGACCCCACCGAGGCGCTGCTGACGGTGCGCAACGCCCGCGAACGCGCCGCCGAGGCGCGCAGCGTCCGCAACCTGCTCAGCCCCCAGTCGGTTGCGGTGATCGGTGCGTCCACCGACGACGCCAAGGTGGGCAATGCGGTGCTCCGCAACCTCCTCGAGGCCGGCTTCGCCGGTCCGGTGTACCCGGTCAACGCCGAACACCGGTCGGTGCGCGGGGTCCGGGCCTATCCCTCGGTCCGCGACATCCCCGACGACGTGGACCTCGCGGTCGTCGCGGTGCCCGCCGAGGCGATCGACGCGGTCCTCGACGACTGCCTCGCCAAGGGCGTCAAGGCGCTGGTCGTCGTCTCCTCCGGGTTCAGCGAGACCGGTTCGGACGGCTACGACTCCGAACGCCGACTCGTGCACGCGGCCCGCGCCCACGGCATGCGCCTGGTCGGCCCGAACGCGCTCGGCGTCGCGAACACCCACACCGCGGTCCAGTTGAACGCGACCCTGGCCCCGGTCCTTCCGCACGGCGGGAAGGTCGGCTTCTTCTGCCAGTCCGGCGCCCTCGGCATCGCGATCCTCGACGAGGCCGCACGCAGGAAACTCGGGCTGTCGACATTCGTCTCGGCGGGCAACCGCGCCGACGTCTCCGGCAACGACCTGCTGCAGTACTGGGACAGCGACCCCGACACCGAGGTGGTGCTGCTGTACCTGGAGTCGTTCGGCAACCCGCGCAAGTTCTCCCGCATCGCGCGGCGGGTGGCCCGCAACAAGCCGGTCGTCGCGGTCAAGTCCGGGCGGCACGCCGTCCCGACCGCGCTCAAGGCGACCTCCGTCGAGATCGACGACTCCATCGTCTCCGACCTGTTCGCACAGGCAGGCGTGGTCCAGGTCGGATCGATCGCCCAACTCTTCGACTGCGCCGTGTTGTTCGGCTACCAGCCGCTGCCCTCGGGGCCGCGGCTGGCGGTGGTCGGCAACTCGTCGGCACTCGGGTTGCTCGCCGTCGACGCCGCCCGGTCCGAGGGACTCGAGGCGGCCGACCCGGTCGACCTCGGGCCGCAGGCCACCCCGGACCAGTTCGCGGGCGCGGTGCGGGCCGCGATCGAGAATCCCGCGGTGGACTCGGTGATCGCGGTGTTCGTTCCGCCCGTCGCGATGGACCCGGAGCCGTACGCGAAGGCGCTGCGGGACGCCGCCAGCGACAGCGGCAAGCCGATCGTCACCACCTTCCTCGCCGTCGAAGGCATCCCGGACGTGCTCGCGGTGCCCGGACCCGCGGGGCACCCGGTGCGCGGATCCGTCCCGTCCTATCCGGGGCCCGAGCGGGCCGCGCTGGCGCTGGCCCGGGCGTGGCGGTACGCGCAGTGGCGGGACAAGCCGACCTCGCAGGTGGTGCGCCCCGACGGCATCGACGCCGCCCGCGCCGCCGACCTCGTGCACACCTGGGTCGAGGGCAGCGGCCCCGACGGCCGCTGGCTCACCGACTTCGAGGCCGCGGAACTGCTCGCCTGCTACGGCGTCGCGATCGCGCAGTTCGCCGCCGCCTCCAGCGAGGACCAGGCCGTCGCGGCGGCCGCCGAGCTCGGCTACCCGGTGGCGGTGAAGGCGACCCGCGAGCAGTGGCGGCACCGCCCCGACCTCGGTGGGGTGCGGCTCGACCTCGACACCCCGGACGGGGTGCGCCGCGCCTACCGGGACCTTGCCGCCGCCTCCGGCGACCCGCTGCTGTACGTGCAGAAGATGGCGACAAAGGGGTTCGGCTGCGCGATCGGGGTGCAGGACGACCCGTCGTTCGGGTCACTGATCTCGTTCGGCCTTGCCGGGGTGATCTCCGACCTGCTCGGCGACCGGGCCTACCGGGTGCTGCCGTTGACCGAGGAGGAGGCGGGGGAACTGATCGACGCGCCGAAGGCGGCGCCGCTGCTGGCCGGCTACCGGGGCGGGCCGGGAGTCAATCGGGCGGCGCTGGTGGACCTGCTGCAGCGCATCTCCGCGCTCGGCGACGACCTCCCCGAGGTCCGCGAGCTGGTGTGCGAACCGGTCCTGGCCAGCGCCACCGGCGCCGAGATCACCGACTCCCGGGTCCGGATCGGTCCCGAACCGAGCACCAGGGTCGACCTGGGGCCCCGCAGGCTGCGCTGATCCGAGCGGGCGGGGCGGTCATGGGCGCGGCGAACGGTCCGTGACACCCCAAAGGGGGGGGGGGCGGGGGAGGGCCGAGCGGGGCGGGGGGGGGGGGGGTTTCCTCTCCCCCCCCCCCCCCCCCCCCCC
>NZ_JBSGXD010000010.1:0-23595 GCF_053609225.1 Rhodococcus sp. NPDC054953 | reverse complement strand
GCGCCGACCGGTCCGTGACACCCGAGGGGGGAGGGGGTCGGGACCGGCCGGCGCGGGTCGGGGGGGGGGGAGCGTCAGCTGGCGTAGGCCCGCAGGCGGTCGGCGCGCTCACCCTGACGCAGCTTGCCCATCACCTCGCGTTCGATCTGCCGGACCCGCTCCCGGGAAAGGCCGAAGATCTTGCCGATCTGATCCAGGGTCCGCGGCTGCCCGTCGTCCAGGCCGTAGCGGAGCCGGATCACCTGCTGTTCCCGCTCGTCCAGGGTGCCGAGCACGCTGCGGACGTCGCTGTGCAGCAGCCCCGCGATCACCGCGTTCTCCGCGGACGTCGCCTCCGAGTCCTCGATGAAGTCGCCGAGCGGGGCCTCCTCATCGGTGCCGACCGGCATGTCCAGGCTGACCGGATCCCGGCTGTGGTCGAGCAGATCGGCAATCTTCGCGACCGGGATGCCCGACTCCTCCGACAGCTCGTCGTCGGTGGCCTCCCTGCCGAGCTGCTGATGGAGTTCCCGCTTGATCCGGGCCAGCTTGTTCACCTGCTCGACCAGGTGCACGGGCAGCCGGATGGTTCGGGACTGGTCCGCCATGCCGCGGGTGATGGCCTGCCGGATCCACCACGTCGCATACGTGGAGAACTTGAAACCCTTCGCGTAGTCGAACTTCTCCATCGCGCGGATCAGGCCGAGGTTGCCCTCCTGGATCAGGTCGAGCAGCGGCATGCCGCGGCCGGTGTACCGCTTCGCCAGCGAGACGACCAGCCGCAGGTTCGCCTCAAGCAGATGGCTGCGGGCCCGCTCCCCGTCCCGGACGATGCTGGCCAGGTCCCGCTTCTTCGCCGCCGTCAGCCGCTTGCCCGTGTTGAGCACGTGCGCCGCGTACAGTCCCGCCTCGATCCGCTTCGCCAGCTCGACCTCGTCCGCTGCGGTCAGCAACGCGGTGCGTCCGATCCCGTTCAGGTAGACGCGGACCAGGTCCGCGGCCGGGGACTGGGCGTCCAGATCCTCGGGGGTCGGGCGCGCTCGGCGGGTGGTGGGGCTCGTCATGACCTGCCTCCTCATCGGTGGTCTCTCACGATGTTCAACGCCCCACCGGCAGGCAAAGTTCCCGAGCGGTCCCGGTCACATCGGCGCTGACCTGCGTATTTCCCGCCTCGCGCCTGAGAAGTAGCTGAGAAGAACGGCGACCGGGAACGGTGCGTCAGGCGGGGAGCACCAGACCGTGCCGCACCAGGCCGTGCAGCAGCGCGACGGCGGCGTCCGCCAGCGGTTCCGCGGGCTCGTCGTGTGCCGCGGCGAGCAGATCCACCAGTTCGCCCAACGCCAACCCGTCCCCGCGCATTCCGCCGAGCAGCGCCGCGGCCAGGTCGTCCACCTCGTGCTGCCACGCGGGGCCGTCCCCTCGATGCACCCGCGCCACGACCTGCCGCCAGCCCTCCTCGCCCGGCAGGTACACCCGCTCCAGCGCCGTCGCGGGTGCCACCGCGAAGCGTTCCTCGAGCACGTCCCGCTCCCGCAGCCACGCCACCCGATCGAGATAGCCGAGCGCCTCGTCGCCCAGCGGATCGCTGTAGCCGTGCCGCAGATCCTCCGCAAGCACGTCCGACGGGGCGTCGGTCCGCCGCAGGTACACGAACCCGAATCCGATCCCCTCAACGTCGCTGTCCGCGAAGTGCGCCAGCCACGACTCGGCCTGCGCGGCCGTCGCCGGATCCCGCGGGTCCAGCCCGGCGTCCCGCATCCAGGTGCCGACGTACAGCGCCGGGTCGGCGACGTCGCGCTGCACGATCCAGGCGTCCACGCCGTGCGCGGGCAGCCACGACGCCACCCGGGACCGCCAGTCCTGGCCTGCCACGTGCACCCACGACGCGAGCATCGCCGCGGTCCCGCCCGGGTTCAGGTGCTCGCTCGCCCGCGAGATCATCAGCTCGCTCGCCCCGTCCAGGTCCAACCCCGAATCCCGGTAGGTGTGCTCGACCCTGGCCCGCCCCACCACGAACGGCGGATTCGCCACCACCCGATCGAAGGCGCGGCCGGCGACCGGCTCGAACCATGATCCCGGCAGCAACTCCGCCTGGACCCCATTGAGCGCGAACGTCGCGGCCGCCAGGTCGAGGGCCCGCACATTGATGTCGGTCGCCGTCACCGAACCGGCGTACTCGGCGGCGTGCAGCGCCTGGATCCCGCAGCCGGTGCCGACGTCGAGCACCGACCCCGTCGCCGCCGTCGGGGTGCCGCGCAGCAGCGACAGTGACGCGTGCCCGACCCCGAGCACGTGATCCGGCGCCGTCGTGCGTGGCCGCATGCTCCCGTCCAGGTCGGCGAGCACCCAGCGGTTGCCGTGGCCGAGGTCCATCGGCCGCAGGTCCAACGCGGCCCGGACCAGGTCGCCGTCCCGTTCGAGCAGCCCCGCGGCGACCGCATGGTCGAGATCGACGGGCGCGAGCACCGCCGCGACCTCGGCCGCGGCGCAGTCATCGCCGAGCAGGAACAGTCGAGTCAGTACGCCAAGCTCGCCCGCATCCCGGGTGGCGCGGCGGACCGGCACCGGCTCGTACCGGCTGAGCGCGGCATGCGCGTCCGCCCCCAGTGCATCGAGCAGGGCGTCGGCGGTGTAGTCGGTGCGGTGCAGGGCCTCGCGCAGCGGGCCGCACAGGGAGAGGAGGTCGCGGTTCACGCGGCCATTCTCCCAGTCACTCTCACCCCTCGATGGTGCGGTGGGGTGCCGACTCGATCGCCGGGCCCGGCGTCGGCCGGTGGTCGAACCGGCGCGGCTCGTCGGCGCGCCGCGGCGGGCGATCGTTCGCCATCAGGACCGCGATCCACGGCAGCGGGATCGACGCGCCGATGATCAGCAGGCTGATCCACCCGTTGCCCCACGCGCTGTACGCGATTGCCGCCAGCACCAGCGCCGGGATCCGGATCCCCATCATGATCGTGTACTTGCGGATCCGGGCCCGCTGCTGCTCGTCGAACGACGTCGCCGCGTCGGTGATCAGGATCGGATTGCGCGAACTCTCGTCGCCCTCGGCGGGTGGGAGGTTGTCCGAACTCGAAGGCATGGCTCCAGCGTCCCACTCCGCGGGCCGAGATGCACCACCGGGGTTCGGGTGCATCCTCGCCGACCTTCGCCGAATGCGTCATCATGGACCGGTGAGCACTGTGACCAAGGAACGTCCCGACACCACGACCGACGAGTCCACCGATGACGACGTCCCCAAGTACTTCCACTACGTCAAGAAGAACAAGATCGCCGAGAGCGCCGTCATGGGCACCCATGTCGTCGCGCTCTGCGGTGAGGTGTTCCCCGTGACGAAGTCCGCGAAGCCGGGATCGCCGGTGTGCCCCGACTGCAAGAAGATCTACGACGGGCTCCGGCCGGGGGAGTAAACCCCGGCGGGCCACCGAAGCGGGGCGCGGGAGGCGACCGGTGGGCGTCATCGATGCGGACATGCGCGGAATCGTCGAGTCGGCGATGCTGTCGTTCGTCGCGACGGTGTCCCCGGACGGCGCCCCGAACCTGTCCCCGAAGGGGTCGGTCCGGGTGTACGACGACGACCACCTGGCGTTCATGGACATCGCCTCCCCGCACACGATGGCCAATCTGCGCCGGGATCCGCGGGTCGAGGTCAACGCCGTCGACGTATTCAAACGCCGGGGCTACCGATTCGCTGGCGAGGCCGCGATCGTCGCACCCGGCCATCCCGTGTACGAGTGGCTGCACGACTGGCTCCTCGCGCTGAACGGACCCGGGTACCCGGCCAACGAGGCGGCCCTGATCACCGTGCGCCGCGCGGCCCCGATCCGGTCGCCCGCCTACACCTGGGGCGGTGCCCGTGAATCCGACCTCGTCGCCTCGTTCGGGCGACGCTACGTGGAGGCAGCAGGGCTCGGCCCGCTCGCGGCCGATCCCACGCCCGACGGCGCCGACCACCGGGGCAGTGCGCCGCGGACGATGCGCGCGGCGTTCATCCGGCACCGCGGGGGAGTCGAGCGGATCGAGGTCGGGCAGCTGCCGGTCCCACGGCCAGGCGGTACCGAGGTGCTGGTCCGACTGACGGCCACCGCGGTCAACCATGTCGACCTGTTCGTCAGGTCCGGTGCCTACCGGACCCCGATCCCGCTGCCGTTCGTCATCGGCCGCGACCTGGTCGGGACCGTCGTCGAGGCGGGAGCGGGCGTCACCGAGCACCGCGTCGGGGACCGGGTCTGGTGCAACAGCCTCGGCTACGGGGGCAGGCAGGGGACGTTCTCGGAGTATGTGTCGGTGCAGGCCGACCGGCTGTACCGGCTTCCCGACCGGGTCGACCCGCTGGCCGCGGCGCCCGTGCTGCATGCCGGGGCCACCGCGCACCTGGGGCTGCTGCGCACGGCGCGGGTCCAGCCGGGGGAGACGGTCCTGGTCGGGCACGCCAGCGGCGCGGTCGGCAGCGCGGCGGTGCAGGTGGCCGCCGCGGTCGGCGCCCGAGTGCTGGCCACCGCGGCGGTCGGCGACGCCGAGTGGTGCCGGGCCTGCGGGGCGGAGACGGTGATCGATCAGCACACGGAGGGCGCGGTGGACCGGATCAGGGCCGCCGCCCCGGACGGAGTCGACGTGTGGTGGGACACCAGCGGCGAGTACGACCTTGGCGCATGGCTTCCCCTACTCCGGCATGGTGGCCGGATCGTGGTCGCTGCAGGCCTCGATGCCGCACCGGTGCTGCCGGTCGGGCCGTTGTACACCGCCGACGCGGCCGTGTGTGGCTTCGCGATCAGCAACGCGTCCGTCGACGACCTCGCCGCGGCCGCACGGACCGTCAACGGTCTACTGCCGGGCCGCCTCCGGGGACGGGTCGGGGCCACCTACCGCCTTGAGGACGCGGCCGCCGCGCACCGCGCGCTCGAGTCAGGGGCGGCGCGCGGACGGATCCTGGTCGTGCCCTGAGCCGAGCTCCCGCCGCCGGTCACTCCCGGGGCAGCGGGCAGGCATCCGGGTGGTCCTCGGGATCCGGTTCCTCGTGCTTGCCGCGGGCGGTCCCGACGGCGCGGATCGGCGTGGTCGTCAGTCGGCGGGTCAGGCTCGTCACCGGCCCACCCGCGTCGGCCGCTGCCTGCGCGGCCAGCCACTCCCGCACCTGCTCGATCCGGGTCGCGCGCGCGGGCCAAAACTCCTGGATCGTCGCGTTGAACTGGGCGCCAAGCACCACCGCGAACCCGAGGAAGAACGTGAACAGCAGGAAGGCGATCGGGGCGGCGAGCGCACCGTAGGTGTACCCGGTGCCCGTCACCCAGGTGAGGTAGCGACGCAGCACCACGCTCGCGGCCATGAAGAACACCCCCGCGAGCAGCGACCCGCCGAGCAGCCGATGCCACGGCAACGTCTTCGGCAACGCCACCTTGTACAGCGTGGTCAGCCCGGCGATCAGCAGCAGGCCCACCGCCGGGTAGTAGAAGCTGTCGACCAGGCTGGACCCGACGTCGTACCAGGATTCGGGCAGCACCTGACCGATCAACGTCGGGCCCAGCGCCACCAGCGGCAGCACGAACACCGCCACCACCAGGAACATCACGTAGAGCAGCAGGGCGAAGATCCGCTGCCACACCGGGTGCCGGGCATCCTTCTGCCCGTGCGCCTCGACGATCGAGTCGACGAACGTGGAGATCGCCGACGAGCCGGCCCACAGCGACAGCAGGAAGCCGGCCGAGATGATCTCCGGCCGACCGCGCCCGAGCACATCCGACACGGTGGGGGAGATCAACTGGTCGACGACGTTCTCGCTGAACGCGGTGTGGCTGAACGTGATGATCTTCGACTCGATGATCCGCTGGATGTCCGGGCCGAACCAGCCGCCGACGTAGCCGATGCTGCCGAGCAGCCCCAGCAGCAGCGGCGGCAGCGACAGGGTCTGCCAGAACGCGGCCGTCGCGGCCTTCCCGAAGATCGAATCCCCCCACGCCTTGACCGCGGTCCGGGAGATCACCTGCCAGGTCTTTCGCAGCGGATGCCGGTCCGGCCTCGGGTCCGCGTGATGCGTCGGTAGGTCGGTCGGCGCCGCGGGACCCCCACCAGGGTGCTGGTCGCCGATCGGTTCGCTCATGATGTGTCCAGCATCCCTGACGACCGGGTCCCGGGCCGCACCGGTGGTGGTCGTGTCGGACACTTCCCGGTCGGTCGCTGTCGGCGCCGCGACACCTTTGGTGGTGTGCGCCATTGGATGCGGAGAACGTCGGCGGTCGGGGTTAGGCTCGTCCGGCAGTCCTCACGGTCGAGATCGACCCGCAGTCGAGAAGGAGCGGACGCGACAGTGCTTTCGGGTAATTCAGTGCTCACAGGTGACACCGAAACACCGGCCCCCGCGCCCACCTCGACGCTCCGCGCCTGGCAGCGGCGCGCCCTGACGAAGTACCTGGCGACGACGCCGCGGGACTTCCTCGCGGTCGCGACACCGGGCGCCGGTAAGACGACGTTCGCCCTCCGGGTTGCCGCCGAATTGCTCGGTGACCGTACCGTCGACCAGATCACCGTCGTCGCGCCAACCGAACACCTCAAGCACCAGTGGGCGGAATCCGCGGCCCGCGTGGGCATCGCGCTCGACGCGAACTTCTCCAACTCGACCGGTCAGACCTCCGCCGACTATCACGGCGTCGTCGTCACCTATGCGCAGGTCGCGTCGCATCCGACGAAGCACCGGGTGCGGACCGAGAACCGGCGCACCCTGGTGATCCTCGACGAGATCCACCACGGCGGCGACGCGAAGAGCTGGGGCGACGCGATCCGGGAGGCGTACGAGCCGGCAACGCGTCGGCTCGCCCTCACCGGCACCCCGTTCCGCAGCGACGACTCCGCGATCCCGTTCGTCCAATACGAGCCGGACCGCGAGGGCCTGATGCGGTCGAAGGCCGACCACGCGTACGGCTACTCCGACGCCCTCGCCGACGGCGTCGTCCGCCCGGTCGTGTTCCTCGCCTACTCCGGTGAGGCCCGCTGGCGCAACAATGCGGGCGAGGAGTTCGCCGCCCGGCTCGGGGAACCGCTGTCCGCCGAACAGACCGCCCGGGCCTGGCGAACCGCGCTGGACCCGGCAGGTGACTGGATTCCCGCGGTCCTCACCGCGGCGAACACGCGCCTGCAGCAGCTGCGGTCCGGCGGCATGCCCGACGCGGGCGGCCTGGTGATCGCGACCGACCAGACCGTCGCCCGCGCATACGCGAAGATCCTCGAGGCCCTCACCGGGCAGGCGCCGACCGTCGTCCTCTCCGACGACCCCACCGCCTCGAAGCGGATCGCCGAGTTCAGCGGCAATACCGAACCGTGGATGGTCGCGGTGCGGATGGTGTCCGAGGGCGTCGACGTGCCGCGGCTGGCGGTCGGGGTGTACGCGACCAGCGCGTCGACCCCGCTGTTCTTCGCGCAGGCCATCGGCCGGTTCGTGCGCTCCCGGCGGAAGGGGGAGACGGCCAGCGTCTTCGTCCCGTCGGTGCCCGTCCTGCTCGACCTGGCCAGCCAGCTCGAGGTGCAACGCGACCACGTCCTCGGCAAACCGCACCGCGAGAAGGACGGCCTCGACGACGACCTGATCACCGACGCGAACAAGCAGAAGGACGAGCTCGGGGAGGAGGAGAAGGCGTTCACCTCCCTCGGCGCCGATGCCGAACTCGACCAGGTCATCTACGACGGCTCCTCGTTCGGCACCGCGACCTTCGCGGGCAGCGACGAGGAGGCCGACTATCTGGGGCTCCCGGGTCTGCTCGACGCCGAGCAGATGCGGGCACTGCTCCGCGAGCGGCAGGCCAGCCAGCTGGACAAGAAGCCCGCCGAACCGGCCGCCCCGGTCCCGCCGCCCGCGGTGACCGACCGGGTGGGGTCCGCGGCGAAGCTGGCGGAGCTGCGCAAGGAACTCAACAGCCTCGTCGCGATGACCCATCACCGCACCGGCAAACCGCACGGCTGGATCCACGGCGAACTGCGCCGCGTGTGCGGCGGGCCGCCGACGGCCATTGCGACCGTCGAGCAACTCACCGACCGCATCGCCACCCTCCGGCGGTGGTGAATTGCACCGCCCGCGGTGGTGGTGAATTGCACCGCCCGCGGTGGTGGTGACGTGCACCGCCCGCTGTGGTGGTGACCGCACGCCGAAGGGCCCGCATCCGGTGGATGCGGGCCCTTCGGTGTCGAATGGGGGTCTGTGAGGGTCAGGCCGCCCGGTTCTGACGGCCTAGATCGCTGCTTCGTCGATGGCGCCGGTGACGATGGTGGCGTTCATCGCGCGGAGTCGATCCTCGTGCTCGTTGGCGTGATGCTGGCAGAAGAGGAGCTCTCCACCAGAGGCGAGCACCGCGCGGACGCGGGCTCCGGCACCACACCGGTCGCACCGGTCGGCTGCGGTCAACGGGGGGCTGGTCAGGGTTCCGGGCATGACTCCTCCGTACTGGCTCCCGGTGCGACCCGGGACCTTGGGGGCTGGTCCGCCGCGTCGGGTGACGCGGTGGCATCACTCTGTCAGACGTTCGGCGTTCGTTCGATGTTCCCGACGGTGTTTCTTTGTGGTTTCACTAACAGCAGACACCGGTCGGGCGGTGACACAGGTCACGGACCGCCTCGGGGATACGGTTCGTTCCGTGACCGATCCGACCCTCGTGCACATGTGCACCGCCGACGACTGGGCGCGATGCCGGGACAGCGGGCGACGCATCCCGGACAGCGTCGGCTCCGACGGGTTCGTGCACCTGTCCACCACCGAACAGGTGCAGCTGCCCGCGAACCGTCTGTTCCTCGGCCGCGACGACATCGTGCTGCTGTACCTCGACGCGGCCCGGCTCGGCGCCGAGCTGCGGTGGGAGCCGGGCGTGCCGACCGACCCGGCGTCGATGCGGTTTCCGCACCTGTACGGCCCCCTGCCCGCCGCCGCCGTTACCGCGGTCGTGCCCTACTTGCCCGGGCCGGACGGGATGTTTCCTGCTGCCGACCGCACGCCGCGACCGGGACACCGCGACCTGCGCACCTGACCGCGCCCGCGGCGCTACCGTTGAGTCATGAACGTGGAAGTGACCCCGCTGCCCGGGATCGGGATCCGCAAGGACTTCGAGCTCGCCACGGGTCGGCGCGTCGGTGTGGTGACGCTGCGCGACGGCGGCACCGACCTGATCGTCTCGAAGAAGGACGACCCCGACTCCTGCCAGGCCTCGGTGCGGCTGACCGAGGACGAGGCCGCGGTGCTGGCGAATCTGCTCGGGGCGCCGCAGCTCGTGTCGCAGCTGACCGAGGAGCACCGCGACCTCCCCGGGATCACGACCCGGCAGCTGCCGATCAGCGAGGAATCGCCGTTCGACGGGCGCACCCTCGGCGAGACCGGGATGCGCACCCGCACCGGCGTGTCGGTGGTGGCGGTGATGCGCGCAGGGCAGGTGTATCCGTCGCCGAACCCGGACTTCAACCTCACCGAGGGTGACCTCCTCGTCGCCGTCGGCACCACCGACGGACTGGACGCCGCGGCCAAGATCCTGCACCACGGATGATCCGTGGATAACACCGCGCTCGCGCTGGTCGAGCTGGGTGCGGTCTTCTTCGCGCTGGGCGTCCTCGGGCGGCTGGCCGGCCGAATCGGGATGTCCCCGGTCCCGCTGTACCTGATCGGCGGGCTGTGTTTCGGCAACGGCGGGTTCATCTCCCTCGGCGACATCGGGGAGTTCGGGCACCTGGCGAGCGAGATCGGGGTGGTGCTGCTGTTGCTGCTGCTCGGCCTCGAGTACACGGCGTCGGAGCTCGTCACCGGTCTGCGGAAGTCGTGGATGGCCGGTGTCGTCGACCTCGTCCTGAACTGCACGCCGGGTGTCGTCGTCGCCCTGCTGCTCGGCTGGGGTCCGATCGGCGCGCTGGTGATGGCGGGCGTCACCTACATCTCGTCGTCGGGGATCGTGGCGAAGGTCCTCACCGACCTCGGCAGGCTCGGCAATCGGGAAACCCCGGTGGTGCTGTCGATCCTGGTGTTCGAGGACCTGACGATGGCGGTCTACCTGCCGATCCTCACCGCAACCCTGGCCGGGGTTGGGCTGCTCGGCGGTGTCAAGGCGATGGGGATCGCCCTGCTGGTGCTCGCGGTGGTGCTGCTCGTCGCGCTGCGGCACGGCCACGTGGTGTCGAAGATCGTGGATGCCAAGGACCGCGAGGTCTTCCTGCTCAAGCTGCTCGGGGCTGCGCTGCTGGTGGCCGGGATCGCGTCCGCGCTGCAGGTGTCCGCCGCGGTCGGCGCGTTCCTGCTCGGCATCGCGATCTCCGGGTCGACGGCGCGCAACGCCGCGCAGGTGCTGGAGCCGCTGCGGGACCTGTTCGCCGCGATGTTCTTCGTGGTGTTCGGGCTGAACACCGATCCGTCCACGGTCCCGCCGGTCCTCGGCTGGGCGGTCGTCCTCGCTGTCGTCACCACCGCGACGAAGGTGCTCACCGGAATCTGGGCGAGCCGCAGGCAGGGGGTGGCCCGGATGGGCCAGGCGCGGGCCGGTGCCGCCCTCGTCGCGCGCGGTGAGTTCTCGATCGTGATCGCGGGTCTCGCCGTGTCCGCGGGCGCCGTCGAGGGCGAACTCGCCGCCCTCGCGACCGCGTACGTGCTGCTGATGGCGATCCTGGGGCCGGTCGCCGCGCGGGTCGTCGAACCCGTCGCGCGGCTGCTGGTGCCCCGGCTGCGCGAACGGCCGTCGGCGGGGGAGCCGACGGCCGTCACCGACGAAATCTAGTCGAGGTAGTCGCGCAGCACCTGCGAGCGCGACGGGTGCCGCAGCTTCGACATCGTCTTCGACTCGATCTGCCGGATCCGCTCACGGGTGACGCCGTAGACCTGACCGATCTCGTCGAGCGTCCTCGGCTGCCCGTCGGTCAGGCCGAAGCGCAGTCGCACGACGCCCGCCTCACGCTCGGACAGCGTGTCCAGGACCGACTGCAGCTGATCCTGCAGCAGCGTGAACGACACCGCGTCGACCGCGACGACGGCCTCGGAGTCCTCGATGAAGTCGCCGAGCTGGCTGTCGCCCTCGTCGCCGATGGTCTGGTCCAGCGAGATGGGCTCACGCGCGTACTGCTGGATCTCCAGCACCTTCTCCGGCGTGATGTCCATTTCCTTCGCGAGCTCCTCCGGGGTGGGCTCGCGGCCCAGGTCCTGCAGCAGCTCGCGCTGGATCCGCCCCAGCTTGTTGATGACCTCGACCATGTGGACGGGGATGCGGATGGTGCGGGCCTGGTCGGCCATCGCGCGGGTGATCGCCTGCCGGATCCACCAGGTGGCGTACGTGGAGAACTTGTAGCCCTTGGTGTAGTCGAACTTCTCGACCGCGCGGATCAGACCGAGGTTGCCCTCCTGGATCAGGTCGAGGAACGCCATCCCGCGGCCCGTGTACCGCTTCGCGAGCGAGACGACCAGTCGCAGGTTGGCCTCGAGCAGGTGGTTCTTGGCGCGGTTGCCGTCGCGGCAGATCCAGTTCATGTCGCGGCGCTGCGCGGCGGGGAGCTTCTCGCCCTTCTCGGCGTGCTCGGCCATCAGCTGCGTTGCGTACAGGCCGGCCTCGATGCGCTTGGCGAGCTCGACCTCCTCCTCGGCGTTGAGGAGGGCGACCTTGCCGATCTGCTTGAGGTACGCGCGCACCGAATCGGCGGACGCGGTCAGCTCGGCGTCCTTGCGGGCCTGCCGGAGCGCCTCGGACTCCTCCTCGTCCCACACGAAGTCGCCGGACGCCTTGTCCTTCTCGGACGGCTCCTCGGTGGTCTCGTCGTCCTCGACGGTGATGTCCTCGACGACCTCCTCGGTCAGCTCGCCCTGGGGGCCCTCGAGCTCGAGGTCGCCGTCGTCGTGGCCCTCGTCCGCCGCGTTCGGGTCGCCCGCCTTCTTGGTGGCGGCCTTCTTCGCCGCGGCCTTCTTGGCGGGGGCCTTCTTTGCTGCGGCCTTCTTGGCGGGGGCCTTCTTGGCGGGGGCCTTCTTGGCGGGGGCCTTCTTCGCGGCCGCCTTCTTCGCGGGAGCGGTACCGGTGACCTCCGCTTCGGTCGCGGAGTCGGAGGTCGGACTGGTTTCGGTGGCGGCCACGTACGCCCTTTCGTGACGGAGTCGTGCGGCGTCACGCCAGAGGATTTCCGGCGGAGAGGTCAGTTGATGTCGGCCGGCTTGGACGTCGGCCTCACCATTGTAACTATCCTCCGGGAGGGTTACGCCCCGATGCTGGTTGCCGCGGTCAGCGCCGCACCGACGATACCCGCCGTGTTCAGCAGCGATGCCGCGACGACGGGGGTGTCGTTGGTCAGGTGCGGGATCCACTTCTCGCCCTTGCGGCTGATGCCGCCGCCCGCGATGAACAGGTCGGGCCACAGCAGCGCTTCGTACCGGACGAGGACCCGGGAGACCTCCTTCGCCCACTCCTTGTACGACAGGTCCCGAAGCTCCTTGACCGCGGACGACGCGCGGTGCTCGGCCTCCTTCCCGTCCACCTCCATGTGTCCGAACTCGGTGTTCGGCAGCAGCACGCCGTGGTTGAGAATCGCGGACCCGATCCCGGTACCGAACGTGAGCAGCACGACCACGCCGTCGACGTCCCGGCCCGCCCCGTAGCGGTCCTCGGCGATGCCCGCCGCGTCGGCGTCGTTGAGGACCGCGACCGGCGCCCCGCCGAGGGCCGCGGTGAACAGGGCGCGGGCATCGGTGCCGATCCACGCGTGGTCGATGTTCGCCGCGGTGCGGCAGATGCCGTTGGTGACGACGGCGGGGAGCGTGATCCCGACCGGTCCGGTCCACCCGGCGCGGGCGACGATCTCCGCGACCGTCGCGGCGACCGCCGTCGGGGTCGCGGGGTGCGGGGTGAGGATCTTGATCCGGTCGCCGATCAGGTCGCCGGTGTCCAGGTCGACCACACCGCCCTTGATGCCGCTGCCTCCGACATCGACGCCGAAGCCACGGATCGTCTGCTGCGTCGCATCCGTCATGGCGGCAACGATAGTGGCTGTGGTTGCGCCGTGACGGGAACCGGTGAGGCACCATGGGGTGTGCCGTTTTTCGAGGATCACCCCGCCGCCCGCCGCCCCGTCGACAGCGGGGCGGGCGCGGCGCCCGACGGCCCGGCGGCACTGCGCGCCGTCGCGGTCCGGGTCGCCGTGGCCGCCGCAGCCCATGTCGCCGCGCGGCGACCCGAGGTGTTCGCGGCGGTCGGCCACGCCGCGGTCCCCGGCGCCGACGCCGTTGCGGCGAAGAGCACCCCCACCGACCCGGTGACGGTGGTGGACACCGAGACCGAGGACCTGATCCGGGCGCAACTCGCCGAACTCCGCCCCGGCGACGCCGTGCTGGGCGAGGAGGGTGGCCGGGACGGCGGCCCGGACGGGGTTCGGTGGGTCGTCGACCCCATCGACGGAACGGTGAACTTCCTGTACGGGATCCCGGCGTTCGCGATCTCGGTTGCGGCCCAGATCGACGGGGTCTCGGTCGCAGGCGCGGTCGTGGACGTCGCCTCGGGCGCGGTCTACTCCGCCGCGCGCGGGCAGGGTGCGACGCTGCATGAGGCGCACGGCGCGGTGCACACGCTGCGCTGCACCGAGGCGACGGAGGTGTCGATGTCGTTGTTGGCCACCGGATTCGGGTACGTGGCGCAGCGCAGGCGGCGGCAGGGCGAGCTGGTCGCCGCGCTGCTGCCCCGGGTGCGCGACATCCGCCGCATCGGGTCCGCCGCGCTGGACCTGTGCATGGTCGCTGCCGGCCGGGTCGACGCCCACTACGAGCACGGGCTCAGCCCATGGGACTGGGCGGCCGGGTCGCTGGTCGCGGAGGAGGCAGGCGCGGTCGTTCGGCTGCCGTCGGCGGAGTCCACCAGCGACGAGGGCGCGATCACGGTGGCCGCCGCGCCGGGGGTCGCCGGTGCCCTCGACGAGCTGTTCGCGGAGGTGGGGGCGCTCGACCCGATTCCGGTGTGAGCGCGCCCCGCCCTCCGTGTCGGGGGCGTGCGGTCAGCAGTGAACGGTGCGGGCGGCCTTGAGCAGGTCGATGTCCACCGCGCCCGCACCGTCGGGGGCGGTGGTCTTGAGTGCGGAGAGCACCTCTTCGGCGTCGGTATTGGGCTGCAGGTTGCGGAAGTAGGTGCCGAGGGCGAGGTCGACGATGTCGTCGGTGCGGCCGTCCTGGATCAGTTCCGCGCACGGCATCGCGAGCCACAGCGAGCTGGCCGCGGCGAGGCCGCTCGTCCCGAACCGGATCTGGCCCTGGCACTGCATGTTCTGGTCGACGTACACCGGGTCGTTGCCGGACTGGATGTCCGGGGCCGCGGCGAAGCCGTAGTCGCTCAGCTGGGACGCGACGTCGGCGGCCTGACCGCGCTCACCGTTCGCGTTGAACACGCGGACCCGGGTGGCGGACAGCGGGGCCGGTTCGACGTCGAGGAGAGTGGACGCCGGGACCTGGTCGCCGAGCGGCTGCGGTGCAGGCGCGTCCGGGTCGACCGGGCCGGACACGGACGGCGGGTTGCAGACCACCGGGGCGGACAGCTCGGTCGGCTTGGTGAGGATCCGGAACCACAACAGCGCGCCGAGCACCGCGAGTACCGCGATCAGCGCGATCACCGGCAGGGCCCGTCGGTACGGATAGGGCTTGCCGTTCGGGCCGGTGGAACTGCCCTCGGTGATCAGTGAAACCACGTTGCGTCCTGACCTCTCGCTGTTCGGGTGCTGCTGCGTGCGCACAGCGTAGTGAAGGGTCGGGTCGCGTCGCGACACCGGAGGCGGCGCGGCGTGCGTGCCGGGTCGGTCGGTGCCCGCCGGGGCTGCGGTGTGACGGACATCGTCCCGGTCCGGAATGCCCAGGCGGATCGAGGTGTTTGTGTCGTGTGCCGGACGGTTTTCGGGCCACGGCGAAATGGACCGCGACATTTCCGCCGAGTTCGGCTATTGTCTGGCCGCCTGATCGTGACAGGACGGTGGTCGCGGAAGTGTGCAGATTTGAGAAGAATGTGAGTCGAATCATATTTTCTCTTGCTAACTTCCGGGCACATTTCGTCGTCCTGATGCGTTGTGCAGCGAGGCTGCGACAGGTGGCACGCCCACCGGGCGTGGGGACGGGGACAGATGACGAGAGAGGACGAGGGGAAGACGAGATGGCAACCGACTACGACGCACCGAGGCGTTCGGAATCCGATGAGGTGTCGGAGGACTCGCTGGAGGAGTTGAAGGCGCGGCGAAACGAGGCCCAGTCCGCGGTCGTCGACGTCGACGAGTCGGATACGGCGGAGTCCTTCGAACTGCCGGGTGCCGACCTGTCCGGCGAGGAACTGTCGGTTCGTGTGGTGCCGAAGCAGGCGGACGAGTTCACCTGCTCCAGCTGTTTCTTGGTGCATCACAGGAGCCGACTGGCCAGCGAGGCCAACGGCGAGATGATCTGCATGGACTGCGCCGCCTGACGGTGCACCGCGACGGCCGCACGTCCCGCTCTCGGCCCGGCCCGATGGGGTCGGCCCGCGGTGACGCGCGAGCCCGGACCGCGCGCTGACCCCGCACCCGAACGAGCAACGCCCGCGTCCCACCCGAGCACTCGGGGTGGGACGCGGGCGTTCGTCGTCCGGGTGCGGGGGTGCTACGCGGCCCCGGTGTTCCAGCCAAGCGCCGCCGCCAGCTCGTGCGGCCGGCGGGTGCTGACCAGCCAGTACGGGGTCGGGTCGTCCGGATCGTCGAGGACGATCAGCAGCATGGTCTTGATCCAGGTCCGGTTCTGCACGAACGCGGCGGGATCGAGCTGGCGGCCCAGCGCGGCCGACTTCGCCGACGGGGGCACCACGGCGACCCGGGCGATCACGTCGACCGGCAGGTGCGCGCGCCCGACCCGCAGCTCACCCGCGTCGCCGTGCGCACCCGCGACGACGTCGACCCGCATCCGGCTCAGCCACAGCAGGCCCCACACCGGGAACGGAAGCAGCAGCGCGTACGGCAGCCACGCCGGGATGCCCGGTTGGGCCATGTTCACCTCGGCGGCAAGCAGCCCGGCGACCGCGAGCCCCGCGACCCACCACCACGGTGGGACCCAGAGTCGCTCCGAGTAGCTCGAGCGGTCGGTGGCCGGGGTCGGGCCGGACGTCGGTTGGGGGTTCCCAGGTTGGGGGTTCGCAGGCACGCATCCAGAGTAGTCTCGGTGCACGTGAGCGATCTTCCTGCCATCGAGCTGCTACGCCTCGATCCCGAGCTACCACTCCCGCGACGTGCGCACGACGGCGACGCGGGCGTCGACCTCTGCTCGTCCGTCGACGTCACCCTCGCACCCGGTGAGCGTGCCCTGGTGGGCACCGGGATCGCCGTCGCGCTGCCGATCGGGACCGTGGGGCTGATCCATCCGCGGTCCGGCCTCGCGGCCAGGTCCGGGCTGTCCGTGGTGAATACCCCCGGCACCGTGGACGCCGGGTACCGCGGGGAGATCAAGGTGTGCCTGATCAATCACGACATCCACACCCCGATCGACATCCGGCGCGGCGACCGGATCGCGCAACTGCTGGTGCAGCGCGTCGAACTGGTGACGTTCGTGGAGGTTGACGCGCTCGACGACACCAGCCGGGGCACCGGCGGCCACGGTTCCAGCGGTGGCCACGCGCTGCTGCACGCGGCTGCCGAACCGGTCAGGGAGGAGGCACGATGATGTTCGGGCGGAAGAAGAAGGACGTCGAGGCTGCCGAGGGCAACCCGTCCGTGCGGGGCCGGGCGGACGTGGACGACGTCAGCGCCACCGAGATCACCGACGAGTTCCCGGCCCTCGGGACCGAGGAGCGTGGACCGTACGACGTCCTCGACCTGGACGGCGACCCCGCCGAGGGGCGACTCGACCTCGGTTCGGTGCTGGTGCCGGTGCCGGAGGGCGGGCAGATCCAGGTCGAGATGGCCCCCGACGGCACACCGCAGGCGGTGCACCTGGTGACGCAGCACGGCCGGATCACGGTCGCCGCGTACGCCGCGCCGAAGTCGCCGGGGCAATGGCGTGAGGTGACCGCCGACCTCACCGAGTCGCTGCGGACCGACAACGCGCAGGTCACCGTGCAGGGCGGCCCGTGGGGGCGGGAGATCCACGCGATCACCCCGAATGCGGACCTGCGGTTCATCGGCATCGACGGCTACCGCTGGATGATCCGCTGTGTCGCGGCCGGGCCGACCGGCTCCGCCGGGTCGGACTCCCCGCTCGCCGGGGTGGCCCGCGAGGTGCTGCGCGAAACGGTGGTGCGGCGGGGCGACGAGCCCCATCCGGTGCGGACCCCGCTGCCGGTGGTCCTCCCGCAGGCACTGGCCGACCAGCTCGTCGCCGCGCAGCAGCAGCAGGTCCTGGCGCAGCAACAGGCGCAGGCTCAGCAGGAGCAGGCCCAGCAGCAGGCGCTCGCCGCGCAACAGCAGGCGGCAACGGCGGCGGCCCTGGCGCAGCAGGAGCGGGATCGGACCCCTCCGGAGCAGCGTCCCGGCGGCTCCGGCTCCGCGATGCAGCAGATCGAGCGCAACTGAGTCGAGGCAGGCGGTGGTCTACACCGTCTGCGGCTGACTCGGCTGCCGTGCGAGTGCCGCCAGGCAACCGCGTCCGAGCGCGGCAGGGTCGGCGCCGACGTCGTCGAGGGTGACGGTCTCGAGCGCGGCGTGCGGGAGCACCCCGACCCACTGCCGTGCCACGGCGATCGGATGCACGGCGTCGTCGACGGCCGCGCAGATGCCGACGGGGACGGGTGTCCCGGCGAGCCGGTCCTCGGTGAGCGCGTCGTACCGGGCCGCCTCGTCGAGGGCACGCGGCAGGTGCGGCCACTGGGATCGCCACGAGCGGGCGAGTTCGATGCCGAGCCAGCCTGGGGAGCTGGCGACCATCTCCTCGATGACGGCCTCGAGCCCGTCGGCGCGCAGTCGCTGCGCGGTGAACGCGGCGCTCGCCGCGGCGGGGGCGTCGCGGGGGTCGCCGGTCCACGCGGGCAGCGCGGCGAGGACCCCCGCCGCGCTGCCCGGGTGCTGCGCCGCCCAGTCCAGCGCGACCGCGGCGCCGATCGAGATGCCTGCGGCCAGGATCCGGTGGTGCCGGGCCGCCGCGGCATTCAGCGCGTCCCAGTAGCTGTCGACCACCCGGCGCGGGTCGGGGTCGACCGCGATGACCCGGACCCCTGCCTGCGACAACGCGGCGGTGAACGCGCGGGCGGCAAAGTCGGCGTCGGACCCGGTCCCGGGGAGTGCCACGGCGACGGGCGGCAGTGTCAGCGGTGCCATGCGTCGATAGTGCACGGTGCCCGGTCGCCGATCCCAACCGGTCTGGTTGACCCGCCCGGATCAGGGTCTACAGTGGCGGACACGGAGACCACCGACGCGTGGCCGAGGGCGGCGAACGCCGACCGGGACGGCCCCGCACCCGCACCACGTTCTTGGCAAGCTCGAAGGAGCGCGCAATGGCACTCGCGGCCAACGGATACATCAGGCGACTGACCCGCCGCCTGACCGAGGACATCGACGAACTCGACGCCGAGGAGATGGCGGAGTCCTCGCAGGCATCGGGCGCCCAGTGCGCCAGCGACTGTCGGCACGGCGAGGAGGTGACGATGCAGGGCAGGCTGCGCAGCGTGGAGTCCTGTTCGAAGTCCACCAGCGCCACCGTGCAGGCGGAACTGTTCGACGGCACCGATCCGGTGACCCTGGTGTGGATCGGCCGCCGCCGGATCCCCGGGATCGAGACCGGGAAGAAGCTGCTGGTCCGGGGCAGGCTCGGGGAGCGCAACGGCCAGAAGACCATCTACAACCCGTACTACGAGCTCCTCGGCGATTCGTAGGGCCGTCCGCGCGGGGCCGACGGCGGGCGCCGGGCGGTGCAGGCAGGGGAGCCGATGTGGCACCCTCGTGGGGTGACCGACAGGCAGCAGCCCACCATCCTCGAACAGCTCGGCGGCATCAGCGGGTTGATCTACTCGACCCTGCCGATCCTGGTGTTCGTTCCCGTGAACGGCCTGTTCGGGCTGACCCCGGCCATCTGGGCCGCGCTCGGCGTCGCCGCGGCGATCCTGGTGTGGCGACTGGTGGTGCGGGGGACCGTGCAGCCGGCGATCTCCGGCTTCGTCGGTGTCGGAATCTGTGCGTTCATCGCGCACCGGACCGGGGACGCGAAGGGATACTTCCTCTTCGGCATCTACACCTCGCTGCTGTACGCGGGTGTCTTCCTGGTGTCGATCCTGGTGCGCTGGCCGCTGGTGGGCGTGGTGTGGGGATTCCTCAACGGGCACGGCAACAGTTGGCGACGGTCGCGGGTGGCGACGCGGGCCTACGACGTCGCGACCGTGGCCTGGGCCGTGGTCTTCGGCGCGCGGTACCTGGTGCAGTCCCAGTTGTACGACACCGATCACACCGGCTGGCTGGCGGTGGCCCGGATCGGGATGGGCTGGCCGTTGACCGCGCTGGTGCTGGTGGTGACCGTCTGGGCGGTGCGCCGAGCGGATCGCGCGGTGGACGCGGCCGGGTTGGACGCCGACGAACGGGACGCCGAGAGTCTGGCCGGCGGGGGAGCGGACCCCGCCGACGCCCCGCCCGCCGACCGCCAGGCGAGGCCATGAGAAAGCCCGCGCTGCGCCCCGTCGGAATTGTTGTCGAATGGTGATGTATTTCAATTCCGGCGATATGAATTCGTGATTTATTGGGCGGGTCGCGGCCCGGATTAATCGGACAATTGCCGTCGTTGTGGCGGTGCCGATGTGCATTCCCCTGCGGTGGCCGCCGCGCGCACCGCGTCCGCCGGTCAGTGGTCCAGGCCCACCGCCTCCCGCAGCTCGTCCTCGACCTCCACCGACGCGACGAACACCAGCTCGTCACCGCCCTCGATCGGGTCGTCGGGCTGCGGCGCGATCACCCGCCCGCCGCGGATGATGGTGACCAGCACCGCATCCCGAGGCAACAGCATCCGGCGCACCGGCTTGCCCGCGAGCGGGGTGTCGGCGGGCAGCGTGATCTCCACCAGGTTCGCCTGACCCTGCCGGAACGTCATCAGCCGGACCAGGTCGCCGACCGAGACGGCCTCCTCGACCAGCGACGCCAGCATCCGCGGCGTCGACACCGCAACGTCGACTCCCCACGAGTCGTCGAACAACCATTCGTTGCGCGGATCGTTGACCCGGGCCACCACCCGACTGACCGCGAACTCCGTCTTCGCGAGCAGGCTGACGACGATATTCGCCTTGTCGTCGCCGGTCGCCGCGATCACCACGTCGTACGTCTCCAGCTGCGCGGTCTCGAGCAGTCCGAGCTCGCACGCGTCCGCGTGCACCCAGTGCGCCTCCGGGATGACCTCGGGCTCGACGTGCTCGAGCTTGCGTTCGAGCAGCATCACGTGGTGGTCGCTGCGGACCAACTCGCGGGCGATCGACCGGCCGACTGCTCCGGCTCCGGCAATTGCGACTCTCATCGGTTCACTTCCGATCGGGTGGGCTGGCGGTCGGTCAGTTGTCGGCAGGCGGCGCGGTCGCGGCCAGCGCTACGGCCTCGGCGACCGTGCCCGACACCGCGGCGACGTACACCTGGTCCTCGGCCTGGATCACGGTCTTCGGGCCGGGAAGGACCCCGCTGCCGAACCGGATCAGGAACGCGACCCGCGACCCGGTGAACTCCTCTAGTTCGGTGACCCGGTGCCCGACCCAGTCCTCGTGCAGGTCGAGTTCGGCGACCGCGACGGTCCCCGATGGATCGCGCCACTTGGTGGTGTGCGACTCCTTCGTCAACTGGTGCAGGAACCGGTCCGTCGTCCACGGCACCGTCGCGACGGTCGGGATGCCGAGCCGCTCGTAGACGGCGGCGCGCTTCGCGTCATAGATCCGCGCCACCACCCGGCCGACCCCGAACGTCTCCCGCGCGACCCGCGCGGAGATGATGTTCGAATTGTCGCCGGAGGAGACCGCGGCGAACGCCTCCGCCCGTTCGATGCCCGCCTTGACGAGGACGTCGCGGTCGAAACCCATGCCGACCACCCGCTGTCCGGTGAACTCGGGGTCGAGGCGCCGGAACGACTCCGGATCCCGGTCGATGATCGCGACCTCGTGGCCGATCCGGTTCAGCCCGGCCGCGAGGGCGGATCCGACCCGGCCGCACCCCATCACGACTACGTACACCGCTCACCCTCCGCTGACTCCCCGAGGCCGTACGCGGGCCGTCGGTCGGCTCGCTGCCCGTGAACCCGAACGGTACCGGTCGGCCCGCCGTGGTGCGCACGGCCCGCCCGCTGCCGGGCCGAAACCGGACGTATCGGTGCGGATGCCGCCGGATCGAATCGGACGGCTTACGCTTTGGCGGTGTCAAAGCTCTCGACCGCTGCGAAGCGGCTGTTGGTGGGTAGGCCGTTCCGAAGCGACAAGCTGGGACACACCCTGCTGCCCAAGCGGATCGCGCTGCCGGTCTTCGCGTCCGACGCGATGTCCTCGGTCGCGTACGCGCCGGAGGAGATCTTCCTGGTGCTGTCCGTCGCCGGGATCGCCGCCTACGCGTACACGCCGTGGGTCGGGCTCGCGGTCTGCGCCGTCATGGCGGTGGTCGTCGCGAGCTACCGGCAGAACGTGCACGCCTACCCGTCGGGTGGCGGCGACTATGAGGTCGCGACCGTCAACCTCGGCCCGAACGCCGGGCTGACCGTCGGCAGCGCGCTGATGGTCGACTACGTGCTCACGGTCGCGGTGTCCATCTCGTCCGCGGCGTCGAACATCGGCTCGGCGGTGCCGTTCGTCGCCGAGCACAAGGTGCTGTTCGCGGTCGTCGCGATCGCTGTGCTCACCGCGGTGAACCTGCGCGGTATTCGCGAGTCCGGAACCGCGTTCGCGATCCCGACCTATGCGTTCATCGTCGGCATGTGCGGCATGCTCGGGTGGGGGCTGTTCCGCACCTACGTGCTCGGCGAGGAGATCCAGGCCGAGTCGTCCGGTTTCGAGCTGGTCGCGGAGGACTCGCACCTGTACGGCATCGCGTTCGCCTTCCTGATCGCCCGCGCCTTCTCCTCGGGGTGCGCGGCGCTCACCGGTGTGGAGGCGATCAGCAACGGTGTCCCGGCGTTCCGGAAGCCGAAGTCCCGCAACGCGGCCACCACCCTGCTGCTGCTCGGGACGTTCGCGATCGTGCTGTTGATGGGCATCATCGTGCTCGCCCAGAAGATCGGCATCGTGTACGCGCACGACCCGGCAACCCAGCTGGTCGGCGCCCCAGAGGGATACCACCAGAAGACCCTGATCGCGCAGATCGCCGAGGCGGTGTTCTCCGGCTTCCCGATCGGATTCTTCTTCATCGCCATCGTCACCGCGCTGATCCTGGTGCTCGCCGCCAACACCGCGTTCAACGGATTCCCGGTCCTCGGGTCGATTCTCGCCCAGGACCGGTATCTGCCGCGGCAGCTGCACACCCGTGGCGACCGGCTCGCGTTCAGCAACGGCATCCTGTTCCTCTCCGGCGCTGCGATCGCCTTCGTCGTGGTGTTCGGTGCCGAGGTCACCAAGCTGATCCAGCTGTACATCGTCGGCGTGTTCGTCTCGTTCGTGCTCAGCCAGACCGGCATGATCCGGCACTGGACGCGGCACCTGCGGACCGAGTCCGATCCCGAGCAGCGGCGACACATGCAGCGGTCCAGGGTGATCAACTCGATCGGCCTCGCGATGACGGGTGCGGTCCTGGTGATCGTCCTGATCACCAAGTTCGCTGCGGGCGCCTGGATCGCGATCGTCGCGATGGTCGCGATCTTCGTGCTGATGAAGTCCATCCGGCGGCACTACGACAGCGTCGCCGCGGAGCTGGAGGATCAGGAGTGGGACGGGGTGCTGCCCAGCCGCACCCACTCGATCGTTCTGGTGTCCAAGATGCACATGCCGACGATGCGGGCACTGGCCTACGCCCGCGCGACCCGCCCCGACACCCTCGAGGCGGTCACCGTGAACGTCGACGAACCCGACACCCGGGCCCTGGTCCGGGAGTGGGAGAAGAGCGACATCACGGTGCCGCTCAAGGTGATCGAGTCGCCCTACCGGGAGATCACCAAGCCGGTGCTCGACTATGTGCGGCGGGTGCGCCGCGACTCGCCGCGGGACGTCGTCACCGTGTTCATCCCCGAGTACGTGGTCGGGCACTGGTGGGAGCAGATCCTGCACAACCAGAGCGCGCTGCGGCTCAAGAGCCGGTTGCTGTTCCAGCCCGGGGTGATGGTGACGTCCGTTCCGTGGCAGCTGACCTCGTCGGAACGGGTCAAGCGCTACACCGTGCCCACCGTGCCCGGCGGCACCCGGCGCGGGTTCGACGCCCCGGACGAGAAGGGGAAGCAGTGAGCGAGAGTTGGTTCGGCCGGACGCTTGCGGTTCGGCTCGGCAACCCCGGGCACGGTGGGTTTTGCGTGGCGAGGCACGAGGGGCGGGTGGTATTCGTCCGGCACGGGCTGCCCGGCGAACTGGTGCGGGCCCGGGTCACCGAGGACCGCGGCGGGTCGTTCTGCCGCGCGGACGCGCTCGAGATCGTCGATCCCTCCCCGGAACGCGTCGACCCGCTCTGCCCGATCTCCGGACCCGGCGGGGCAGGCTGCTGCGACCTGTCGCACGCGTCGCTGCCCGGCCAGCGCGCGATCAAGGCGTCGGTGGTCGCCGAACAACTCCGCCGGCTCGCGGG
>NZ_JBSGXD010000009.1:0-160705 GCF_053609225.1 Rhodococcus sp. NPDC054953 | reverse complement strand
GCGATCTACGGGGTGCTCGCGCTGATCGTGGGCATCGTCGCGGGTGTGGTGTTCCGCCCGGAGGTGCCGGACGCGATCCAGCCGTACCTGCCGATCGCGGTGGTCGCCGCCCTCGACGCCGTGTTCGGCGGTCTCCGCGCCTATCTCGACGAGATCTTCGACGCGAAGGTGTTCGTCGTCTCGTTCGTGTTCAACGTGCTCGTCGCCGCCCTCATCGTCTGGCTCGGCGACCAGCTCGGGGTCGGGACGCAGCTCTCGACCGCCATCGTCGTCGTCCTCGGAATCCGGATCTTCGGGAACGCGGCGGCGTTGCGCCGCAGGCTGTTCGGGGCGTGAGGAATGGCACTGGAAGGCAGGCACGAGTGGCACCGTGAGGCCCCGTCCGCGGCCCGTCGCTCGCGCGTGGTGTTCGGAGTGCTCGCGGTGCTGCTGATGGCGGCGCTCGGCGTCGCGATCGCCACCCAGGTCCGGGACACCGGGTCGGGCGACACCCTCGACTCCGCCCGTCCCGCAGACCTGTTGGTGATCCTCGACAACCTCAATCAGCGCGAGGCTGCGCTGCGCGCGGAGATCACCACCCTCCAGGACACCCTGGGGACCCTGCAGCGCAGCGGCGGCGGCTCCGACGCGGCGCTCGCGGAGGCGAACGCGCGACTGACCGCCCTGTCGATTCAGGTCGGTGCGGTTCCCGCGACCGGACCCGGCGTGCTGCTCACCGTCACCGACCCGGCCTCCGGGGTCGGTTCCGACGTGATGTTGGACATGATCCAGGAACTGCGCGCCGCCGGGGCCGAGGCAATCGAGGTCCGGGGCGGCGACGGCCAACCCGTCCGGATCGGGGTGAACTCGTGGGTGCGCGGCACCGCCGGAAAACTGCAGCTGGACGGGACGGACCTGGCCGCGCCGTACACCGTCACCGCGATCGGTGACCCGCCGACGCTGGCCGCAGCGTTGAACATTCCCGGTGGTGTCGTCGACACCGTCGCGCGCAGCGGCGGTCGGGTCACGGTCGAACAATCGGGGCAGGTCACGATCGCCGCCTTGCGAGAGGTGAAACCACGCCAATACGCTCAGCCGGGAAACTGAAATTCCGCCGCCGCACAGAAATTCCTGTGAGCGGCGTCGGAGGTCGTCGAAAGGACCACACGGTGAGCGAGACCAACATCCCGGCCGAACTGCACTACACGGCCGAGCACGAGTGGGTGCAGCGGACGGGATCGACGACCGTGCGGGTGGGCATCACCGATTTCGCACAGTCACAGCTTGGTGACGTCGTGTTCGTGCAACTGCCGTCCGTCGGCGACGAGATCGCGGCCGGTGACTCGTTCGGTGAGGTCGAGTCGACGAAGAGCGTCTCCGACATCTACGCACCGCTCACCGCGAAAGTTGTTGCGGCGAACGAGAACCTGGACGGCAGCCCGGAGCTCGTCAACTCCGCGCCCTACGGCGACGGCTGGTTGGTCGAACTCGAGATGACCGACGAGGCAGCCCTCGACACCGCGCTCGCCGGAATGCTCGACGCGGGCGCATATCGAGAGGTAGCGGGGGGATAACCCCGACGCGCCCCGTTGCGTGAGCGCCTACGCGGACCGGCATCGGCAGGGTACGGTCGTGGGGAAGGGCATTCGCCGTGTCGGGGCGCAGATCCGGATCGGTTGTGATTGTCTCTACAGATTTGTTCGGGGGTTCCCGAATCGATCGGACTGAGGAGGAGAAACGGTGAGCGACAACGACAGCGACGCGGCCTACGGGGAGACGCCCGCGGAGACCACGTCGGTCTTCCGAGCGGATTTCCTCAGCGAACTGGACGGTGCCACGGCCGCGCCGACCGAGCAGCCCGTCTCCGGTGTCGAGGGCCTGCCCGCCGGTTCCGCGCTGTTGGTCGTCAAGCGGGGGCCGAACGCGGGCTCGCGATTCCTGCTCGATCACCCGACCACGTCGGCCGGCAGGCACCCCGACAGTGACATCTTCCTCGACGACGTCACCGTCTCCCGCAGGCACGCGGAGTTCCGCCGGGAGCAGCACGAGTTCCAGGTCGTCGACGTCGGCAGCCTCAACGGCACCTACGTCAACCGGGAGCCGGTCGACTCGGCGACCCTGGCCAACGGCGACGAGGTACAGATCGGGAAGTTCCGCCTCGTGTTCCTGACGGGTCCGCGCGGCGGTGCCGGCGACTCGCCTGCGGGTGCGGGTAGCTGATGACCGCGGTCGGGCAGCGGAGCCAGGGTGCGGGCGGGATGTCGATCGGCTCCGTCCTCGATCGGCTCCGCCCCGAGTTCCCGGACGTCACGATCTCGAAGATCCGCTTCCTCGAGGCGGAGGGACTGATCCGTCCGGAACGCACCCCGTCCGGATATCGGCGGTTCTCGGTCGCGGACTGCGAGCGGCTGCGGTACGTCCTCACCGCGCAGCGTGACCAGTACCTGCCGCTGAAGGTGATCAAGGAGCAGCTCGAGGCGATCGACAGCGGCGTCGCGGTCGTCGCCGCGCCCGACACCGCCCCGCGCCGCCCCCGGATGCTCGCGGTGGCGCCGGGTGAGGTGTCCCCGGAGGAGTTTCGCCCCGACCGGGAGATCCGGATCAGCCGCAGCGACCTGCTGGCCAGGTCCGGGGTCGACGAGGGGTTCCTTGCCGAGCTGATCCGGGCCGGGCTGATCGTGCCCGGCTCCGCCGGATTCTTCGACGAGGGCGCGATCACGCTCGCGCGCACCGCGAAGGCGATGTCCGGGTTCGGCCTCGAGGTGCGGCATCTGCGGGCGTTCAAGCTGGCCGCGGACCGCGAGGCCGGCCTCGTCGCGCAGATCGCCGGACCGGTCGCGAAGGGCCGCGACGCCGGCGCCCGCGATCGGGCCGAGGAGATGGTCCGGGAACTCGCGGCGCTGTCGCTGACCCTGCACACCTGCCTGGTGAAGTCGGCCGTCCGGGGCGCACTCGATCGGTGATCCACCGGGGACGGGTCCCGGCGCGGCGCGCCTTCGGAGGCATAGAATCGGTCGAAGCAACGGTTTTCACGGGAGGCGGGCGCGATGAGTGAGATGCGTGTGATCGGGATCCGTGTCGAGCAGCCGCAAAACTCGCCCGTGCTGTTGCTCAGGGAGGCCAGCGGAGACCGGTACCTGCCGATCTGGATCGGGCAGACGGAGGCGACCGCGATCGTCCTCGAACAGCAGGGGGTCGAGCCGGCCCGGCCGCTGACCCACGACCTGATCACCACCCTGATCGGGGCCCTCGGTCATCGCCTGCTTGAGGTGCGGATCGTGGATCTGCAGGAGGGCACGTTCTACGCCGATCTGGTGTTCGACCAGAACATCACCGTGTCGGCCCGGCCGTCGGATTCGGTGGCCATCGCGTTGCGGGCGGGTGTGCCGATCCACGCGGAGGAGTCGGTGCTCGCGGAGGCCGGGCTGGTGATGCCGGACGAGCGCGAGGACGAGGTGGAGAAGTTCAAGGAGTTCCTCGAGTCGGTGTCGCCGGATGACTTTAAGGCGACCGACGGCTAGAGACTGCCCGTGGGCATCGGAGGTCTCGATCGGGTCTCGTCTGGCCGGTTCTGCCGAATCTGGGGCTAAGCTCTGGTCGTTTTGGGCGTGTTGCGTTGACCGCACGACCGTCGGCCCATAACGTCTGGCCGTCATGAATACGCACCATGTGATTCATCGGGGCGTGCACCGGGCGCTACCGGCGTACCCTTCAAGTGAATCCCTGGTCTGGATTTGCGTGCGAGAGGGAGCAGTCAGTGGTAGATCAGCCGCAGGACGCGAATGTTCGTCAACGCGTCGATGGGCAGTCGCTGGCCGGTGAGGTTGCCGACGGCGAGGGCGTGCAGCCGGGGCTGTTCCCTGACGACTCCGTCCCCGACGAGCTGGTCGGCTACCGCGTCCCGATCGCCTGCCAGATCGCCGGAATCACCTACCGGCAACTCGACTACTGGGCGCGCACCTCGCTGGTCGTCCCGTCCATACGCGGCGCGGCGGGGTCGGGCAGTCAGCGCCTGTACTCCTTCAAGGACATCCTGGTCCTCAAGATCGTCAAGCGGCTTCTCGACACCGGCATCTCGCTGCAGAACATTCGGGTCGCGGTCGATCACCTGCGCAATCGCGGGGTCGCCGACCTGGCCAGGATCACGCTGTTTTCCGACGGCGCCACCGTCTACGAGTGCACCTCCCCGGAGGAGGTCGTCGACCTGCTGCAGGGCGGCCAGGGTGTGTTCGGGATCGCGGTCAGTGGCGCGATGCGGGAACTGACCGGCACCATCGCGGACTTCCCCGCGGAGCGGGCCGACGGCGGCGAGAGCGAGCAGAGCCCCGAGGACGAGCTCGCGTCGAGGCGCCGCAGCCGGGGCAGCCGCAAGATCGGCTGACCGGCCCGGGCCCCGGTATCGGGGTGGTGCTGACCACAGTGCGGGCGGCGGGCGCGGCATTGCCGGGAACGTCGCCTAGAATTCGAGGTGCGTCGTCGTCGCGCGGGAGAGTTCCGGACCGGGAGTGTTCGCCGGTCCGGGCGCCGAAGGAGCAGCACCTCCCCGTCAATCTCTCAGGCACCCGGGACCGTGCGGGCATCGGCGCCTCTGGAAAGTGGTGGGAGCACCCACCCGCCCACGGGGAAAGGGATCGGCCGACGCGTCCACGACGCGGGGGTCACCCCGAATCTCTCAGGCGCTCCGACGAGCAGGCGACAGAGGGGGAGGAACGCACCGCGATGTGAGCGCGGTGTGACCTCGAGAACCTTCAGCCGCGGGAGTTGCCTTGACCGATCACCCCTTCACCTTCGTCGATCGCCACATCGGACCCGACGCCGCCGAACTCGAACGGATCCTGCACGTCGTCGGTGTCGACGACCTGGAGATGCTCGCCACGAAGGCGGTCCCGGCGGCCATTCTGGATGCGGCGTCGGCGCCGAGTGGCGCGGGGGGGAAGGCGACCGTCGGCGTCGGCTCCGGGCTGGAGACGCTCCCCGAACCGCTGTCCGAGCACGACACGCTCGCCGAACTGACCGCGCTCGCGGGGCGCAACACGGTCGCCACGTCGATGATCGGCCTCGGCTACTACGACACCCTCACCCCGCCGGTGCTGGTGCGCAACCTCATCGAGAACCCGGCCTGGTACACCGCGTACACGCCCTACCAGCCGGAGATCAGCCAGGGCAGGCTCGAGGCGCTGCTGAACTTCCAGACGATGGTCTCCGACCTCACCGGGATGGAGGTCGCGAACTCGTCGATGCTCGACGAGGCCACCGCCGCCGCCGAGGCGATGACCCTGCTGCGCCGCGCAGGCCGGTCCAAGTCCGCGCGTTTTGTCGTCGACATCGACCTGTTCCCGCAGACCCGCGCGGTGATCGAGACCCGCGCGACGCCGCTCGGCATCGAGGTCGTCGAGGCGGACCTGGCGCAGGGGCTGCCCGACGGCGAGTTCTTCGGCGTCCTCGCGCAGGTGCCGGGCGCGTCCGGCCGGATCGTCGACCACTCCGCGCTGATCGCCGCCGCGCACGAGCGCGGTGCCCTAGTCGCGGTCGGCGCCGACCTGCTTGCGCTGACCCTGCTCACCCCGCCCGGCGAGCTGGGTGCCGACGCCTGCTTCGGCACCACGCAGCGGTTCGGCGTCCCGATGGGCTTCGGCGGCCCGCACGCCGGCTACCTGGCGGTGCACTCGAAGCTCGCCCGGCAGCTGCCCGGCCGCCTCGTCGGCGTCTCCGTCGACGCCGACGGCAACAAGGCGTACCGGCTCGCACTGCAGACCCGCGAGCAGCACATCCGCCGGGAGAAGGCGACCTCCAACATCTGCACCGCGCAGGTGCTGCTGGCCGTGCTCGCCGCGATGTACGCGAGCTACCACGGCGCCGAGGGCCTGACCGCGATCGCGCGGCGGGTCAACGCATCGGCCCGCACCCTGGCGGCCAGCCTGCGCGCGGGTGGCGTCGAGGTGGTGCACGCGGAGTTCTTCGACACCGTCCTCGCCCGGGTGCCGGGCCGGGCCGCCGACGTCGTCGCGACCGCGAAGGGCTGGAACGTGAACCTGCGCCGCGTCGACGCCGACCACGTCGCCGTGGCCTGCGACGAGGCCACCACCGACACCCATCTGCAGTCCGTGCTCGCGGCCTTCGGTGTGGCAGCAGCCGAGGTTGTCGACGCGGCGCCGTCGCTGCCCGCATCGCAGACGCGCACCTCGGCGTTCCTCACCCACCCGGCGTTCACCAGCCACCGCACCGAGACCGCGATGATGCGCTACCTGCGCAAGCTGTCCGACAAGGACATCGCCCTGGACCGCAGCATGATCCCGCTCGGCTCGTGCACGATGAAGCTGAACGCGGCCGCCGAGATGGAGGCCATCACCTGGCCGCAGTTCAACTCGCTGCACCCGTTTGCTCCGGCCGGTGACAGCGACGGCATCCGTGCGCTGATCGCCGACCTGGAGTCGTGGCTGTCGTCGATCACCGGCTACGACCGGGTCAGCCTGCAGCCGAACGCGGGCAGCCAGGGCGAGTACGCGGGCCTGCTCGCGATCCGCAACTACCACCTTTCCCGCGGCGACGACCACCGCGACACCTGCCTGATCCCGTCCAGCGCGCATGGCACCAACGCCGCGTCGGCGGTGATGGCGGGCATGCGCGTGGAGGTCGTCGCGTGCCGCCCGAACGGTGACGTCGACGTCGACGACCTGAAGGCGAAGATCGCCGACCACGCCGAGCGGCTCGCGGCGATCATGATCACCTACCCGTCCACGCACGGTGTGTACGAGCAGGAGGTCGGCGAGATCTGCGCGGCCGTGCACGACGCGGGCGGGCAGGTGTACGTGGACGGTGCGAACCTGAACGCGCTCGTCGGCCTTGCCCGGCCGGGCCGGTTCGGCGGCGACGTCAGCCACCTGAACCTGCACAAGACGTTCTGCATCCCGCACGGCGGCGGCGGCCCCGGCGTCGGCCCGGTCGCGGTGCGTGCGCACCTGGCGGCGTTCCTGCCCGGTCATCCCCTCGCCCCGGAGCTCGGGGACGGCCCGACCGTGTCCGCCGCCCCGTACGGCAGCGCCTCGATCCTGCCGATCACCTGGGCGTACATCCGGATGATGGGTGCGGCCGGGCTGCGGGCGGCGTCGCTGACCGCGATCGCCTCGGCCAACTACATCGCCCGCAGACTCGACGAGCACTTCCCGGTCCTGTACACCGGCGAAAACGGGATGGTCGCGCACGAGTGCATCATCGACCTGCGGCAGATCACCAAGGACACCGGCGTCACCGTCGATGATGTCGCGAAGCGGTTGGCGGACTACGGTTTCCATGCCCCGACGATGAGCTTCCCGGTCGCGGGCACCCTGATGATCGAGCCGACCGAGTCGGAGAACCTCGCCGAGATCGACCGCTTCTGCGACGCGATGGTCGCGATCCGCGGCGAGATCGACCGGGTCGGGTCCGGGGAGTGGCCGGTGGACGACAACCCGCTGCGCGGCGCCCCGCACACCGCGGCCTGCTTGGTCGGGGAGTGGACCCACCCGTATTCGCGGGAGTTGGCCGTCTTCCCGGCGGGCACCGCGGACAAGATCTGGCCGCCCGTGCGCCGCATCGACGGCGCGCACGGCGACCGCAACCTGGTGTGCTCGTGCCCGCCGATCGAGGCGTTCAGCGGCTGATCCCGCTGCCCCGGGTTCCCTGATGTCACACCGGATATCGTCAAGTGAGCCGGTGTGACATTGGGGAACTAGCGGGTGAGCTCGAGGATCGTGATCTCGGGTGGGGCGCCGACCCGGACCGGGGGACCCCACGCCCCCGCGCCGCGGCTGGTGTAGAGGACGGTGTCGCCGAACCGGTCGAGGCCGGTCACCGACGGCTGCTGCAGCGGGACCACGTAGCCCAGCGGCCACATCTGCCCGCCGTGCGTGTGCCCGGACAACTGCAGGTCGACGCCCCACTCGGCGGCCTCGGTCACCTGCTTCGGCTGGTGGGCGAGCAGGATCACCGCGCGGTCGCGGTCCCGGTCCGCCAGTGCGGCGGGCAAATCGGGCTCGTACGGGGCGGGCGAGCGGTAGTCGTGCACGCCGGCGAGGTCGATGACCGCATCGCCGCGACGCAACTCCACCCGGGTGTTGCGCAGCGTGTGGATGCCGAGCCGCTCCCACAGATCGAGCCAGCGGCCGCCGTCCCCGGCATAGAACTCGTGGTTGCCGCTCACCCCGAACACGCCGAGTGGGGCGTCGAGGTCGGCGAGCGGCGCCAGGTCGGCGCCGACCTTCGTGACCGTGCCGTCGACGAGATCGCCGCCGAGCAGGATCAGGTCCGGCCGTTCGGCGCCGACGGCCGCGACGACCCGCCGGGTGAACGCCGCGCCGCGGGCGGGCCCGACGTGCAGGTCCGTCACGAGCGCGATGCGGGTCCCGGCAAACTCGGCGGGAAGCCGCCGCAACGGAACCCGCACCCGCACGATCCGCGGCGCGGCCGCCTCCGCAACGCCGTATCCGACCGCACCGACCGACGCCAGCACGACCGCCGCGGCCGCCCCGCGCAGCAACCGCCGCCGGGTCGGATCCGCCGGGCCGGGCGGTGTCGGATTGCCCGGGCCGGGCGGTGCCGGCCGGTCGGTCGCCCGCCGCGGTCCGCGTCGGACCCGGCGGGCGAGGGCGGCGAGCACCGTGAGGATCCCGAGACCGAGCGTCAGGTACAGCCCGGCCGCCAGCCAGACCCAGCCGACGACGGCGGGCCCCCGCGCCCAGGCCGGGTCGAACACCTCCCCGCTGCCGACCCCGATCAGCGCGGCGGCCCCGAGCAGGCCCAGCCCCCACCCGAGGACGCGGCGGCCGACCGACGACAGTTCCAGCAGCCGGGTCATCCGGCGGTACAACCACCAGCTGAGCAGCGCGAGGAGGACGGCGAACAGCAGAATGCGCTGCACCGGTCAGCGCACCAGCGGGGTGAGCGACTCGGTGAGCGCGGGCCCGTCCGAGCCGGGGACCGCGACGAACGTGCCGCCCGTCCGGTCCGCCAACGCGGTCAGCGTCGCGGCGTCGGAGTTCTCGCCGATCGTCACGACATCCACCCGGACCGGGGTGCCCTCGGCGCCTGCCGAGTCGATCGACGCCAGGAACTGGCTGCTTCCGATGCTGGTGTCGTCGTTCGGGCCGTCGGTGACCAGGAGCACCGAGTTCGGCCGGTCCGGGTCGGCGCTGCGCGCCGCACTGGTGTACGCGGCCTGCACGGACGGGTAGGTGGACGTCGCGGTCGCCGGGCTCAGCGACGCGAGTGCGGTGCCGATCGCCTCCCGGCGGGGAACTCCGCCCACCGAGTCGGTGACCGGCCCGGTCGGGACGAGGACCCGGTACGCCTTCGACCCGTCCAGGCCCCGCGAGTACACCCACAGACCGACCTCGGACTCGTCGGGGACGGCCGCGACCGCGGCGGTCAGGGCGGCGACGGTGTTCGCGAGCCGGGTGTCCCCGCCCTCCACCGTGCGCATCGACCCCGACACGTCCACCAGCAGCGTCGTACGTCCCGGCCGGGTCGGCAGTGTGACGATCCGGTGCAGCTCCGCGGACACCTCCGGGGCGGGCGGGGCCAGTTCGGTCGCGATCGGGGCGTAGGGCACCGCCGGGGACGGGGCCGGGGTGCGGTCGCCGGCCCGGAACCCGGCGGCCACGAACGCGTCCGCCTGCTCGGGTTGGCGGAGGAAGTCGGCGAACTCGGCCGCCGCGCGGCGGTGCGTCTCGTCGGTCCAGTCCGTCGCGAGCACCACGCCGGGATGGTCGGCGACCGGGGTGGCCCCGGTCGGCGTCACCCCCCGCAGCTCGGCGCCCCCGGCGATCGCGGCGGCCAGCTGCTGCTCGGTGGCGGGCGCCGCGTGCAGGGTGCCGTCGCGGGGGTCGTCCTGCGCGCCGAGCGCGCGCAACGCGTCGGCGGTGGTCGCCGGGGAGTGCGGGACGGCGGCGGATCCGCGAGCGAGGGTGGTCAGGGCCGCGTCGACCGCCGGATCGGAAACCTGCTCTGCGGTCACCGGTCCCGCGCCTGCGCCGGCGGTTGCGGCCGCAACGGCCTCCGCCGCGGCGGTCGTCGCCGCCGAGTCCGGGGGCATCGCCAGCCGCAGCGTGCCCCAGTTCGGCAGCCCGCCCGCCGCCAATCCGTCCGGGTCGGTTTGCAGCCGCGGCAGGTCCTGCCATCCGACGAGGGGCCGGGACATCGCCTGCGCGACCACGGTCGGGGCGGCGATCACGATCGCCGCCGAGGCGAGGGAGCGGGGTTGCCCGTCGATCATCCCCACGGTGGCGGGCAGGGCGGACAGCGCCCGGCTCGACTGCGGAATCCACAGGGCGGGGGCGGGTGTCGTGCCGGTCCACGCCCCGCCCGCGCTCGCGGTGAGGGCCTGGGCGGTCACCGCGGACGGCTCGTCGGTCACGGTGACGGTGATGCAGTGGTCGCGGACGACCGGCGCGGTCGCCGCGTAGCGGGCGCCGAGGTCGCGGATCACCGGCGCGATGTCGGGGTCCGCGGTCACCGCCAGCGCGGCCTCGCCCTCCACGCAGGTACGCGCCGCCTGGGTGCCCTGGTCGGAGATCCTGTCCCGCAACTGAACCCAGCCGAGCACGGCGAGGACGAGGACGATCACCGACGCGACGGCGATCACCGGGCCCTTGCTGACCCCCCGGAAACCCCCGTTGCCACTGCCGTTCGCTTCGCCGCGATGTTGACCCACGGCGGCCAGTCTACGGATCGGCCGGGACCGGCCCCGGCATGCACGACGCCGCCCTGCCTCGCGGGCCGGGCGGCGTCGTCGCGGTGTGCCTGCCGGTCAGGCGTTCGCGGCCTTGTACTCCCGGCGGCGGCGGTGCAGGATCGGCTCGGTGTAGCCGCTCGGCTGGGTGCCGCCCTCGAGGATGAGTTCCTTGGCTGCCTGCCAGGCGATGTTGGTGTCGAAGTCCGGTGCCATGTTCCGGTAGGTGGCGTCACCGGCGTTCTGCCGGTCCACGACCGGGGCCATCCGCTCCAGGCTGGCGACGACGTCGGCCTCGGTGACGACGCCGTGCCGGATCCAGTTGGCGAGCAGCTGGCTCGAGATCCGCAGGGTCGCACGGTCTTCCATCAGGGCAACGTCGTGGATGTCGGGAACCTTGGAGCAGCCGACGCCCGCGTCGATCCACCGCACCACATAGCCGAGGATGGACTGGCAGTTGTTGTCCAGTTCCTCCCGCTTCTCGGCGTCCGACCAGTCGGTCGACGGGGCGAGGGGGATGGTGAGGATGTCGTCGACGGTGGCGCGGGGCGTGCCCTTGAGCGCGTCCTGCACCGCGAACACGTCCACCTGGTGGTAGTGGGTGGCGTGCAGGGTGGCGCCGGTCGGGGACGGCACCCACGCGGTGTTCGCCCCGGCCTTCGGGTGACCGATCTTCTGCTCGAGCATGTCGGCCATCAGGTCCGTCATCGCCCACATGCCCTTGCCGATCTGCGCCCGGCCCTGCAGGCCCGCCGCGAGGCCGGTGTCAACGTTCCAGTCCTCGTACGCGGCGATCCAGCGCTGCTTCTTCATCTCGGCCTTGCGCACCATCGCGCCCGCCTCCATGGAGGTGTGGATCTCGTCGCCGGTGCGGTCGAGGAAGCCGGTGTTGATGAACACGACCCGCTCGGACGCCTCCTTAATGCAGGCGGCGAGGTTGACGGTGGTGCGGCGCTCCTCGTCCATGATGCCGACCTTGATGGTGTTCGCGGGCAGGCCGAGGACCTGCTCGACGCGGCCGAACAGTTCGGAGGTGAACGCGACCTCGTCGGGGCCGTGCTGCTTCGGCTTGACGATGTAGATCGAGCCGGTGCGGCTGTTGTCCAGCGGGCCGTTGTCGTCGCTGCGGGTCAGGCCGTGCACGGCGCACAGGCTGGTGATCAGGGCGTCGAGGATGCCCTCGGGGACCTCGTTGCCGTCGGCGTCGAGGATCGCCGGGTTGGTCATCAGGTGGCCGACGTTGCGGACGAACAGCAGCGAGCGGCCGTGCAGGGTCAGGTCGGAGCCGTCGACCGCGGTGTAGCTGCGGTCGGCGTTCAGCGTGCGGGTCAGGGTCGCGCCGCCCTTGTCGAACGACTCGGACAGGTCGCCGCGGTTCAGGCCCAGCCAGTTGCGGTAGCCGACGACCTTGTCATCGGCGTCGACGGCGGCGACCGAGTCCTCGAAGTCCATGATCGTGGTGATCGCCGATTCGAGGACGACATCCTTGACGCCCGCCGCGTCGGTGGAGCCGATCGGGGACGTCGCATCGATCTGGATTTCGGCGTGCAGGCCGTTGTTGCGCAACAGAATCGAGGTGGGGGCGTCCTGCTCGCCGAGGTAGCCGACGAACTTCTCCGGCTGCGCCAGGGTGGTGACAACCTCGGAGCCGAGTTCGACCTTGAGGTCGGTGCCGTCGATGAAGTAGCGGCTGGCGTCGGCGTGGGTGCCCTTGGCGAGCGGTGCGGCGGTGTCGAGGAAGTCGCGGGCCCAGGCGATGACCTTGTCGCCGCGGACCTTGTTGTAGCCGGGCTTTCCTCCGGGCGCCTTCTCGGCGCCACCGGCCTCGGAGATCGCATCGGTGCCGTACAGCGCGTCGTACAGCGAGCCCCAGCGGGCATTCGACGCGTTGAGCGCAAAACGGGCGTTGAGTACGGGCACCACCAGCTGCGGTCCCGCGGTGGTTGCGATCTCGGCGTCCACGTTGGCGGTGGTCACCTCGAACGGTGCCGGGGTCGGCAGCAGGTAGCCGATCTCCTGCAGGAACGCCTTGTACGCGGCGGCGTCGTGCTGCTGGCCCGCGTGCTCGCGGTGCCAGCCGTCGACCTGAGCCTGCAGTTCGTCGCGGCGGGCGAGCAGGGCCTTGTTCTTGGGGGCCAGGTCCTCGATCACGGTGACGGCGCCCGCCCAGAAAGCGTCGGCGTCGATGCCGGTGCCGGGCAGGGCCTCGGTGTTCACGAAATCGTGGAGCACCTTGGCGACCTGAAGACCACCGACCTGCACGCGTTCAGTCATGAACTGCCTCACTTCTCTGGGTTTGCGCACTTTCAGACCGCACCAATGTTACTCGCAGGTAATCAGCTAGCGGATTGTCGAGGTGGCGGGCGCGGCGGGGGAGATGAAGATGCCCTCGGCCTCGATGGTGACGCCGTCCCGGTCGGAGAGGGTGCCGCGGACCGTCGCCTTCCGGCCCTCCACGCTCACGACCCGGGCCTCCGCGTACAGCGGCCCGAGCGGCGTCCCGCGCCGATAGCGCAGCGTCAGCGTGCCGGTCAGGCGGCGCTCGGCGGCGCTGCCGGTGACGCCGAGCAGGTGGTCGAGCACCAGCGCACCGATGCCGCCATGCACGTGCCCGGGCGGGCCCTCGTATGCGGCGCCGAGGGTGACATGCGTCCAGTGCCTGCCCGTGTCGTCCCGCTCGATGACCAGCGGCGGCGCGACCGCGTTGCGCAGCCCGACCCCGGCGTTGCCCCAGGAGAACGTCTCCCCGGTCGTGGTCCGGCGCATCCCGAACCCGCCGTCGACCTGCCTGGCCCGCAGCTTCGCGGTCGCCGCCGCGACCTCGGCCTGCACCTCACGGATCACCTCGTCGTCGACCTCGGTGCGGATCGTCGCGTCGATCAGCTCCCGGACCGCGGCAGTGAGCGGCCCGTACAGCGCCTTGCGCCGCTCAAGCTCGTCGCGGTCGATGCCGGCGTCGGTGATGCGTTCGTGGGTGACCTTCATCGGCGCTGCCTCCACTGTCCGGGGTCTCGGGTGTCCGGCCCGATTATCGCGGACCGGGCCGCGCCGCCGCGCCCATCCGGCGTGCCAGCGCGTGATCCTCCGGGGCGGCCGAGGCGGCCAGCCGCTCGATCACCGCCCGCCGGTTCGGTTCGGGCTGATTCTGGCTGAGCTTCGCCTTGCCAACGACCCGGTCGATGGTGACCTCGACCCCGACGATCGCGCGCAGCATCGCCGTCACGCTCGCCTCGGCGACCTCGTCCACCCGCCACGGCTGCTCGCGGCCGCCTTCGTGCTCGTCGGTCAGGGCCGTGACATGGCCGAGCAGCCAGTCGGTGTCGTCGTGGACGACGAGCCTGCCGTGCACCGTCAGCGTCTCGTAGTTCCAGGTCGGCGCCATCCGGGTGGTCGACGCGGTCGCCGGATACCAGCGCGGCGAGACGTACCCGTGCACCCCGGCGAAGATCGCGACGGACGGCGCGCCGTCCCCGGCCCGCCAGTGCGGGTTGGCCCGCGCCACGTGCCCGACCAACGAGTGCCGCTCCCGGTGGTACAGCAGCGGCAGCGAGGTGCTGTGCAGGTCGGCGTCGCCGCCGGTGACCAGGTGCGCGAACCCGCCGCGGCGCAGGGCGGCGGCGGTCTCGTCGTCGGTCAGGGCGAACGCGGCGGGAACGTACACGCGGTGAACCCTAGCGGCCGAGCAGGTCGCGGCAGCGGGCAAGGAGTTCGGCGCGCAGCGGCGCCGCACGGTCGGCGAGCGCGGACTGGGCGCGGACGTAGTCGGCCCGCCCCGCAGGCGTCTCGATCGGGACCGGGTCGTAGCCGAGTGCCCGCAGATCGTAGGGGCTGGCCCGCATGTCCAGCTCCCGTGCCGCCATCGCGGACTCGAAACAGCGCAGCAGCAGGTCCGAATCGACCAGCGGCAGCAGTTTGTAACACCACTTGTACAAGTCCATGCCCGCGTGCAGGCAGCCCGGCTGCTCGCGTCGCGGCTGCTCGTCCCGGCTCAGCGGTGTCTCGTTGCGGCCCACCGCGTCCGCGGTGAAGAACCGGAACGCGTCGTAGTGGGTGCAGCGCAGGCTCATCGACTCGACGACGGCGTCGGTGCCCGCCGGGCCGAGCCGCAGCGGGGTCCCGGCATGCCGGACCGCCTCCGCGCCGCCGCGATAAACCATCGCCCACTCGTGCAACCCGAAGCAGCCCAGCTGCGCGGGGCGTGACGCGGTGCCGGCGAGCACCGCCGCGGTGAACTCCAGCATCGACCGCCGCTTCACCAACAGCGCCGGGTCGGCGCCGACCCCGTCGCCGAGGTCCCGGTAGCCGGAGAACCGGGCGTACTCGCCGGCGCCGGGGCCGGTGAGCAGCACCCCGTAGCCGGGATGCCAGCGCCGCAGCTGCGCGGGCCGCAGGCTGTAGTAGGTGAACAGGAAGTCGACCACCGGATGCGGCACGCCGTGCGACTGCCGGTCCAGGTGCGAACCGAGCAGCGCGTCGACGCGCGCCTGGTGGGCGTCGCGGCGCGCGCCCCACTCGTCCCCGGCGAGGACGAGGGGGGCGCCGCCGGTCGCGGGTGCCGTCGTCACGGCGTGCGCTGGCCGGGGACGGCGTCGGTGATCCGGTGCGTGCCGTCGCGGACGGTGCCGACGAACTCCTCGACGAGGTCCTCGAGCGCGACGATGCCCAGGCATCGCCCGTCGTCGTCGACGACCTCGGCGAGGTGACTGCTCGCCCGCCGCAGCACCGCAAGCGCCTCGTCCAGCGGCGTCTGCACCTGCACCCGCGGCCACGGCCGCACATCGGCGCGGGGCACCACCGTGTCCGGGCCAGCGGCGTCGTCGAGCACCTCGTCGAGCACGTCCTTCAGGTGCAGGTAGCCGACCAGGGTGCCGTCCGGCAGCGCCGCCGGATACCGCGAGTACCCGGTTTCGACGACCGCCCGTTCGATCGCCCCGAGCGTGGTGCCGCGGTCCGTCAGCGGGACCGTGCGGACCTTGTCCAGGGGGATCAGCACATCCGAGACGGTCCGTCCGGTGGTGTGCAGCGCCTGCGTCAGCCTGCGATGCTCCTCGGCGTCGATCAGGCCCTCCGAACGGGACTCGCCGATCATCTCCGTCAGCTCGATCTCGGAGACGGTGGTGTCGAGCTCGTCCTTCGGTTCGACCCGCAGCATCCGCAGCACCGAGTTCGCGCACCAGTTGTAGAACGCGATCAGCGGCTTCGCCAGGGTGATGAACCGGAGGTGGATCGGCACCAGCAGCATCGCGGCCCGCTCCGGTCCGGCGATCGCGATGTTCTTCGGGACCATCTCGCCGAGCAAGATGTGCAGCACCACCACCAGTGCCAACGCGATCGTGAACGCGATCGGGTGCAGCAGCTGGTCGGGCAGGCCAACCAGGTCGAGCGGGCGCTCGATCAGGTGCGCGATGGCAGGCTCGCCGACCCGGCCGAGCAGGATCGAACAGATCGTGATCCCGAGCTGCGCGGCCGCCAGCATCAGCGACAGGTTCTCGCCGGCCCGGATGACCGTCCGTGCCCGGTCCTTGCCCTGCGCGACCAGGGCCTCGAGCCGGTCCCTGCGCGCGGAGATCAGGGCGAACTCGGCCGCGACGAAGAACGCGTTACCGGCCAGCAGGGCGACCGTGAGGACGACACCGAACAGGTCACTCATTGCTGGCCTCCTCGCGGGCGCGGTGGGCGTGTTCGGCGATCGCCGCCGCCGGGACCGGGGTCAACACGACCCGGTCGATGCGGCGGCCGTCCATCCCGGCGACCCGGGCGATCCAGCCGCCGTGCGCGCCGTCGAGGCCGGACGGCCGTCGCTCATCGGCGCCGTCCGGGTCGGGAAGGACCACCTCGTCGCCCACCTCCGGGATCCGGCCCAGCCGGGCCAACACCAGCCCGCCGAGCGTGTCGTACTCGCCCTCGGGGGCCGCGTATCCGGTCGCCTGCCGCACCTCGTCGATGCGCAGCAGGCCCGCGCAGATCCAGCTGTCCCCGCTGCGCTGCACGTCGATCTCCGGGGCATCGTGCTCGTCGCGGACATCGCCGACGATCTCTTCGATCAGATCCTCCATCGTGACCAGGCCCGCGGTGCCGCCGTATTCGTCGACGACCAGCGCGACCTGCATGCCGTCGGAGCGGACCTGCTCCATCAGCGCGTCGCCGTCCAGGCTGGACGGCACAACGGGCACCCGCTGCGCGAGCACCATCAGTTGGGTGGTCGCGCGGGATGCGGCGGGCACCGTGAATGCGTGCTTGACGTGCACGACGCCGACCGTGTCGTCGAGGTCGCCATCGACGACCGGGAAGCGGGAGTACCCGGTGCGGGACGCGGCATCGATCAGGTCGGCGACCGTGGCGTGCAGGTCCAGGGTTTCGATCTTCACCCGCGGGGTCATCAGCTCCTCCGCGGTGCGCTCCCCGAACCGCAGCGAGCGGTCCACCAGCAGCGCGGTGCCCGCGTCGAGGGTGCCGCTGCGGGCGCTGATCCGGACCAGCGACCCGAGTTCCTGTGGGGAGCGCGCCGACCGCAGCTCCTCCGCGGGTTCGACGCCGAGCCGGCGCACCACCCAGTTCGCGGTCCCGTTGAGCCCGTTGATCGCCCACCGGAAGGCGGTCGAGAACCAGGCCTGCGGACCGGCCGTCGCGCGGGCCGTCGCCAGCGGGCGGGAGATCGCCAAGTTCTTCGGCACCAGCTCGCCGAACACCATCGACAGGCTCGTCGCGATGATCAGCGCGAGGGCAAGGGAGATGCCCGCGGACACCGACTCGGAGGCGCCGACGGCCCGCAGGCCGGGGGTGATCAGCTGCGCGAGCACGGGTTCGGCGATGTAGCCGGTGATCAGTGTGGTGATGGTGATGCCGAGCTGCGCGCCGGACAGCTGGAAGGAGAGGGTGCGGTGTGCGTGCTGCACCTGGCGGGCGCGTCGGTCGCCGCCGCGGGCGTGGGCGTCGACGGTGCTGCGTTCCAGTGCGGTCAGCGAGAATTCCGCCGCAACGAACACCGCGGTTCCCGCGGTCAACGCGAGGAACCCGAGCAGGCTGACGATCGTCACTGCGATCTGCATGAGCTATCGCCCCCGAACAGGGGACGGGGCGGGGGCGCCGGGTTTGTCACCCGGCTCGGTAGAGGAGCCCTCCGTAGTGGAACTGTCGTCGCCGGACTCGGCGTCGTGCGTCGCTATGGGTGCCTCGGGCACCTTGGTCCTTTCGTCGTGCCCGGACGAGACCGCCGGGCGCAGAGTGGTCGAAACAATCATTCTACCGACCGTCGCCGAAATGTCCGGTCCGAGCCGGGCGGCATCGCGGTCACCACCCGGCGGGCAGGGGCCTGCCCTCGGCGAACCCGGCCGCCGACTGCACCCCGAGCACCGCCTTCTCGTGCAGTTCCTCGATCGTGCCTGCTCCCGCGTACGTGCAGGTGCTGCGGACCCCCGAGCAGATCCGGTCGATCAGGTCCTCGACGCCCGGGTGCAGCGGGTCCAGACGCATCCGGGAACTGGAGATGCCCTCCTCGAACAGGGCCTTGCGGGCCCGGTCGAAACCGCTGTCGGTCGCGGTGCGGGCGGCGACGGCCCGCTTGCTCGCCATCCCGAAGCTCTCCTTGTACGCGTTGCCGTCCTCGTCGAATCGCAGGTCGCCCGGCGACTCGTGGGTGCCTGCGAACCAGGACCCGATCATCACGTTCGACGCACCCGCCGCCAGTGCCAGCGCGACATCGCGGGGATGCCGCACGCCGCCGTCCGCCCACACGTGCGCGCCGAGTCGCCTTGCCGTGTCGGCGCATTCGGCGACCGCGGAGAACTGCGGGCGCCCGACACCGGTCATCATCCGGGTCGTGCACATCGCGCCGGGACCGACCCCGACCTTGACGATCGTCGCGCCCGCCGCGATCAGGTCCCTGGTCCCGGCGGCGGAGACCACGTTGCCCGCCGCCAACGGCACGCCGAGGCCCTGCGCGGCGACCGCGGACAGCGCCTCGAGCATCTTCTCCTGGTGCCCGTGCGCGGTGTCCATCACCAACAGATCGGCGCCAGCGTCGGCGAGGGCGCGGGCCTTCGCGGCGACGTCCCCGTTGATGCCGACCGCGGCCGCGACCCGCAGTCGCCCGTCCGCGTCGAGCGCGGGCGTGTAGATCCCGGCCCGGATCGCGCCGGTCCGGGTCAGCACCCCGGCGAGCCTGCCGTCCGCGTCGACGACAACCGCGAGCGGGTCGTGCCGGGACTCGAGCAGCTCGAACACCTCCCGCGCCGACGCGGACACCGGCGCCGTCGCGAAGTCGGAGACCAGGACCGCGCTGAGCCGGGTGAACCGGTCCACGTCCGCGCACGCCGCCTCGGTCACCACCCCGATCGGCCTGCGCTCCCCGTCGACGACCACCACCGCGCCGTGCGCCCGCTTCGGCAGCAGCGCCAGCGCATCGGACACCGACGCATCCGGGCCGAGCGTCACCGGGGTGTCCGCGACGAGATGCCTGCTCTTGACGAACGCCACCGTCTCCGCCACCGCGGACGCGGGCACGTCCTGCGGGATGACGACGAGCCCGCCGCGGCGGGCGACCGTCTCGGCCATCCGGCGGCCCGCGACCGCGGTCATGTTCGCGACCACGATCGGGATGGTGGTGCCGGAGCCGTCCCTGGACGCCAGGTCGACGTCGAACCGGGAGGTGACGTCGGTGCGGTTCGGCACCAGGAACACGTCGTCGTAGGTCAGGTCGTAGGGCGGGGTCTGCCCGTCGAGGAAGCGCACACCGGCGACGCTACAACCCGGCCCGGCCGCTGTCCGGGTACCGCGACGTCGCGTCTGGCGTGTTCGGCCCCCGCTGCGCCTGGGCGCGGGACAGCGCGACCGTCGCCACCACCATCACGGCCACCGCCGCGGCGACGACGACCCCACCCGCCGCATCGACCCGCAGCCGCTCGCCGAGCACCGCGAACCCGAGGAACGCGGCAACCAGCGGTTCCCCGATGGTGATCGCGGGCAGCGACGCCGCGAGCGACCCGGCCTGGAACGCCCGCTGCTGCAGGTAGAAGCCGGTGCCGCCCGCCGCAACCAGCGCCACCGGCTCCCACCCGGTGAGCGCCGCGACCGGTCCGTGCGCGAATCCCTCGATCGTCGGCTTCGTCAACGCGACCGCGACGCCGTACATGGCGCCGCACCCCGCACCGAGCAGCAGCGCGCGCGGCCCGGACGCGATCGGTGCGCGCGCGAGCGCGAGCGCGGCGCCGCACCCGCCGACCACCACCGCCAGCGGCAGTGCCCAGCGCGCGGCGGGCGCGGTCGCCGCTCCCTCGGTCGGGTTCCCGACGGTCAGGAAGACGACCAGCGACAGCGCCAACGCGGTCGCCGTCACCCACGTCCGGGGCGTCATCCGGGTACCCGTGAAGCGGGCGGACAGCGGCAACGCGAACAGCAACGTGCTCACGATCAGCGGCTGCACCACCAGGACCGACCCGACGCCGAGCGCCGCCGCCTGGAACGCGTACCCGCCGACGTCGCCGCCGACGCCGATCCACCACCGCGGGGACCGGACCAGCTCACGCATCAGGGCGTCGCCGTCGCCGACTCCGGACGCCGCGGACTGCTGCGCGACGGACCCGACCGCGAACAGCAACGCCCCGGTCATGGCGAGGGCGACGGCGAGCCACGGCAGGTCGGTCACACAGGTCAGCTTCCCCGGTTCGGCTTCCGCTGTCCGCGCGAACGCCCGCCGCCTGCGCCGGGCGAGCGTCCGTCCCGCGACCGACCCCCCGCACGCCCGTCTCGCGACCGGCCGGGGGTGCGCCTGTCCCGGGACCCGGTCGTCTCGGACGGTGTCTGTGCCCGCGGCGGATCCTGACCGGCCAGCGGGACCCCGGACGGTTGCCGGGCACCGGTCAGCGCCGACAGTTGATCGCTGCCCGGACGCACCGGGATCCCGTCGACGGCGACGCCCGCGGCCGCCAGCACCGCCGCGACCGCGTCACGCTGATCCGGGGTGACCAGCGTCACCACCCGCCCCGACGCGCCCGCGCGCGCCGTGCGGCCAGCGCGGTGCAGGTAGTCCTTGGGGTCGGCGGGCGGGTCGACGTGCACCACCAGGGACACGTTGTCGACGTGGATGCCGCGCGCCGCCACGTCCGTTGCGACCAGGACCGGCACCGCGCCGCCGGCGAACGCGGCCAGCGCGTGCGCTCGGAACGCCTGCGACTTGCCGCCGTGCAGCGTGCCCGCGCGCACCCCGACCGAGGCCAACTGCGCCACCACCCGGTCCACCCCGTGTTGGGTGCGGGCGAAGAGCAGCGTCCGGCCTCGCCGGGCCGCGATCTCGGCGACCACCGCGGGTTTGTCCGCGTGCTCGACGATCAGCACGTGGTGATCGGAGACCGCGACCGGCGCCGCCGCCGCCGCGGTCGCATGCGTGACCTGGTCGTGCAGGTAGCGCTCGACCAGGGTGTCGACGTCGGCGTCGAGGGTTGCCGAGAACAGCAGTCGCTGCCCGGCGGCGGGAGTCCGGTCGAGGATCGTCGTCACCTGCGGGAGGAACCCGATCTCCGCGAGATGATCGGCCTCGTCGATCGCGGTGACGACCACGTCGTCGAGGACGAGCGCGTGCTGGTCGAGCAGATCCGCCAGCCGACCGGGGGTCGCGACGAGCAGGTCCACCCCGCGCGCGAGCCGCTGCGCCTGCGCCTTCGTCGGGACGCCGCCGGTGGCCGCCGCGATCCGCAGGCCCAACGCCAGCGCGGACTCGTCGAGCGCCGATTCGATCTGCGTCGCCAGCTCCCTGGTCGGGGCGAGCACCAGGCCGCGCGGGCGTTTCGGCGCGCTGAAGGTGCCCTTGATCCGGAGCAGCATCGGCAGCCCAAACGCGAGGGTCTTGCCGGAGCCGGTCGGCCCGCGACCGAGCACGTCTCGGCCGGCGAGGATGTCGGGGATCACCGCCTCCTGGATCGGGAACGGCGCGGTGATCTGCTCGCGCCGCAGCGACTGCACCAGCGTCGCTGGTAACCCGAGGTCGGCGAACGTGGCCATGGGACTCCTTCTGCGCCGAGGGGGGATCGACGCAGGTCGAGGCTACCGCCGCCGCCGGTGTCGGCACCGTGTCGGTGGGTCGGTGCACCATGTTCTTCGAACACAATTTCGAGATTCGTGGTGGTGGGTGCGGTACCCGAGCGAAGGGGAAGTCAATGTGTGAGACCTGTGGCGGCACGTCGGAGGAGCGGATCCGGCTAGACATGCGGCGCACGATCGAGCGGTACGGGTGGGCGCTGCAGTACGTGGAGTCGACCGTCGACCGCAGCGGCGTGCATCCCGCCTACTGCTACACGGTCGGCCTGACCGGTCACGGGCTCCCGGAGCTGGTGATCACCGGGCGGGTGTCGGACCAGTCGGCGGTCGTGCTGAGTGAGCTCGGATCGGTGCTGCTCGACGGCAGCCGGCTCGGGCCCGGCGACGAGGTGACCGTCGGTGGGCTCGACGTCTGCCTGGTCGAGGTGCGGGAGTGCGAGTTCTGGCTGCTGCGTGCCGTCGAACACCACGGGCGGATCCGGGCGCTGCAGGTGGTGTGGGCGGACTGCCAGGGCCGGTATCCGTGGGAGGGGGCGCACGGCTCAACCGAATGGACCGGCGCCGTCGCCCACCTGCAGCCGCTGCTCGGGCCGCCGCCGGGCGGGATCGTGGTGCCGTCGTGACCGGCCGTCGGGCTCGCGGGAAGGGGTTCTCACCCGCCGACCAGGGGGCCGCCGCGGACGTCGAAGCGTTCGCGGACGGTGTCGAGGGTGCGGCGGTGGTGGGCGCGGTCGCGGTGGTTCGCCGCCGCGAATCGCGCCGTCCCGAGCAGCCGCCGATGGATCGGATACCAGCGGTCGAAGTCGAGACCACAGTCGCGAAACACCGTGGCGGGGAGGGCGTCCGCCAGCATTCCGAGGTTGTACATCGCCAACGCCATTGCCGTGTACGGAAACACGTGCTTGCCGCCGCCGGCGAACAGGCCGCCCACGTCGAGTTCGTAGAGGGGGACATCCCGGATCCGGCCCGCGAACATCAGATGCGCGAGGTAGTAGCCCATGAACGAGGGCAGGTGAAGGACGGCCGAGCGGGGGTGCACGACCACCACGTTCCCGGTCGGCGAGACGTACGGCTCGTAGTCGCCGTCGACCTTGATGTAGCCGGTGCAGTTCACGATCCACGTGCCCGGCGTCATCGGCTTGGTCGCCCCGCTGCGGAAGACGGCGGTGGGTCCCCCGCCGCGATCGACGGCGTCAACGAAGTGGTCCATGACGACCTCGTGCACACCGGCGGTGATCGCCGACGTCTCCGCTTCCGATTGGACGCCGAGCAGGAAGTTGCTCGCCCCCGGGGTGGGGCCGGTGCCGTGCGTCGCGCGGTACCAGCGCGCGACGGCCGCCTCGTTGGTCCCGTCGAACCGCCTGGCTGCCTCGGCGGCCACGGCGTTCGGGAGTTGCCCTCGCCACCAGCGTCGGGTGTTCCCGGGGAACGCGCGGTCGCGGCTGATGAAGAACGTGCCGGATCCCGCGACCAGGGTGACCTCCCGGCCGGGGTACGCGGTGACGAGGGCGTGCGCGGTATCCATCGCGGTCTTGCCCCCGCCGATCACCCACACCGGTGCGTCGCTCGCCCGAATCGCGTCCGCCCGCACGTCGCATTGGTCGGGGGACACCGACCGGACCCGCGAACTCGACGCGGGGAGGGGGTCGTTGGGCGCGATTCCGAGCCCGTAGGCCTTGATCAGACGCTGTGCGTGCACGACCAGCCGCCGCCCGTCGGGCCGGTGGCACTGAATCCGGACGATCCCGTTCGCCTCGGTGGCGGACTCGAACGACCAGCCGAAATACTCGTCGACGCGCAGGTCGCGGCCGATCACGTCCAGGCAGTGCCGGAAATGGTCGAGGACCTCGGTCTTGGTCGCGAGATGGGACGGGCGCCGGTCCAGACACCACTCGATGTTGCCCGCGGTGAACAGCCCGTGCGGTTGGTGCAATCGGACGTAGGGGTAGGTGTCCACCCACATGCCACCGGGCTGCCCGCGCCGGTCGATCAGGATGACCCGCGCGTTGCGGGACAGGTAGCGGCTCGCCGCGAACAGGGCGTTCATCCCGGCGATGCCCGCGCCGACGATGCAGGCGTCGCACGTCTCCGCGGCGGGATCCGTGCCGGATGGGTCCGCGCCCGGGTGTGTGCTCGTCTGCGCCATGGCGACCCCCGACGGTGTCAGGCCGTCCGCCACCGCTCCTCGATGACGGTCGTGTCCAGCCTATTCGGCACGGCAAGGACCGTTACCGGCGCGAACGTCGCCGCGCCGCGGCCGTCCCTTGGGTGTCGTATCGGGTCGACACCCAAGGGACGGGACGTCAGGCCTGGATCTCGCTGCGGTCACCGCTCCAGAGGGTGTGGAACTTGCCCGGGCGATCGGTTCGCTCGTAGGTGTGCGCGCCGAAGAAGTCGCGCTGCCCCTGCGTCAACGCGGCGGGCAGGCGCTCGGCACGCAGGCCGTCGTAGTAGGACAGCGACGACGCGAACGCGGGCACCGGGATGCCGAGGGTCGTCGCGGTCACCACGACGCGCCGCCACGAGTCGATCGCGTTCTCGATCGCGTCCTTGAAGTACGGCTCCACGATCAGCGAGGTCAGCTCCGGGTTGGTGTCGTACGCCTCCTTGATCCGGTTCAGGAACCGGGCCCGGATGATGCAGCCGCCGCGCCAGATGGTCGCCATGTCGCCGGGGGTGAGATCCCAGCCGTACTCGTCGCTGCCCGCACGGATCTGGTCGAAGCCCTGCGCGTACGCGACGATCTTCGACGCGTACAGCGCGCGGCGGATGTCCTCGGTGAACTGTGCCGCGTCCGTTGGCTTGTCGCCGAGCACGCCCGACGCCAGTCCCCGTGCGGCCGCGCGCTGCGCACGCGAACCGGACAGGGCGCGGGCGAACACGGCCTCGGCAATCCCCGTCACCGGGACACCCAGGTCGAGCGCCGACTTGACCGTCCAGCGGCCGGTGCCCTTCTGCTCGGCGGCGTCGACGATGACGTCCACCAGCGCGGCACCGGTCGCCGCGTCCTTCTGCCGCAGCACCTCCGCGGTGATCTCCACCAGGTAGGACTCGAGGTCGCCGCCATTCCACTCGGTGAACACGTCGGCGATCCGCTCGGCGTCGAACCCGAGCGCGTCCCGGAACAGGTGGTAGGCCTCACCAATCAACTGCATGTCGGCGTACTCGATGCCGTTGTGCACCATCTTCACGAAGTGGCCTGCGCCGTCCGGGCCGATGTGGGTGCAGCACGGCGTGCCGTCCACCACCGCGGCGATCGACTCCAGCAGCGGACCCAGCGACTCGTACGACTCCTTCGGGCCGCCCGGCATGATCGACGGGCCGTTCAGCGCGCCCTCCTCGCCGCCCGAGATGCCCGCGCCGACGAAGTGCAGGCCCCGCTCGCGGAGCGCGGCCTCCCGCCGGATCGTGTCCGTGTACAGGGCGTTCCCGCCGTCGATGATGATGTCGCCCGGCTCCATCGCGGCCGCGAGCTCCTCGATCACCGCGTCCGTCGCCTCGCCGGCCTTGACCATGATCAGGACCCGCCGCGGGCGCTGCAGCGCGGCGACGAACTCGTCGACGGTCTCGGTCCGGACGAAGTCGCCCTCGCTACCGTGCTCGGCGATCAGGGCGTCCGTCTTGGCAACGCTGCGGTTGTGCAGCGCCACGGTGTGCCCGTGCCGGGCGAAGTTGCGGGCGATGTTCGAACCCATCACGGCGAGCCCGGTGACGCCGATCTGGGCCCGCGCGGCCTGGGAGGTGTTGTCGGTCATGTCCTACAGCTTTCCCTGCCCCCGGAACGAGCGACACTTCAGGGTCTCGAACTCTGGGACGGCGACGGAATGCGGCGACGCCGCCACCCGCGATGCGGGAGGCGGCGTCGATGGGATGCCGGGGACGGACGTCAGCGGTCGCGGCGCGGACCGTCGAACCCGTCGTACGAGCGACGCTCGGTGCGGCTACGGAAGCCGCCCGCCGTCCCGCTGCGCTCACTCCGCTGCGGGCGGTCGCCGTACGACCGATCACCGCGGGAGCGGTCGCCGCCGCGGACGCCGCCGTCCCGCTGCGGGCGGTCGCCGTAGGAGGGGCGGTCACCCGTGCGCTGGTAGCCGCCGTCGCGCTGCGGCCGGTCGCCGTAGGACCGGTCGCCCCGGTCGTTGCGCTGGGGGCGGTCGCCGTAGGAGGGGCGGTCGCCGGAGCGCTGGTAGCCGCCGTCGCGCTGGGGCCGGTCGCCGCCGCGGAAGCCGCCGTCCTGTTGGGGGCGGTCGCCATACGGACGGTCGTTGCGCTGCGGGCGGTCGCCGTAGGACCGGTCGCCGCGGTCGGAGCGCTGGTAGCCGCCGTCCCGCTGGGGGCGGTCGGACCGGTAGCCGTCGCGCTGGGGCCGGTCGCCGTAGGAGGGTCGGTCACCCGTGCGCTGGTAGCCGCCGTCGCGCTGGGGCCGGTCGCCGTAGGAGGGTCGGTCACCCGAGCGCTGGTAGCCACCATCCCGCTGGGGTCGGTCGCCGCGGTATCCCCGGTCGCCACCGTCGCGGCGCGGCCGGTCGAAGCCGTCGCGGCGCGGCCGGTCGAAGCCGTCGCGGCGCGGCCGGTCGAAGCCGTCGCGGCGCGGGCGGTCGCCGTACGACCGACCGTTCCCGCCGCGTTCGCCGCGCGGCTCCCGCACCGGCTCGCCGCTCGGAGTGCGCGCACCGGTGATGGTGGCGAGTTCCTCCGAGCCGGGGCCGACGTACACCTCGGTGGCGTCCACGCCCGCGGTGTCGGTCAGGCGGCGCACCATGCGGCGCTGGTTCGGCAGCACGATCGAGACGACGGTGCCCTTCTCGCCCGCGCGGGCGGTGCGGCCGGCCCGGTGCAGGTAGTCCTTGTGGTCGGCGGGCGGGTCCACGTGCACGACCAGGTCGATGCCGTCGACGTGGATGCCGCGGGCCGCGACATCGGTCGCGACGAGCACGGGCGTGCGGCCCGTCTTGAAGCGTTCGAGCACCCGGGTTCGCTGGTTCTGCGCCTTCCCGCCGTGCAGGGCCTCCGCCGCGACCCCGACCGCGCGCAGGCGTTCGGTGATGCCCTCGCAGCCGAGCTTGGTGCGCGCGAACATGATCGTCCGGCCGCCGTCGCGGGCGCCGATCTCGGCGAGTACGGCATCCTTCTGGCCGCGGTCGACGTTGAGCACGTAGTGCTCCATCGTGTCGACGCTGGCGCGCCCGTCCTCGGTTGCGTGCAGGGCGTGATCGGCGAGGAAGCGGCGGACCAGCGACTGCACCTCCCGGTCGAGGGTCGCGGAGAACAGCAGCCGCTGGCCGTCGGCGCGGGTCTGCTCGAGGATCGACCGGACCTCGGGGAGGAAGCCCATGTCGGCCATCTGGTCGGCCTCGTCGAGCGCGGTGATCTCGACCTCGTCCAGGACGCAGGTCTCCTGCCGCAGGTGGTCGCCGAGGCGGCCGGGGGTGGCGACGAGGATGTCGACGCCGCGCGCCAGCTGGTCGACCTGCTTGGTGAAGACCATGCCGCCGACCGCGGACCGGACCTTCAATCCGACCGTGCCCGCGTACGGGAGCAGCGAGTCGACGACCTGAACGGCGAGCTCACGGGTGGGCACGAGCACCAGGGCGCGGGGACGCTTCGGTGCGGGCCGGTCGTCGCGGCCCGCGAGCCGCGCCAGCATCGGCAGCCCGAACGCGAGGGTCTTACCGGACCCGGTCTGCGCCCGGCCGAGGACGTTGCGGCCCGCGATCGCGTCGGGGATGGACATCGCCTGGATCGGCGACGGGATGGTGATGCCGTCCTTGGCGAGGGCAGCGACCACCGGGCCGGGCAGGCCGATCTCTGCGAAGGTGGGCTGTTCGGCGGCAGCCGGGGCCTCGGGGTCGGCGGCACCCTGGTCATGGGCAGCAGGGATTTGGGCAGCGTCGGTCACGCGGATATACCTCTCCGGACGTCGGGCGCGTCGCGGAGAGCGGGCCGATACAGCAGCCGCGCAGAAGAGACGAGCCGGGCACGCGCGCCCCGGTGGTGGGGCAGTGGCGGTGCCGAAAATGTGGTCAACAATGAAATGGGCCGAGAACACGGCCGTCGTCCAGTGTACGGGACCGGATGCGGTGCCAGCACCGGCTGGCCCGTGACCCTCGACTCACTCGCGTCGCGGCGACTGGCGGGTTCCCCTCCGCGGTGTCAGCCGCGGAAGAGTCGATTGAGTTCGACCAGCCACGGGACGGCGACGGCGATCGTCGGGACCACGAGGATCGTGACCGCGGCGAGATAGGCGGCGACCACGATCGGGACGACGGCGCCGGTGTCGGCGAGCCGCCGGATGCGGGTGACGGTGTGCGGGCCGCCCGCGGCGAGGGCGCCTGCGGGGGCGCTCGACCCGGCGCAGGTGACCAGGGCGCGGGCCAGCGGCGTCGGGCCGGTGACCTTGACCGCGGAGTCGTCGGCGAGCATCTCGACGAGCAGTTGGACGGAGCCGAGCGCGGACTTGCTGCGCACCACCTTCGGGAACGCCTCGTGCACCGCGGTGAACGCCTCGATCACCAGATCGTGCCGGGATCGCAGGTGGGAACGCTCGTGCATGAGGATCGCGGTGACCTCGTCCCGGTCGAGGCTGTCGAGCGTCCCCGCGCTGACCACGACCCGGTGCCGGAGACCGGGCAGGCAGTAGGCGATCGGTTCGGCGGCGTCGAGGACCCGAAGGTTCGAGGTCCGGCTGCGATGCGGTTCGCCGCGGTCGAGCAGGTCGACGAGCATCCGGTGCCGGGAGCGGCGCCGCCGGGTCCGGACCGCGACCGCCGCGATCGAGAACATCAGCTTCGCACCGATGAGCACGGTGAGCGCGAACACCACGACGTACGCGGTCCACAGCGGGAGGCCGAGCGCGTCGATCTCCTCCAGGGGGGCGGTCGTTGGGCGGCCGTCGGCGCCCGGCACCAGCAGCTGTGATGCGATCGCCAGCCCGGAACTGAACGCGGAGAGGACGGCGGCGATCGCGATCGCCTGCCACAACACGAGCGCCGCGCCGGGAGCACGGAATGGCCAGGTCGCCCGCGCGAGCAGCGCGGGCACCGGGCCAGCGAGAAGCAGGGCCGTCACGGCGAAGGCCAGTGCGGTCGTGGGGTTCATGACCTACCCATCATGCACGAGGTGCGGCAGTCAACTGGCGCGATCGGTACCGGGGTCGACGCTGCGCAGGTGGCGCTTGCCCGCCTCGGACGACTCCAGTGCGGCGAGGGCCTCGCGCAGGGCTGCGGCCTCGTCGGCGCCGACCTTGCCGACGAAGTGCACCAGCGCGGCGACCCGGCCGTCGGACGCCTGGGCCTGGTCGAGGGCGTCGAACATCAGGCTCGCGACCAGCTCGTCGCGGCCCTGCACCGGGAGGTAGCGGTGTGCCCGATCGTCACGCTGCTGGATGACGAGGTTCTTCTTCGCCAGGCGCTGCAGCACGGTCATGACGGTGGTGTACGCGAGCTCACGGCGGGCCGCGAGGGCCTCGTGGACCTGACGCACCGTCTGGGGTTCGGAACTGGACCACAGGTGGTCCATCACTGCTCGCTCGAGCTCGCCAAGTCCTGCCATGGGGTCCATCGTACGTACCGTCCGACAGTCATGCGTACTACTCGCGGTAGTAGCCGTGTGGGGGTATTGATGGTGAGGCACGCGAGGGCGGTGGGGAACGCGGACAGCGGGAGGACGCGGATGGACTGGGTGTACGACCGGTCGCTGATCTCGGGGCCGCTGCCGTGGGGGGTGACGGTGTGCGCGGCCCTCGGCGCGCTGTGGCTGCTGGTGGGCCGCAGTCGCCCCACCCGCCGGTACCGACGCCGCATCCTTCCGATCTGCGTTGCCGCCGCGTGCGCGGCGACCCTGCTCGGGTGGGTGGTGGTCGAACGGTGGTGGCGACCGTTCCCCGACCCCGTCGACCCCGCCGTGTACGGCTGGGTCGGGTGCGCGCTGCTGGCCATCCTGCTCGCCGCGGCGCGGCTCGTCGCCGACCGCCGCGTCGCTTCCGCCGCCGCCTCGCTCGCCGCGGCGCTGGCGATCGTCGCCGCCGTCGCGGCGCAGGTCAACCTCGTGTTCGACGCCTACCCGACGGTGCGGGACGCGCTCGGTCTGCCCCCGGCCAACGCCATCGCGTTCGCCGACGTGCCACCGCCGGTGCCCGACCCGGTCTCCGGGATACCGCTCGACGCGCGCTGGGCGCCGCCGCCGGACCTGCCCGCGGGCGGGCGGGTCGTGACGGTCCCGGTTCCCGGCACCGTGTCCGGGTTCGCGGCGCGGGACGCGAAGATCTACCTGCCGCCCGCCTACTTCGCCGATCCGCGTCCGCTGCTCCCGGTGCTGGTGCTGCTGGCCGGGCAGCCCGGCAGCCCCGGTGACTGGTTCGCCGGCGGCGACCTCGCCCGGTCGATGGACGCCTATGCCGCCGGGCACGCCGGACTCGCCCCCGTCGTGGTCGTCGCCGACGGCACCGGATCCACCCTGGCGAACCCGCTGTGCCTCGACTCGCCGCTCGGGAACGTCGCCACCTACCTGGCCGTCGACGTGCCCGCCTGGGTGACCGCGAACCTGCAGGTGAATCCGGACCCCCGGGTGTGGGCGATCGGCGGGCTGTCCTACGGCGGCACCTGCGCGCTGCAGATGGCCACCAACCATCCCGACAAGTATCCGACGTTCCTCGACCTGTCCGGGCAACTTGAGCCGACGCTCGGCGACCGGCACCGCACCGTCGATGCCGCGTTCGGCGGGGACGCGGCCGCGTTCACCGCCGTCAACCCGATGGACCTGATGGCCGCCCGCAGCTACCCGGGCACCGCGGGCGTGTTCGTCGTCGGTCGCGACGACCACGACTACGCCCCCGGCGTGCACACCCTGTACGACACCGCCCGGAAGGCAGGCATGGACGTGACCCTGCTCGAACTGCCCGGCGGCCACAGCTTCGCGGTGTGGTCCGCCGGGCTGCGCGACAACGTGGACTGGCTGGCCCGGCGCATGGGGCTGACCGCGTGACCCCGGTGCGCGACATCCCCGTGATCGACGCCGCGCGCAGGCAGGCGACGCGGCTGACCGACCTCGCCCGCTCCGGCGTGTCCGGCGCCCCGGTGAGCGTCACGCTGCTGGTGCTGATGTGGGTGGTCGGCGCCGCGACCGGCGGGCAGACGGTCCGTCACCTGGCCACCGGGATCACCGCCCTCGAGCACGGCCGACTGTGGACGGTGCTGACCTCCGGTCTGGTGGCGCCCGGTCTCGCCGGACACCTGGCCGCCACCGCCGCGATCGTGCTGATCGCGGCGCCCATCGAACATCGGATGGGGTCGACCCGCTTCGCGGCCGCCGCGGCCGCCACCCAGATCCTCGGCACGCTGATCGCGCTCGGCGCGGCCGCGGCTGTCCGGGGCGTCGACGCGGGCTGGGGCTTCCGGCTGCACATCGGCACCGCGGTCGGGCCAACCCCCTGGATCGCCGGCGTCGCGATGGTGGCCAGCTCCTCGATGACGACGCTGTGGCGGCGCCGACTTCGGGTCGGGCTGCTGGCGCTGCTGATCACCCTCGCGTTGTTCGGCGGGCACTTGCTCGACCTGGCGCGGCTGTCCGCTGCGGTCGTCGGGCTGCTGCTCGGCCCGCTCGTCGTCGGCCGCTCCGCCCGCGGCGGGCACCTCGCGGGCACCCGCAGGGAGGGACGCGTCCTGGTCGCGCTGATCGTCGCGGCCGGCGCGCTCGGCCCGGTGCTGGCGGCACTGTCCCCGCACGCCGTCGGACCCCTCGCGGTGCTCCGGGACCTGTTCCGGACGGTGGCGCCGACACCGGCCGAGCTACGGGAGCTGTGCCTGCAGAACCGTGCGGGCGAGGACTGCCGTCGCGGCCTGCTCGCGCTGCGGCTCGGTGGGGTCGGGCCGACGATCCTGAGCCTGATGCCCTCGCTGCTGCTGCTCGTGCTCGCCGACGGGTTGCGGCGCGGCCGCCGGTTCGCCTGGATCGCCGCCTGCATCGCCCAGCTGGCGCTCGTCGCGCTGGCCCTGGTGAACGTCGGGATCCGCTACATCGGGTTCGTGCCGGAGCAGTCGCTGTTCTACGGCCTCGACACCCCGACCGTGTACCGCACGATCGCGCCGTTTCTCACGCCGATTGCGGTCTTGCTCGTGCTGCTGGTCACCCGCCGGTTCTTCACCGTCGCCGCTCCGCGCGGTACGTACCGGCGGCTGTGGCTGCGCGTGACGGCCCTGACCGCCGCGCTCGCCGGGTGCTACCTGGCACTCGGGATGCTGGTGCGCGCCGGCTTCGACCGCGCCCCCACCCTCGGGTCGCTGCTCGCCGACTACCCGCAGCGCCTCGTCCCGCCGGTGTACCTGCAGTGGCTGGATCCGCGGTTCCTTCCGGACGACCCGGCCACCACCCTGCTCTACGAGTGGACGGGGGTGCTGTTCTGGGTCGGGGTGGGTGCCGCGGTCGCCGCGACCTTCCTCACCCCGTCCCGCGGCGAGCATCCGGACGACGTCGAACGCGCCCGTGCACTGCTCGAGGCCGGGACCGGGAGCCCGCTGTCGTGGATGACCACCTGGCGCGGCAACCGCTACTGGTTCGCGCCGGACGGGGCGGGCTACGTCGCCTACCGGGTGATCGGCGGGGTCGCGCTCACCACCGGCGATCCGGTTGGGCCGCGAACCTCGTTGCCCGGCTATGTCACCGGGTTCGCGGACTTCGCGACCGAGAATGGGTGGACACCCTGCTTCTACTCGGTCACGGCGGAGCTGCGAGCCGTCACCGACAGCCTCGGGTGGGCAGGCATCCAGGTCGCCGAGGAGACCGTCCTGCACCTCGACACCCTCGAATTCACCGGGAAGAAGTTCCAGGACGTCCGCACCGCCCTCAACCGGGCGACCCGCGCGGGGGTGCACGCCGAATGGATGAGCTTTCCCGACGCGCCACTGGCGCTCACCGATCAGGTCACCGCCATCTCCGAGGAATGGGTCGCTGACAAGGGCATGCCGGAGATGGGATTCACCCTCGGGGGCCTCGACGAGATCGACGACCGGCGGGTCCGCTGCCTGATCGCCGTCGACGAGGACCGGACCGTCCACGGGGTCACCTCGTGGATGCCGGTCCACCGCGACGGCCGCGTCGTCGGCTGGACGCTTGACTTCATGCGCAGGCGCACCGACGGGTTCCGGCCTGCGATGGAGTTTCTGATCGCGTCCGCCGCGCTATCCCTGAAGGAGGAGGGCGCCGAGTTCGTCAGCCTGTCCGGCGCCCCGCTGGCGACGGTGTCCGGTGCCGGAACGGCCGACGCCGCGGACACCGAGGAGGCGCGGGAGCGGGGCGCGTTCGCCGCGGTCACGGACGGTGCGCTCGATCTGCTCGGCCGCACCCTGGAGCCGGTGTACGGGTTTCGGTCCCTGCTGGCGTTCAAGGCGAAGTTCCGGCCCGAGTACGTCCCGATGTACGTGACGTTCGCGGACCCCGCCGCCCTGCCCGCGATCGGCAACGCCGTCGGCCGCGCCTACCTGCCGGCCGTGTCGGTTGGGCAGGGCCTGCGCCTGGTCCGCACGATGCTGCGGATCCGTTGAGGGTCCGGCCCGGTCAGCCCGCGGCGGCCGGGTCCGGTCCGCCCGCGGTCCCGTACACGTGTCGGGCGCCGACCGGGACGATCAGCGGCCGGTCCGAGACGGGGTCGTCGATCACCCTTGCCTCGAGACCGAAGACCTCGAGCAGCAGGTCGGGGGTGATGATCTCGCCGGGGGCGCCGGCGGCGACAACCGACCCCTTCGCCATCACGACCAGGCGGTCGCTGTACCGGATCGCGAGGTTGAGGTCGTGCAGGACCATCACGACGGTGCGACCGAGCTCGGAGTGCAGCCGGTCGACGAGGTCGAGCACCTCCACCGAGTGCGCCAGATCGAGGTAGGTCGTCGGCTCGTCGAGGAGCAGGATGTCGGTGCCCTGCGCCAACGCCATCGAGATCCACGCCCGCTGCCGCTGACCGCCGGACAGTTCATCGATGGCGCGGTCCGCGAGGTCGGACACCCCCGTCAACGCCAGCGACTTCGCGACCTCCCCCTCGTCGTCGGAGGACCATTGGCGCAGCCACGACTGGTGCGGGTGGCGGCCGCGGGAGACGAGGTCGGCGACGGTGAGCCCCTCGGGCGCGACGGGCGCCTGCGGCAGCAACCCGAGCGTGCGGGCGACGTCCTTGGTGCGCATCGACGAGATCGCCTTGCCGTCGAGCAGCACCCGTCCCGACTTCGGCTTGAGCAGCCGGCCCAGGGTGCGCAGCAGGGTGGACTTCCCGCAGCCGTTGGGGCCGATGATCGTGGTGACCAGACCGGTGGGGATGTCGAGGTCGAGGCCGTCGATGATGACGCGGTCGCCGTAGCCGACGACGAGGTTGTCGGCGGCGAGCCGCCCGTGGTTGTCGGCGGCGGGCTGGCCGTTGGCCTCCGTGGCGAGCCGCCGAGGGTTGTCCGTGGCTGGTGCGTCGGCGCTCATGCGGACACCTTCCGATTGTTGCGGATGAGCAGGTAGATCAGGAACGGACCGCCGAGCGCGGAGGTGACGATGCCGACGGGGAGTTCGACCGGGAGCACGGTGCGACCGATGATGTCGCCGCCGAGGACGAGCACCGCGCCGAGGAGCCCGGACGCGATGATCGGGGGACCGGGCGTGCGGAGTAGGCGCATCGCCAGCTGGGGGGCGGCGAGTGCGACGAAGCCGATCGGTCCGACCGCGGCGGTGGAGATGGCGGCGAGGGCGACCGCGGCGATCAGCAGGACCCCCTGCCCGCTTTGCAGGCGGACACCGAGGGCGCGGGCGGTGTCGTCGCCGAGCCGGAGCGCACCGAGGGTGAACGAGGACGCGATCGCCGCGGTGCCGACGACGGCGACGCCGATCGCGACGGGCCACACCTGCGCCCAGTCGCTGCCGTTGAGTGAGCCGTTGAGCCAGACCTGGGCGCGGGCGACGTCGTTGATGTCCGCGGAGATGAGCAGCCATTGGATCAGTGCGACGAGCATCGCGTTGGTGCCGATGCCGATCAGCACGATCCGGTAGCCCTGCACGCCGCCGCGCCAGGCGAGCAGGGAGATGGCGACCGCGGTGGCGAGTCCGCCGGCCAGTGCGGCGAGGGGCAGGCCGAGGGTGGCGAGCAGGCCGACGAAGCTGCCGCCGCCGCCGACGACGATCAGGGTGACGGCGGCGGCGCTGGCTCCGGCGGTGATGCCGAGCATGTCGGGGCTGGCGAGGGGGTTGCGGAGGATGGACTGGGTGATCGCGCCCGCGATGCCGAGGGCGATGCCGGTGAGCAGGGCGGTGAGCCCCCGCGGCAGCCGCAGGTCCATCACGATGAAGCGTTCGACCTTCGACCCGCCGCCGAACAGGATCTCCGCGACGGTGGGGATCGGGACGGAGAACTCGCCGCGGCCGATGTTGATGCACAGCAACAGGAACACGGCAAGCAGCAGCGCGACCGTGATCGCGACCATCGTGGTGCGGCGGACCAGGGAGACCCCGCCGACCCGGAAGCCGGGGCGGCCGGGGACGGTGGTGGGGGTCGGGGTGGTGCGGGTGTCGGGGACGGTCGCCCGGTCGGTGAGGCTCACAGGGACACCAGCTTCCTGCGCCGGACGAGCGCGATGAAGAACGGCGCACCGAACATCGCCAGCACGATGCCGACCTGCAGTTCGCCGGGCCGGACGACGACTCGGCCGATCACGTCGGCGAGCAGGATCATGATCGCGCCGAGCAGCCCGGCGTAGGGGACGAGCCAGCGGTAGTCGGGTCCGGTGATGAAGCGGGCGACGTGGGGGACGACCAGCCCGATGAACGCGATCGGACCGCACGCGGCGGTCGCGGCGCCGGTGAGGAGGGTGATCGCGATGATGCCGATCGCCCGGCTGCGGGCGACGTTGGTGCCGAGCCCGCGGGCGACGTCGTCGCCGAGGCTGAGGACGTTGAGTCCCGGTGTGCCCGCGAGCGCGATCAGCACGCCGATCACCAGGAACGGCAGCACCTGCCACAGCACCTCGGTGCCGCGGCCCGCGACCGAGCCGACGACCCAGAATCGGTAGCCGTCGAGGCTGGTCTGGTCGAGCAGGATGACGGTGTGCGTCATCGCCTGCAGGAACATCGCGACGGCGGCGCCCGCGAGGGCGAGGTTGAGGGGGCTGGCCCGGTTGCCGCCGATCGACGCGATGCCGAACACGACCAGGCTGGCGGTGAGCGAGCCGGCGAACGCGAACCACAGGTACTGGCTGGGGGTGGACAGGCCGAGCAGGTAGATCGACAGCACCACGAACAGGGCGGCGCCCGCATTGAGACCGAGCAGGCCCGCGTCGGCGAGCGGGTTGCGAGTATGGCCCTGGATCAGGGCGCCCGCGACGCCGAGCGCGATCCCGACGGCGACGGCGAGCGCGGTGCGCGGCACCCGGAGGGTGCGGACGACGAGGTCGGTGTCGGTTCCGGTGGCCTGGAACAGGGCGTGGAAGATCTCGCCGAAGTCCATCGGTCGCGCACCGACCGCGATGCTCGCGACGACGGTCGCGAGGAGCAGGGCCACGAGCGCGGCGAGCCCGAGCAGGCGGCGTCGACGGATCGCGACGAGGGAGTTGTCGGCGCGGATCGGGACGAAGCCCTCGTCGAGTGCGGTGGCGCGGCGGACCACCTCGACCCCGGAGCGGGGGAGCAGCGCGCGGCGGGCGCCGAGCGCTCGGCCGGTGGCGGCGTCCCTGGCGATCAGGTCGAACCACGACTTGCCGACGCCAGCGCCGGTGCTGCCCTCTCGGGTGCCGCGGTTCCACACGAGCAGCCCGACGGCGACGGCGACGGCGACGCCGCCGAACACCAGGCGGTCCATCTGGCCGCCGCCGTTGCCGTCCCGCAGTGAATCGACGATGAACCATCCGATGAGCAGCGGCAGGGCGACGACGCCGAGGTCGACGGCGGTGGCCAGTGCGCGTCGACCGCGCGGGGCGGGGCCGCGGGGGACCTCCCGGATCGCGTAGTCCACGTCTCCGGGGATGGTGGTCACGGCATGCTCCTGGTCGACGGAAGTCGGATCGGCCTTCAGGTTACGTAACCCTATCCAAACCAGGCACCCCGGCTCCCGCCCGGCGATCGACTTGTGGTTAGGCTAACCTACGTTCGATCGTGCTCGATGACGAAGGAGTGAGCAGTGCCGACCACCCTCTTGCTCGACCCGACCCCCGCCGCCGTTGCCCCGCGCGGCACCGCCGCGGTCTCCGCCGCCCTCGTCGAGTCGTGTACCCGGTTGCGGGCGCTGCACCCCGAGTACCCGCGGGTGTACGCCGTCGCGCAGATGGTCGAGCAGCCCAAGCGCCGCTGGTGGGCCGTCGACGAGGGCATCCGCGGCGACCGCCTGGACCGGATGCTCACCCGCGCGCTCGAGGACATCCCGGACCGCGACGCCGCGGGCATCTCTGTCGCATCCGCCCTGATCCACTCCGTCGTCGGCCGGGTCGCCGCACTGGTCGTCATGGAGGGCCGCGCCTGGGACGCCGGCCTCGACAACCTGTCGATCCACATGGACAGCGACGGCTGCATCGACTGGGCGGGCGTCTGGGATCCCGCCCTGCGGGTGCTGCCCGGCGACCGGTGGGACGGAACGCCGGGCGCGGTGACCCTGCCGTGCGAACGCGCCCTCGCGATGTGGACCGCCTGCCGCTGCCGCACCGCGCTGACCGCCATCTTCGACGCCCTCGACCGGCTCGTGCCGCTGGATCGCACGCTGCTCTGGGCGCTGGTCGGCGAGGCGGTGCTCGGGGCCGCGACCATGGTTCCGCTGCGCGGCGACCTCGCCCCGTCGGTTGCCGACCGGCGCGGGCAGGCGCTGCTCGACGCATTCGAGACCGCGGGCCTCCCGGTGCGTTCCCGGGCGGGACGCCCCCTCTGCCGACGCGCGCACACCCACGCCCTTGCCAGTTAGGGAAGCCTTGCCTATAGTTGCGTGTGGGTGATGAACCACCGGACCGTGCCGGAGTCCTGAGGGCTGCAGTGACTCCCGGTCCCTTCCACGGCGGGCCCCGTACCGACTACCGGTACGGGGCCCGCTTGTCAGTTTCAGGAGTCGAGTGCACAGCTGTCAGAAGTGCTGTGCACGGCCACCTGTCATCCCCGGCGCTGACGCGAGCGTCTCGTTCGGCGCGTGCGAGGGTGATGTTGTTGTAGAGCGCTGACCTCTTCAACCCCGTGTTCCTGCAGAGTGTCTCGATCTTGAACTGTCGAGTCTCGTACATCTGGAGCAGGTAGGCCCGCTCTTCGGGTGAGCTTGTGCGTGCGGCCCTTCATTTTGCTGGCAGCAGTAGCGGCGGCGATGGCGTCACGGGTGCGGGCACGGATCAGGTCGGACTCGAACTCGGCCATCAACCCCAACATCCCGACCCTGAAGGAGGTCCCCACGCCGCCGTGGGGACCTCCTTCAGGGATTCAGAGCGTTCCGCGTCGTGGTTGCGTTAGCTCGCCGATGTTCCGGGATACGAACCGGCTAGGAACGCAAAAAACAGGAAGTCGAGCAGCGGGCCGACTACGACGGCGCCCAGGAGGACAGACCAAGCAAGCGCTCGGAGCTTCGGCACACGACGGAGCAGCAAGTAGGTCACGATCGCCCCTGTGGCAGCCGGGAGGATGAAGAGCTCGACCACATGCAATGGCGTTTCCAAGCCGATTGTGGCGGTTGTGACCGCCCAAAACAGCCACATCGCAACTCCACACAGCAATCCGGTCGCGACATACACACCCGTCAGAAGGAGCTGCCGCGGGTACCGATGCGGGCCTGTCGAGGGTGGGGTCATGGGACCTGATCCTTGCTCGGCCCCTGGTCGCTGTAAAGCGATACCCCGAGCACCCCACGAGTGGGGGTGTCTCGAATCCGCCTGGCGCCGACAGTGAGGATGAGCCAGCGTTCGAGTTCGGTCAATGTCAGCGCCGCTGTGGCCTGCGGGTCGTAGGCGCCGCGTTCGACCGGGTTCGAGAACGTGGAGCCCGGCAGCTCGTGGACCATCGACATGGCCGTGCCGATGACCCGCTCGATGATCCCGCAGTAGTGCGGCGCCCGGAGGCCGATATTCCAGCTCGATGCCGTGCTGTTCGCAGCCACGCTTGAGGGCATCGCTCTTGAACTCGGAGGCGTTGTCCAGGTACAGATGCCGCGGTTTGCCGCTCATCGGCCATGCGACCCGGCTGGCCAACCCCAGGGCGTCGAGCCGGACACGTTTGCCGCAGCAGACGTGCGCCAGACACAGCCCCACCGACACCGCGGACGGCGCCTCCAGCGTGATCACCATCCCGACCAGGCACCGACTGTGCATGTCGATCGCGACGGTCAGATGGGGCCGGCCGATCGGCTGCCGGTCGCGCTCTCGACGACCATCAGATCGACCACCGTGTGGTCGATCTGGACCCGTTCGAGGAACTCGTCCACGACCGGGGGTGCGCCACCGGCGGCCTGCACGGCGCGCGCCGCATCGGACCGTGCTGGCTGCGCGCCACCTGCCCCGGATGCAGTGCCGCGATGCGGGCGGCGACCGTGTTGCGCGCTGGCACTCGAACGCCTTGAAGTCGGCACGCCCTGATGATTTGCCGGTACACCACCGCCAAACTGGGTTTCTGCCTCTTCAGGTACGACTTCCGCACCAGCTCTGCGATCAGGTCCTCGACCTCCCCGGAAACCTGCGTCGGCCACGGCCGCCCTCCGACGTGCTTGACTGCAGGAATCGGACTCGTCGCGACGAGCGCGGCGCAGGGACCCAGGGAGTGCACATGAGTGAACCGACCACCGCGCAGGCCGCCTCGACGTTCACGATGGCGGACGCGCTCGACGGACGTAGCCTCGCCGAGGCGGCCACCTTCCTCAACCGGGGATTCGCCGAGTCGATCGGCCTCGAGTTCACCGAGGTCAGCGCCGACCGGGTGAACGCGCACTGGGAGGTCGGCCCGCACCTGTTCCAGCCGGCGGGCATCGTCAACGGCGGCGTCCACTGCACCGTCATCGAGACCCTCGCCAGCATCGGCGGCAGCGTCTGGTTCGGCGACCGCGGGCACGTCGTCGGCGTGAACAACAACACCGACTTCCTCCGCGCCACCCGCAGCGGCATCCTCACCGCCACCGCGACGCCGATCCATCGGGGACGCACCCAGCAGCTGTGGCAGGTACAGATCGTGGACGCCGCGGATCGGCTCGTTGCGCGCGGGCAGGTGCGGTTGGCGAACGTCGAGGACACCGCCCGGCTTGGGGACAGCTAGCCCGCCTCGCGTTCCTCTCCGGTTGCCACCGCCGCCGGATCTCCCATCAGGCCCGCGGCGAGGTTCCGCTCGTGGTTCTGGACGTGCTCGATCGCCAGCCGCGCGAACACCTGCTGTTCGGTGGACGCCATCTGCGCGCGCCCCCGCCCGAGGAACGACACCATCCACGACAGCACCGTGGAGAACTTGCTGCGGAACCCGATCAGGTACATCAGGTGGACGACCAGCCACGCGATCCAGCCGATGAAGCCGGTGATCTCGAGCTTGCCGATCTTCGCCACCGCGCTGAACCGGGAGATCGTCGCCATCGATCCCTTGTCGAAGTACTTGAATGGGCGCCGCGCACCCTCGGGCTCCCCGGCGACCGTGCCCCGGATCTGCCTCGCCGCGTGCTTGCCGCCCTGCATCGCGACCTGGGCGAGGCCGGGCAGGTTGTCGAGCGCCATCATGTCGCCGATGACGTAGACGTTCGGGTGCCCGGGCAGTGACAGGTCCGGGTTGACGTGGACGCGTCCGGCCCGGTCGATCTCGGCGCCGGACTGCTCGGCGAGCTGCTTGCCGAGCGGGCTGGCCTGCACCCCGGCCGACCACACCTTGCACTGCGCGTCGACCCGGCGTTCGGTGCCGTCCTTGTCCCGGACGACCAGGCCGCCCGCGTCGACGTCGACGACCATCGCGTTCGGCTGAATCTCGACGCCCAGCTTCTCGAGCCGGGCCGCCGCGTTGGCGCTGAGTTTGCCGCCGTAGACGGGCAGCACCACCGGGGCGCCGTCGAGGAGGATCACCCGTGCGTCGCGCGGATCGATCTTGCGGAACGCGCCCTTGAGGGTCCGGTGTGCCATCTCGGCGATCTGACCGGCCAGTTCCACCCCGGTCGGTCCTGCGCCGACCACCACGAAGGTCAGCAGGCGTGCGCGCTCCTCGGGATCGTCGGACAGCTCGGCCTCCTCGAACGCGCCGAGGATGCGCCCGCGCAGCTCCAGCGCGTCGTCGATGGTTTTCATGCCGGGGGCGAACCGGGCGAAGCCGTCGTTGCCGAAGTACGACTGGCCTGCGCCCGCGGCAACGATCAGGCTGTCGAACTCGCTGATCGTGGTGCGGTCGAGCAGCCGGGACGAGACGGTGCCCGCGTCCAGGTCGATCGTCTCCACGTCGCCGAGCAGCACCTCCACGTTGCGCTGCTTGCGCAGCACCAGCCGGGTTGCCGGGGCGATGTCGCCGACCGAGAGGATGCCGGTCGCCACCTGGTACAGCAGCGGCTGGAACAGGTGATGGGTGGTGCGGGCGATTAGGGTGATGTCGACGTCGTCCCGTTTGAGTGCCTGGGTGGCGAACAGCCCGCCGAATCCCGAGCCGATGACCACCACCCGGTGCCGGGGAGACCCCACCGTCTTGACGCTCATGTCCACACTCCTCGCGCAGATGTCGACGACGGTGCTCACGCTAGTACCGGACGGCGAACATGGCCGGACGAGCAGATTCCTCGACGGCGTGTCGTGGGGATCGACAAGATGATCCGAATCTCACACCGGGGGAATATCACGTCGGCCGGGTTAGGGCTGTGAGGAGAAGTTGTGCTTACCTTTACATGAATATCCGTGTCTTCTGTGCGGAAATGTGGTTGTCGACAGCGTGGTCGCCGGCCGGTGCGGAAGTGGGTTGCCGACAGCGTGGTCGCCGACCGGGTGCGGACATGTGATCCAAACCGAACAGTGAGGAGGACTGTCTGTGAGTGGGCAGGTCCGTGAGCGTGTCGACCAGTACTTTGAGCAGGTCGTGCGCCGCAACGCAGGCGAGCCGGAGTTCCATCAGGCCGTCGCCGAGGTCTTCGAGTCGCTCACCGTTGTGCTCGAACGGCACCCCAACTACGCCGACGGCGCGCTGATCGAGCGCCTCTGCGAGCCCGAGCGGCAGATCATTTTCCGTGTGCCGTGGCAGGACGACAACGGCCAGGTGCACGTCAACCGCGGTTTCCGGGTGCAGTACAACAGCGCCCTCGGCCCCTACAAGGGCGGCCTGCGCTTCCACCCGAGCGTCAACCTCGGCATCGTGAAGTTCCTCGGCTTCGAGCAGATCTTCAAGAACTCCCTCACCGGTCTGCCCATCGGCGGCGGCAAGGGCGGCTCCGACTTCGACCCCAAGGGCCGGTCCGAGGGCGAGATCATGCGCTTCTGCCAGTCGTTCATGACGGAGCTGCAGCGGCACATCGGCGAGTACACCGACGTCCCCGCCGGTGACATCGGCGTCGGCGGCCGCGAGATCGGCTACCTGTTCGGCCAGTACAAGCGGCTCAACAACTCCTACGAGTCCGGTGTGCTCACCGGCAAGGGGCTGACCTGGGGCGGCTCGATGGTCCGCAAGGAGGCCACCGGCTACGGCTGCGCCTACTTCGTCGCCGAGATGCTCAAGACCGCGGGCACCAGCCTCGAGGGCCGCCGCGTCGTGGTCTCCGGATCCGGCAACGTCGCGATCTACGCGATCGAGAAGGTGCACCAGCTCGGCGGCACCGCCGTCGCCTGCTCCGACTCGTCCGGCTACATCGTCGACGACAACGGCATCGACCTCGAGCTGCTCAAGGAGATCAAGGAGGTCCGGCGCGGCCGGATCAGCGAGTACGCCGACGCCCGCCCCGGCGCCCGGTTCGTCGCCGACGGCAACATCTGGGACGTCCCGTGTGACGTGGCGATGCCCTGCGCCACCCAGAACGAGCTCGACGAAGCCGCCGCGAAGACCCTGGTCGCCAACGGCGTCAAGGTTGTCGCCGAGGGCGCCAACATGCCCACCACCCCGCAGGGCATCGCCCTGTTCCGGGACGCGGGCGTCGCCTTCGCCCCGGGCAAGGCCGCCAACGCCGGTGGCGTCGCCACCTCGGCGCTGGAGATGCAGCAGAACGCCTCCCGCGACTCCTGGAGCTTCGAGTACACCGACGAGCGGCTGTCGATGATCATGCGCGACATCCACGACCGGTGTGTCACCACCGCCACCGAGTACGGCAAGCCCGGGGACTACGTCCTCGGCGCCAACATCGCCGGCTTCGTCAAGGTCGCCGACGCGATGTTCGCCATGGGCGTCATCTAGACCGTCGCACCACACGCCGAAGGCGCCGGGCATCTGCCCGGCGCCTTCGGTGTCCGTCAGGGTGTCCATCACGGTCAAAATGCGCTTTACCTGCCCGAATAGGGCAGACGCGAGGCCGTTGGCCCTCTATTCTAGTGGGTGTTCCTGACGGCCTACGAACCGTTCGGGCCGTCTCCCGCCATCGGTGTCCGCGCAGGGCACCGAGATCTCGGAGAAGGAGCCCCACCATGAAACTCACGAAGGCCACGGTGCTGTCCGTGGCCCTGGTTGCGGCGATGGGTGTCGGCGCTGGCAACTCCTATGCCAGCGAGGTCCCGACGCAGGGTGCCGCCGACGTCGGCTACGAGACCTCGGTACTGCCCGACGGTCGCTCGATCGCGACGGTTCTCGACTCCGGAGCCTTCCGGCTCGCGGCAGGCGGAACGGCCGTCGACGTCGTCAACGACGCGGGCACCCCGCTCACCAGCGTCCCACTCGCCTACGGCATGGGCGATGCCCGCGTGCCGATCGCGGCGAGCATCGGCCAGGGCGGCCGCGAGCTCACCCTCACCCCACAGCTGCCCCCGGTCAGCGTCCAACCCGCCTACAGCCAGACGGCCTACCAGAACATGGTCACCGAGTGGGAGAAGGGCTGGCTCAACGGCGGGCAGTTGCAGGCCAATACCGGTCTCGCGATCGGCCTCGTCGTCGGCTGCGTGCTGTTCCTGTTCGTCGGCTGCCCCCTCGGCGCCGCGATCGGCGGCACGGTCGGTGCGGTCACCGGCGTCATCAACGCCAACCCGGACTTCCAGCCCGCGATGTTCGAGTTCCTCAACTCGCTGCCCTGATCAGGCCCCCGGGCCACCCCTCCCGGCCCGCCGACTCACGAGGTCGTACGCCGGGTTGAGGGCGGCGGCGCCGCGCACCTCGGTGCCCGCACCCGACGTGTACCGCTGGGTCGTGGTCATGGATTCGTGCCCGAGCATCCTCATCAGGGTGTAGACGCTCACGTTCTGGTCCGCCATCGCGGTGGCGAAGGTGTGCCGGAGCTGGTGCACCAGGGCGCCCTTCGCGCGATCGCCGTTGATGCCCGCTCGGCGGTACGCCCGCTCCACGCGGTACTGGAGCGTGCCCCGCGTGATCCGGGTGCCGTCCCGGCCGACGAACATCGGGTCCGTTGCGGCGAACCGCTCCCACGGGCCGACATCCGCACGCCTGCGCGCGGTGCCGGGGAAGCGGGTGGCGCGGCTGTCCAGGTAGTCGCCGAGCACGTCGACGACCACCGGCTCGACCGTGACCACCCGCTGCTTGTTGCCCTTGCCGTGGACGTGGATGACCTTTCCCCGGTCCGCCGCGTCCCGCAGATCTCCGAGGTCGATGGCGATCAGCTCGGCGGACCGCAGGCCCGTCAGCAGCCCGGTCAGGATCAGCGCCAGGTCACGCTCGGGCCATGCCCGGGTGCCCTCGTCGGGTGCCTGCAGTGTGGTGACGAGCCGCTCGACGGCGTCCGCGTGGAAGGCCTTCGGCACCGTCTTCGGCGCCCGGGGGCGCAGCACCGACGACATCGGGTTGGCGACGATCACGTCGGCGGCGAAGAGGAAGTCGCACAGCATGTTCCAGGTCGACCAGCAGCGCCGGATCGACGCGGGCTGGCGACTGTCGGCGTAGTCGGCGAAGGCGACCCGCATCGCCGCCTTGTCGATGACGGCGGGCGTGAGTCGCTCGGGCGGGACGCCACGCCCCGTGCCGAGGGAGTCGGCGACCGTCCGGAAGTCCTGCCGATAGGCCCGCAGGGTGTTGGGCGACGGCTTGGCCGTGCTGCGGTAGACGAGGAACTCCTCGAACCAGTCGTGCAGAGATTCGGGCATGTGTTCGATTGTGCCGGATGGGGCGGCAGGGTGACGAGGGACGGTTCGCTACGGGTGGTGCGGCGAACGCCGTCGGGTTGTTCGGGCCTGGGGACTGGCCGCACGACCCCGATCCGGTGCCGCTCGCGGAAGCGGCACTGCGCAACGGATTCTCGGTGCCGTCGCGCCCGCGCCGTGTCTGGATCGTGCCGCCGCCGAGCTGGCCGTGTTGACGGACGTCAACAGTACGATCGTCGAATGGATCAGGGCTCACACCGGTTTCGCTACTCGTTTGTCACCGCGGTGATCGCGCCGCACGTCGAGGACCGGGTGCGGGAGGGGCTGGGCGCCGGCATCGACGATCATGGGCAGTTGCAGGTCGTTACCGCGACGGGGGAGGGGACCCGCGGGTACGCCGCGGGCATCGACCTCGTCGTCCGGCTCAGCGAGCTGGGGGTCGACGTCGAACGCACCCAGCCGGATCTCGTGGACCGCAGGCTGATCGCGCGGCGCGCCGGCTGTACCCGGCAGGCCGTCGCGCTGTGGGTGAACGGGCAACGCCACCAGGGCGATCCGTTCCCGCTGCCGTTCAACCTCACCCTCGGGCAGACGTGGCTCTGGGGTGAGGTGCAGGCATGGCTGACCCGGCGGGGGGTCGCCGTCGACGACACGATCGCGATCCCCACGATGCGGGACCACATGCGCGTCGACTCGCACATCGCGCACCACCGAGCCGAGTACCGGGCGCTCTCGGCCCGCGCAAGAGCGCTCTGACCTGCGGTGACGACGAATGACGCGGTCGACTCCCCATGAAATAATGTCATAACGCAGCTTATCGGCACTCGGGTCGGTTCCGGTAGAACCGTCCGCCTCACGTTCCCACCCCACCCTGACGGGTGGGGTGGGCCCAGTGACCCGACCTGTCGCTGACGAGCTGCAGGCGAGTTCCTCGAGGTCGAGGCGCCGCTGTGCGGCGGTAAGGGTCTGCGAGCGGTGCACGCCGCGTGAGCGGGCACCGATCAGTGCGTCGCGTTCGGCCGCGAGGGTTGCGAGCCGAAGGCGCACGTACTGCTCGCGGCGTCGGTCGTGGTCGGGATCGGGGGAGTAGTCGAACGGCACCACGAACGAGGTGGCGGTGTTCAGGGCCGTGTCGTTGATTCACCCCGCGGACCCGGACGTTGACGACGGCGGAGCTGGTCAACCGGTCAGGTCGGCCGGTGTCCAGGCGGGCCAGGCGGTGTCGCCGACCGGGTCGCCGTCGACGTAGCGGGCCACGATCCGGGTGAGGTCGGGGGCGGAGTTGTCGTACACGGTGGCGTGATCGGCGCGGCCGATGGCGTCGGCGACCAGCGGCCACAGTCGAGCGAAGCGTTCCCGGATCTTGTCCTCGGGAACCCGGTGGCCACCCTCGATGACCCGCTCGGCGACGCGGGCGACGGACAGGTCGACCGGGACGAGGACCACGTGCAGGGCAAGCACGTACCCGCCGCGGTGGGCCCGGTCGATCAGGTCCAGTTTCGACGGGTGCGAGAACACGGTCTCGGCGATGAACGACTCGCCCTGATCGATCAGTGTGTCCCGGATGGTCGCGGCAATCCGGGCGGCCTCGTACGAATGCTCCTCGGGGCTATCGGGCCACCGCTGTTTCGCGATGACGTCGGCGTTGACGAAGACGCTGCCGGGGAGCAGGGGAGCGAGCCGTTGCTCGACGAACGTCGACTTGCCCGCACCGTTGGGGCCGACGACGAGGTCGAGTCGTCTCACAGGATGATCTGGGTGCCGTCAGGCAGGTGTTTGACGACGCGGCCCTCGTTGTCGAGCGCGATCGTGGCTCGGCCCTGCGCGGCGCGATCGGCGACGTGGTTTCCGGTGGCGAGCGATTCCTCGAGCGCCGCGGCGACCTCGGCGTTGAAGACCACGCCCTCCTCGTCGGACAGTTCGCTCAGCGGCAGCCTGCCAGCGAGGGCGGCCTCGACCCGGCGGCGGGCCACCTGCCGCTGGTTCGACACCTCGCGGCCCACTCGTGCCCAGTGTTCGAGCTGTTGACGCGCGGATCGGTTCTCCCGCTCACCCTCGGACGCGGCCGCGTCGACGAGTTCCGATGAAAACCTGGTCACCTTGTCGACGACGCTCGTCATGGCTCCTCCTTGGGACGATGTGCCACGCTCCGAGCTCCAGTGTAGCAATCTGCTACAGGGTCCGGGCGGGTCCGGGCAGGGAGTGCGGTTGAGCAGGGCGGCGTGCGCGGCGGTTGCGTGCGGGACAACTGTGAATCGCCAACACAGTCGGCAATTACTGACGCTCTGACCTTGGGTGTGACAACTATCCTGACCACGACCGGTCGCGATCGTTGTCATCGAAGTTGGCAATTGTTCGCAGCGGTTCGTTGGGCACATCATCTGGTTGGCGATGCAGCCTTCCGGGTGCATCGACCTGTCTGTAGACGGCCGCGACCCGCTCAGCTGGCTCTGAACTGCTCGGGACATCCCACCTTGCTTCAACGCGCGGCCAAGTCGGCTGGTCAGGGCCTTACCGACTTCCACCACTCCAGGGGACTCTCCCCGCGGCCTTCTCGATGGCTGGCGGCTCGCGGGCGAAGTCCCTTCCCCTTCGAGTCCGGGCCGGTGGTCTCTAGCCACTACTCGACTGTTGTTGGTGAAGTGGCCAATCCGCATGGCTGTGTTGTGCCGTGGCCGGAGGTCTTCGACCCCTTTTCGGTGTCTGCACAGCGGCACCTGACAGTTGAGCCGTTCGACGCCCTAGGAGAATCGCCCCACGAGATCCTTGAGCAGCTCTTGGTAGCCCTCCTGGCCTGCGGTCATGACCGCGTTCCACAATGTGTTGAACACTGCGTGCGGTGAACCCGACGTCGCCTGGTAGATCGTGTAGGAAGCAATGTTCCACCGCTCGTACGGCTGACTCGCGGGATACAGGATCGAGATCGCGTGGACCCGGGTACGCGAGAAATCCGGGTCGCCAGCGATTACGTCGCGCTCTCCACTCTTCCCGTCGAACGGGTCCGGGAGAGGCTGATGAGCCAACAGCGCCTCGATCCCCTTCCTGGCCCATTCGAACTCAAGCAGACCCGCCTCCTGGTATGCCCTTTCCACTGCCCACCGGGCAATCTCATCCTTCTGCCGGGCATCTGAGCCCACGACAACTTCGAGTGCGTCGCGGTTCAGGAAGGACAGCCACATCAGTTGCTTGATGGTCTGACGGTTGGCTTTCGATTCGGCGAGTTCGGAGACGGTGTCGAGGAGGGCTCCGGTAGGGGGGCGACCGTCCCATAACTGCGGATCCAACGACACATCCAGTCGAGGGGTACCCCGGATGCCGCTCACGCCCGAATCCACCAAGTCACCCAGCGAGTGCGTGTCTTCGGCCGCGGGGCTGGTGTCGTCAGACTTCGCGTCCTCGCTCCATGCCTGGTCCTGCTTCTTGATCTGTTCGAACTTTCCGAACGGTGCGCGCCAGAGGTCCATCGAGTAGGACTCGACGGGCTCGGATACATCCATATCCCACTTCAGGTCTCGGCCTCGTGCCGAGACCCGGACCCGATACGTGTCTGCATCGACGTGCCGAAGGGTCTCGTCGAACGGTGAGACCACCTCGCCGTCGAGGGTCAGAACATGGATGGGTTCATCAACGGTGATGCTGCCCTCCTCGACAACCTCCCAGTCGCTGGCGGATGGGGCGGGCGATTGGCCGTGTAGTTCGACCGACAGCAAGGCAGGGCCGTATGCGATTCCCGTTCGCACGGTGACGAAGCCGGGACCGAGGTCGATCAGCGATCCCTCTGTGGTGGTGGCGAGGGTGTCAGTTTCCGCCGATCCGAGGATGAACTGATGGTGATCGACTCGGACAACACCGTTGGCAGTCATGGTTCGACCCTAGAGCAGCTCGGAACCGGCATCGATCGGTCGACACGCACGAAGCGGTCCGCCCCACTGACGGTTCGTCAATGGGGCGGACCCGCTCGCTACCTGTGCTCGCTAGTAGGTGGCGTTGACGTAGAAGGTCTCACCGTCGAGAAGGCGGTTCTTGGCGTAGAACCAGCTGGCAATTCCTCCTCCTCGACTGTTCTGCCGGGCATTGATCATGCACATGCTGAAACCATTCGGGCCGATATCGGTGACCGGGTCCAACGGCGTCATAGAGGTGATACCGCAGTTGCTGAACGTTCGACCCCCAGTGGGATTCGCATCGGCGCCCTCCCTTGTCGACGCGAACGGGTACTCGTCGCAAGATTTGCCTCCCGTGCGTCCGCCAACGATCTTGTTGCACGAGTCGTTCCGGTTGTCCTGGATCTGCTGCTGGTCCATCGTGCGCCGAAGAGGGGTTCCAGGCACTCCCGATGGGGAAGAGCCAATTTCCTCGCGGTCCGACCGCATCTTCCCGGGGATGACCTTGTCGTTCGGGTTCTCGGTCGGCTTGCCTGTGAACGGGATCTTCTTCCCACTCACAGGATGCACTTGCTCTTCGGCAGGCGTGGTGGTGGGCGTCGAGCTCGGTATCTCGGCTGTTGAGGATGGTATTTGGAGGCTCGTGGTGCGAGCCGACGTCGGTTCGGTGGTATCGGTTGTACCTGTGTCTCCGTCGACCAGCGGTGACGGATCGCCGCCGCCCTGCTGGTGCGTACCCTCCGAAGGAACCTGCGGCACGGACTGTGTCGTGCTTGTGGGTGATGTCGTCGGCGCAGTGGACGACGGTGTCGTGGTGGCGGAGGCCGGCGCTGGCGTCGTGGTGGTCGGCCGCGCGAGCGCAACCGCACCACCGCTCAGGGCCAGTGTCGCTGCGAGAGCCACGGCGCCGAGGGCTCGCACACCCGTTCTCCGCCGGGTCCTCCGGTCGACCGACCGGAGTTGAGATCGGTGGTTCAAATCGAGTCCATCCTTCATTCCTGAGAGTTTTCTGTGAACGTGAATATTCCTGAGTGAACCTAAGGACATGTCGGACGAATGCCCCATTCGACACGGTCACGCTTCGGTCACGAAGGTGTCGGTAGATCAAGCTGATTCACCCGGCCATCCGGAAGGGAGCGGAATGCGGCGCCGAATAGCCATGGTTTTCGTCACGTGTTCGGCACGGAGCCGCGGTCAGTCTGCCGGTGGGTGACGCTGCTATTTGCTGTCGAACCTGCTGCCCACCGATATCGTCGACACGATGAGAGACAGGGAGCGGCGTTGGTCCGATCCTCAGCGATGGCCGGGGGGTGGACGGGAAGCCGGGGTGGGCGCCGGTGATGATCTCGAACCGCAGGAAGACCCGGATCCCGTCCCTGCCGGAACCGAACTCCAACTCGGCGTCGTCGGGTTCGACGTCGAACTTCACTAGCCGCCCCTCCTCCTCGGCGGGGAAGGAGGGGGGATTCTCACCCCGACGCCGCGGAGCGCATGACGTGGAGCTGACGCTGTGGGCGCACGAACGCGACGGCATCGTGTAGCGCACCCACCTGCTGCGCACGGAATAGGCCGAGGCAACGCCGGACTCTGGCCAACTATCTTGACGAATGGTCATTTGTGATGACGATTCACACGCACAACATGCGCGCGATTCCAGGGCGCTCCAACGGTTTTCGTGGATAACCGCAATTATCCATGAAAGCGGGAAGGGGGTCGGCGCCGCCGTCGGGGAGGATCGGCGCCCGCAGCGCCTTGCGAGCGCGTGCCACACGCCGCGTGGGTCGATACGTGCGCGCGAAACCGCCCATCGCGCGCCGCAGCGCTGATCCGAGTTGCGCGCCCGCGCGCCGGATCGTCACGGTCGAACCGGTGCCGGCGTGCCTCGAGCGGAGGTGCGGGCCCGCCGCCCGGTCCTGGCGGAGTGTGCCGGGACGTGCGGGTGCCCGGTCGGGTCCGGGATCCGAGGGTTCGAGGGTGCAGGCCTCCGCGGGGACACCCCTCCGCCCGCAATCTGACATAATGTTCCTTATCGGGTGGACGCTGACCTGCGGTGATAATCGGGGCGCCTGACCCGTGGGCACCTGCCGCACATGTGTCTACGCGCACGTGTCGTCTGGGTGTCGTCGCTGTTCGGTGCATCCGGGTCGTCGATGTTCTGGCGGACACGCGTGTCGCGGCGCGTGCACCGGGTCGCCGTGCGGGCTCGGCGCGATGTCGCATCGGTGCTCGGCCGGTCGGCCGGCTGGCTGGTCGCCGCACCGCCACGCCGACGCCGGTACGGATTCTCCCCGACTGAGCCCGCGCAGCCCCTCTGGATACGTCACGTGACATAAATATCGTCGGAAAGTGAGCCGGGCTGGTTTGCGCGCGGGCCGTCGAGGATAACGTCGACCGGTCGGATGTCTGCACCGACTCAGTGGCCCTGCTTTTGAGCGGTGCTTCTCATCGACATACGCAGAGGGGCCTGCCCATCTCCAGCGGCCTCAGCGCCGAACCCCATACAGGAAACTCCGGGCCATCTGCGGCCCCCGCGCGAACAGGAGAGTTCTTGTGACCAGATCGGTCATCACCCTCGGAGTAGCAACACTGGCGGCTGTGGCGCTGAGCGCTGGGTCGTCGGCGCAGGCCGCGCCGCTCACCCCGGTCCCCCGCCTCGACATCACCCGCTACGTCGGCGTGTGGCACCAATTGGCGGCGAACCCGGCGCCGTTCAACCTCGATTGTGTTCGCGACACCGCCGCCACCTACACGCTGCTGGACGAACGCAACATTCGCATCGACAACTCGTGTACCACCGTCGATGGCGGTCGGCGCGGGATCGTCGGCAATGCCCGGGTCAACGGGCCCGCAGAGTTGCACGTCTCGTTCCCGAGCGTGCCATTCCAGGAGTCGCTCGACGGCCCGAGCAACTACCTCGTCGCCCACATCGCCGACGACTACTCGTTGGCGCTGGTCGGCGACTCGACCCGGTTGTCCGGGTTCGTGCTCTCGCGGTCACCGGTCGTCGACGCGGCTCGTTGGCAGGAGGTCCGCGAGGTTGTCGAGCAGCACGGCTACAACTCGTGCCTGATGCTCACCTCCCCGAACACGGACGGATATCAGCAGATCCGTCCCCTGTGCACGACCTGACCGCGACCGCCGGGATGCTCATCGGCCGGTCCGGGCTGCGCCAGCCATGTTCGCGAGCATGCCGGTGAAGATGACACCGTGAAACGGCAGTAACGAATACCAGTAGTGCTGCCCGGCAAGCCCTTTCGGGACGAAGACCGCCCGCTGTCGCAGCATGGTGGTGCCGGGGTCGGGTGCGTCGAGTCGCCACTCGAGCCAGGCGCCGCCGGGAGTGCGCATCTCCGCGCGCAGCCGCAGCAGGAGAGGGCGTTCGATCCGTTCGACCGAGGCCGGACGGAATCGGGGTGACCAGCCCGATCCACAGCCCGGCGAGTCTGGGGGTAAGCACCGGCAGGACAAGGATCCGGCACGGGTGCAGACCAGCGACCTCCGCGTAGATCTGCATCATCTCGCCGTGCCGCAACACGTCCGGGCCGCCGATGTCGTAGGTGCGGCTCCGCACCAGCGGTGCGGTTGCGGCGGCGAGCAGATAGTGCAGCACGTCGCGGACCGCGATCGGCTGGACGCGGTTGTTTACCCAGCGTGGCGTAGTCATTACCGGCAGCCGGTCGGTCAGGTGCCGGACCATCTCGAACGACGCCGAACCTGATCCGATGACCACCCCCGCCTGCAGCACGAGGACCGGCACCCCGGAGCCGATCAGGATCTGCCCGACCTGGCGACGGGAGCGCAGGTGCGTCGACAGCCGGTCCGAGTCCGCGTGCAGGCCGCCGAGGTAAACGATGCGGCGCACGCCAGCGCCGCGGGCCGCGGCGGCGAGGTTCTGCGCGCCGAGACGTTCGGCGTCGACGAACTCGCCACCGCCAGCCATCGAATGGACAAGGTAATAGACGACGTCGACGCCACGGCACGCGGTTTCGAGGGAGCTCAGGTCTGCCAGGTCTCCGCGAACGACCTCCACGTCCGCAGCCCAGGGTACGTCGCTGATCTTGTCGGGGTGGCGGGCGAGGGCCCGCACACGGTGCCCGGCGTCGACGAGACGTGGCGCGAGGCGGCCGCCGATGTATCCGGTGGCGCCGGTGACCAATACCAGCAACGGGGTGTCGGTTCCGCGCGCGGCGGTCACGGGAACTCCTGCAGGTGCCCGAGTTGGTGGCGCAGGCACTGTTCGAGGGTCGGGCGCCGGAACCGGTGCCCGACGTCGAGCAGGACCTGCGGAACGGCACGCTGACCGGCTTCGGCGAGCTCGCGGGTCCCCTGCTCCCCGAGCAGCAGCGCCGGCCCGAACCGCGGCACCGGCAGCAACGCCGGCCGGTGCAGGATCCGGGCGAGGGTGCGGGTGTACTCGGTGTTGCGGACCGGATACGGGCTGACCGCGTTCACCGGTCCCCGCACCCCCGGGTCCACCAGGGCGCGCAGGTAGACGTCGAGCAGGTCGTCGAGGTCGATCCACGACACCCACTGCCGGCCGCTGCCGAGCCGGCCGCCGAAGCCGGCGGCGAACAGCGGGCGCAGCAGCCGCAGGGTGCCGCCGCGGGGTGTCTGCACGATGCCGGTGCGCACGGTGACCACCCGCAGTCCCGCCGCCGTCGCGGGCGCGGTCGCCGCCTCCCAGTCGGCGACCACGTCGGCGAGGAACCCGCCACCGCGGGCAGCGGACTCGTCGAGTTCGTCGCTCCCCCGGTCGTATCCGTACAGGCCGATCGCCGAGGCACTCACGAACGTCGCCGGGCCGTCCGCCGCGGCGGCCGCACACTCGGCCAGTCGTCGGGTCGGGTCGATGCGGCTGCCGCGCACCACGACCTTGTGCGCCTCGGTGAACCGGCCCGCGATCGACGCCCCGGCCAGGTGCACCACCGCGTCGACCCCGTCGAGCAGGCCGGGAGCCGGCGCATCCGGATCCCACCGACGTTCGGTGTCGCCGCGCGGGTCGCGGCGCACCAGCCGGATCACCCGGTGGCCGCCGGTGGACAGGAACGCGGTCAGTGCGGTGCCGATCAGCCCGGAGGCCCCGGTCACCGCCACCGTCGTCGGCGGCGCCCGGTGTTCGCGGGCCCACCGGTGAGCGGCCAGGTCCTGCGCGAGCTGGCGGTGCCGGTACCGGAACGTCTGCCGGAGCAGTGCACCGGGAACCGGGGTGTCGACGCGATCGACGACGCGGGTGCCGCCACCGCCCGCGTCCTCGAACCGGTGCTCGTGCCGCCACGACCCGATCAGTCGAGCGGGAAACGACCAGGCACCGTCGTGGCCGAGCGTGTCGACGAAACGGGAGGGCGGATCGTATCCGCAGCGTTCGTGGTCCGCGATCCACTGCAGACCACCCGGAAGTCCCAGCACGGCACGTCCGTCGGCCAGCGACGATGCCTCCTCGACGACCGTCAGCGGCTGCCACGGCGGCAACAGTCGCCGGACAGCGCCCGGGCGGTTATGCCAGCCGAACACATGCTCACGCGTTTCGTAGACGACACTGCTGAACTCGATCCCCACGGCACCTCCCTGGTGGCGGTATCTCGGTGAGGGTGGTTCGACACCACCCAACCTCCGGATGGTTCACGAGCGTGCGAAGAGCTCCGCATAGCGTGCCAGGGCGTCGTGCCGTTCGTGGACGTGGTCGACGATCGGATCCGGGTACCCGATCGGGTGGCCGTCCGGCAGGCGGTGCACCCGTCTGCCCGGGACGGCACGCAGTTCCGGTACCCAACGCCGCACGTAGTCGCCGTCCGGGTCGAACTTCTCCCCCTGGGCGGTCGGATTGAACACCCGGAAGTACGGCGCGGCGTCGGTGCCGCACCCGGCGGCCCACTGCCAGCCATGCTGGTTCGAAGCGAGGTCGCCGTCGACGAGATGCGCCATGAAATGCCGGGCACCCCACCACCACGGCAGGTGCAGATCCTTGGTCAGGAAGGACGCGACGATCATCCGGACCCGGTTGTGCATCCAGCCCTGCGCGAGCAGTTGCCGCATGCCTGCGTCGACGAACGGGAACCCGGTCCGGCCCTGCGTCCACGCCTCGAACGCACGATCCGCGTCGGGACCGGTGTCGTAGCGCAGTGCGTCGAAGCGTGGATCGAAGTTGGCGCGGGCCGTGTCGGGCCGGTGATGGAGCACGTCCGCGTAGAACTCACGCCAGCACAGTTCGCTACGCAGCGTCGTCGACCCCTCGTCGGAACAGGAGGCCAGGTCCTGCAGGAGCGTGCGCGGGTGCAGACACCCGAACTTCAGATAGGGGGACAGCCGGGTGGTTCCGTCGAGGTCCGGGCGGTCCCGGTCCAGGTGATACCGGTCGAGACCGTCGTCGCGGAACTCCCGCCACCGAGTCAGTGCCGCCGTCTCCCCCGCCGACGGCAATCCGACGGACTCGTCGTCGCCGGCCGGGATCGGCACCCGCATATCCAGTCCCGCCGGGTCGAGCCAGGACACCGTAGCCGGCCCGGTGTCCGCGGGTGGCCGCCAACCGTGCTCGAGCCAGCCCCGCCGGAACGGGGTGAACACCCTGTACGGGGTGCCGTCCGGCTTGCGGACCCGACCGGGTGCGACGGCATACGGCGACCCGGTCCGCACCAACGGGACGTCGCCGAGCGCCGCCTCGACGGCCCGGTCGCGGCGGGACCCGTACGGGGCGAAGTCCGCGGAGACGTGCACCGCGCCCGCCCCGAGTTCCCGGACCAGGGCCGGGATCACCGCAACGGGATCGCCGCGGGTGACGAGCAGGCGCCCCCCGAGGGCCTCGTCGAGACTGCGTAGGCAGCCTTCGAGGAAAACGCGGCGCGGCCCGGGACGAAGCAGCGTGTCGTCGAGAACGAACACCGCCGCCGCCGTGTTCGCCGAGTCGGCGGCGGTCAGCAGAGTCGGCAGGTCGTACAGGCGTAGGTCGCGGCGGAACCAGATCAGGTCGACGGAGTTCACCGGTCCAGTTTCCTGGAGCCGGGCCGTGGGGTTCGCGTTCATTGGGCCGGTGGCATCAGGACCGAATCGATCAGGTAGACGGTGGCGTTGGCGGTCTTGACCCCACCGCACACGACGGCGGCGTCGTTGACCTTGAGGGCGTCACCGGATCCGGTGACGGTGACGGTCGCACCTTCGGCGGTGGTGTGGGTGCCGTCGACGTCGGCGGGGGCGAGCTGGCCCGGAACGACGTGGTAGGTGAGGATTTTCGTCAGTGTCGCCGAATCGGTCTTCAGGGCGTCGATGGTGGCCGGGTCGATCTTCGCGAAGGCGGAGTCGACGGGTGCGAAGACGGTGAACTGTCCGCCGTTAAGGGTGTCGACGAGGTTCACGTTCGGGTTCAGCTGTCCCGAGACGGCCTGGGTGAGGGTGGTCAGCATCGGATTGTTCGAGGCGGCCACGGCGACGGGGTCCTGCGCCATGCCCTCGACGGAGCCGGCGCCGGTGGGCACCTGCGCGGCGTATGCGGCGCAGCCCGGCCCGACCAGGCCCGCGGCGGGCTCGGCCGCCATCGACCCGGTGGTCTGCGTGGGCGTCATCGGTTCGGTCGTGGTGGCGGTGTCGCTGCCGGACGAACAGGCCGAGAGCCCGAGGACCGCCGCGGCGGCGAGGCTGACGGCGGCGGCTGAGGTGCGGTGCGCGTTCATCGTGATTCCCACTTTCATCGTTCTCTGGGCGGGTTCAGCACTGCGCTGATGTCCCGGTGTCGCCAGGGTTTCGGGGCAGCTTGCGGCGCGGATGGGTGAACGTCGCGAGAATCTTCCGGCCCGGCCTCGCTGGCGATCGTGACCCATCCGATTCCGCTGCCGCTGCGAACCGTTCACATGGAGACGCAGACGCACCGAGAACCGACCGCGGCAGTGTCGCGGTGGCGCACGATCCCGGCGCGCGCCCTGTCCGGGATACTCGCCGCGGCGGTGGTGCTCGGCGTGGGTGAGCTGGTGGCGGCGCCCACCGGTTCCGGCTCGTCCCCGTTCTTCGCGGTCGGAGCGACGACGGTCGACCGGAGCCCCGCGTGGGCGCGCGAGTTCGCGATCTCCACATTCGGAACCAACGACAAGCCAGCGCTATTCATCGGCATGAGCGTCCTGATCGTGGTCCTCGCGGCGGTCGCCGGCACCGTCGAGCGGACGCGCCGCCCGTACGGCAGCGCGATCCTCCTCGCCCTCGGGGCGGTCGGGGTGTACGCGGCGACGAGCCGCCCCGGTGCGACGGCGGCGGATGCCGTGCCGACCGTCGTCGGTGTGGCCGCCGGGATCGTCGTGCTGCGACTGCTCACCGCGCGGTCCCGTGCGCTCGACGGACCCGGACCACGCCCCGAGGGAATCTCGCGCCGCAGGTTCCTTATCCTCGCGGCGACCGCGGCCGCAGCGGCTGCCGCGGCGGGGACGGCAGGACGGCGGCTCGCGGACACCCTCGCCGGAGCGGTCCGCAACCGGATGGCGTTCCTGATCCCGTCGGTGGCCGCCTCGAACCGGGCGCTGCCGATACCGCCGGGCGCCGACATCGCCGTCCCGGACGGCACCCCGTTCGTCACCGGCAACGACGTGTTCTACCGCATCGACACCGCCCTGCAGGTGCCGATGCTGACCACCGACGACTGGCGGCTGCGGATCCACGGCATGGTCGACCGCGAGATCACCCTGGACTGGGACGATCTCGTCGCCCGGACACCGATCGAACGGGCCATCACCCTGACCTGCGTCTCCAACGAGGTCGGCGGACCGCTCGCGGGCAACGCCACCTGGATCGGGTACCCGATCGGGGACCTCCTCGACGAGGCCGGGGTGCACCCCGACGCCGACATGCTGCTCTCGACCAGCGTCGACGGGTTCACCGTCGGCACCCCGATCGCCGTGTTGCGCGACGGCCGGGATGCGATCCTCGCGGTGACGATGAACGGGCAGCCGCTGCCGTTCGAGCACGGCTACCCGGTCCGGCAGGTGGTGCCGGGGCTCTACGGGTTCGTCTCGGCGACCAAATGGGTCGTCGACTGGGAGGTCACCCGATTCGATCGGGTCAGCGCGTACTGGACCCGGCGCGGCTGGGCGGAGCGGGCGCCGATCAAGACGGCGTCCCGCATCGACGTGCCGGCGTCCTTCGGCCGGGTCGCCGCGGGTGAGGTGCTGGTCGCGGGCACCGCGTGGGCGCAGCACCGCGGTATCGGCCGGGTCGAGGTCCGCGTCGACGATGGGCCGTGGCGGGAAGCCGCCCTCGCCGAGGAGTATTCGATCGACACCTGGCGGCAGTGGACGTGGCGGTGGCAGGCCACCCCCGGAACCCACACCCTGCAGGTGCGTGCCACCGACCGGGGCGGCGCCGTGCAGACCGAGCAGCGGGCCGCACCGATCCCCGACGGTGCGAGTGGATGGCACACCCGCACCGTCACCATCCTCTGACGACGGGCGTCGGCCATGAAACCACACATGCAGCGCCGCAGTCACAGTCGCGGTGCCGCTGGAGGAAAGGAAGGGCCATGATCGACATGCAGCGTGGGCTGACCACCGACGCGCGACCGGAGGCGGTGTTCGCGTACCTGGCGGACTTCACCTCGACCGAGCGGTGGGATCCCGGCACGGTCCGCACCGTGCGGATCTCCGGGGATGGCGGTGTCGGTACCCGGTACGCGAACACGTCCCGGTTCGCGGGCCGGACCAGCGACCTGGTCTACGAGGTCGTCGCGCTCACCCCCGACACGTCGCTCGAGTTGCGCGGTGAGAACACCGCGCTGATCGCCCGCGACACGATCAACGTCCACCCCTACGCGAACGGCTCCGTGGTCACCTATCGTGTCCGGTTCACGTTCCAGGGTTGGCTGCGATGGGCGGAACCGTTCCTTCGGATCGCCGTCGCTCGCCTGCTCGACCGCGGCACCGGCGGGCTTCGCCGGGAGCTGGCCCGCATCTGAGCTACCCCGATGGTGCATCAATGCGGGAGATCGACCGCGTGGGCGCAGTACCGCCACACCCGCTCGACGTCGTCGGCGGTGTACCGGGTGGTCGGCAGGTAGTGAACGGGACGGATGCGCCGGTCGTGCCAGAACCGACCGTTCGGCGGTATGGGTGTGGTGGCGGCCAGCCACACCGCGGTGTCCGCGGCCTGCTCCGGGGTTCGCAGCAACGGCTGCGTCAACCGGCGGAAGCCGGGCAGGGCGTCGGCGAGACCGGGGGTGTCCGCCCAACCGGGATGCATCGACGCGACCGTCACCGCAGGGCTACCCCACCGCTCCCCGAGCAGTGGGGTCAGCGCGACCTGGATGCGTTTGCTGCGGGCATACGCGGTGGCGCCGCGGTAGCCGCCGGTGCGGTACTCGACATCGTCGACCGGCAGCCTCTGGGTGTACATGCCGCCGGAGGACATCAGCACCACCCGCGGATCCGGCGCCGCGGCGAGTACGGGGAGCAGCAGTTCGGTGAGCAGGATCGGGCCGAGCACGTGTGTGGCCAGGGACAGTTCGTGCCCGTCTGGGGTCTCGGCTCGGTGCGCGGGCAGCACCCCGGCGTTGTGGATGACCGAATCCACTCGGGTGCATCGCCCACACAGGTCCGCGGCGAACGCCCGCACCTCCGCCAGTCGTGAGATGTCGCACCGCTCGACCACCAGGTCCGCACCCGGAACAGCCGCGAGCACGTCCCGGCGGGCCGCCCGACCGCGGGTGACGTCCCGGACCGTCATCAGCACCGTGGCACCGAGCGCCGCGGCACCAGTGGCGACGGCCTTCCCGATGCCGGAGTTCGCGCCGGTGACGAGCACCGTCGCTCCGGTCAGAGCTCCGGGGGCCGGGTCCGCTGCAGGCCAGCACCGCTGCCGGGCCGCGAATCCGAGGCGCGAGTACCCCACCGCGATGGTGCGGTCGAGCACGTCGTCGAGTAGGTCCGTGGCCGTCATCTGCCTGTTGCTTCCGGGCGGCACCGCCGGTGCATGCACGTCATGGCCTGGTTCCCTGCCGATTGTCGAGGTGGTCGACAGGGGTTCGGTGCGGACGCCGCACCGGATGGGCGGCGGGCCGCCGTGTCATGCCAGCGGGATGGTCACCACCGGGGCCCCGGTCGGTTGGGTCGAACCGGTACCGGGTTCGACGGTGACGGCGACCGCGGCGGCCGAATCCAGGGCCGGGATCACCTCACCGCCGGGCGGCGGCATCGTGGCCGCGCTCATCGTGCCCGCCGAGCGCGGCGCGCCGGAATCGGGCACGAACCACATCTGGTAGACGTGCCCGTCCGGTGGCGGCGGCACGTCCGACATCTCGACGACCACCGCGTTGGCCTGCTCGGAGGAGCTGAGGGTGATGCTGCCGCCGGCGACCTCGGTGGTTCTGGTGCGGGCGTCGGGGCTGGCGAGCACCTGTTCGACCGTCGGCAGGGACGTCGGCCGGTCGAATTGCCGGATCGCGACCGTGGTCCCGATTCCGACGACGACGGCAGCGGCGGCGGCGAGCACCGCCCGGGTGATCCGTCGGCGCCGTTGGGTGCGCCGGTCGGTGAGCTCGTCGTCGACTCGACCGGCGGGTTCAGTGTCGATCGCCCGCAGCAGTCGCTCGCGCAGCTCCGGCGGCGGGGCGGCCGCGTCACCCGCGGCGACCAGGGCCATCGTCTCGTGAGTGTCGGCGACGATCCGGGCGAAGGCGCGCGCGGTGTGCGGGGCCGCCGCGCCGAGACGGCCCGCGATCTCGGTGCGGTCGGCTTCCGAGACGGCATCGAGGGCGTACACGTGCGCCAGGTCGAGCAGGTCGTGCTCGTCGTCGGCGTTGCTCTCACGCATCGGTGGTCACCCCCAGGCAGTTCTTCAGTCGGATCAGTCCGTCGCGGATGCGGGACTTGACGGTCGGTAGTGCGACGTCGAGTTGGTCGGCGACCTCACGGTAGGTGCGGCCGCCGTAGTAGGCCAGGCCGATCGACTCGCGTTGGGTGTCGGTGAGGGTGTCGAGGCAATCGGCCACCCGCTGTTCGTCGAGTTGCTGCTCGACCTGCTCGGACACCGTGTCGTGGTCGCGACCGAAATGCGTTGCACCGTAGGCGTTGTTGCGATCGCTTGCGGACTGCTCGGAGCGCACCCGGTCCACGCTGCGCCGGTGGGTCAGGGTCATCAGCCAGCCGATCGGGCTCGCCAACGCGGGGTCGTACTGCCGGGCCGCCGACGTCCACACCTGCAGATACACCTCCTGGGTGACCTCCTCGGCCAGGGCCGGGTTGCGCACGATTCGGGTGGCGAGCCCGAACACCCGGGTACTGGTGCGGTCATAAAATTCGGCGAACGCGCCCCGGTCCCCGCTGGCGATCGCGACGAGCCGGGAAGCGAGTTCCGCTGCGGCACGGTCGTCGCGGATTGGGTGCGCGGGGACAGGACACGACACCGGATCGCCGGTGTCGTCACCGCTCCGGCGGGGGCTGTCCATCCTGCGATCCTCGCACACCGCGGCGCGGGTCGGGCGCTCCTCACCCTCCCCGCCGGCACCGGATTGTTCCGCGCCGCGCGCTCGCACCGCCGGCGTCTCGGCCCTCACCCCGTCACCGCGGCGATCATTGCGGCGGTCACGGCCGGGTGTCCCGGCCGAGGACGAACTGCTGGACGTCGAGGTACCCGGAGGCGAACCCGGCCTGCGAGTACGCGAGGTACAACCGCCACATCCGCCGGAAGACCCGGTCGAAACCGAGCGCGTCGGCGCCGCCGGTGTGCGCGGTGAACCGGTGCAGCCACAACCGTAGCGTGTGGGCGTAGTGCGGTCCGAACGAGAACCGGTCTACGATCCGCAGCCCGGTGTGCGCAGCGGTGAGCTGCTCGAGCAACTCCGTCGACGGCAGGAATCCGCCCGGGAAAATGTACTTGTGCACCCACGTGTAGGTGTGTCGGGTGGCCAGCATCCGGGCGTGCCGCATGATGATCGCCTGCACCGCGACCCGCCCGCCGTCCGCGAGGAGGCGGTCGAAGGTGCGCAGGTAGGTCGGCAGATAGTCGTAGCCGACGGCCTCGATCATCTCGACGGAGACGATCGCATCGTAGCTGCCGGTGACGTCGCGGTAGTCCTGCAGCGCGACGGTCACCCGGTCCGCCAGGCCCGCCGCGGCGATCCGTTCGCGGGCCAGTAACTGCTGCTCGCGCGAGAGGGTGACCGAATGCACGACCGCCCCGCGGTGGGCGGCGCGGATCGCCAGTTCACCCCAGCCGGTACCGATCTCGAGCAGTCGGGTGCCGGGACCGACCCGGGCGGCGTCGAGGAGACGGTCGATCTTGCGGCGCTGCGCCGCGGCCAGATCCGGCCACTGCGGAGCCGGATCGAGTGCATCGAACAGGGCCGACGAGTAGGTCATCGTCTCGTCGAGGAACAGGCCGAAGAATTCGTTGGACAGGTCGTAGTGGTGGGCGATGTTCGCCCGCGCTCCGGCGCGGGTGCCGCGGTGACTGCGCGGGTGCCGCGGCAGGCACGTGCCTCGCAGCCGCTGCAGTGGGGCCGGGATCAGGGTGTCGATGCGGGACGCGAGCACCGTGAGCACGGCGGCGAGGTCGGGCGCCGACCAGTCCCCGGCCATGTACGCCTCCCCGAACCCGATTAGGCCGCCGGCGGCGACGCGGGCGACGAAGTCGTCGGGCCGGTGCAGCAGCAGCCGCGGCCCCGACTCGGGTGCGGAGCCGAGGACCGCGCCGTCCGGGTACTCGACGCGCAGCGGCAGGTCCGCCACCGCGCGCCGGAACAGTGCCGCCACGATCGGGGCGCCGACCACCGCGCGGGGGCCGCGCGGGACGTGGGCGATGGCTTCCCATCGGGGTGAGACCGCGGGCGCGGGCCTGTCCCCGGCTCGGCTCTGGTCGAGGGTCATCGAGGTACCTCCTGGAGTCGGGGAACGATCGGCAGACCGCGCGCCCACAGCCGTAGGCCCTGCCATCGGATCCGCACCGCCACGGCGAGTGGCGCCACCGGTACCGTCAGCAACGCCCGCAGCACGATGGCGGTGGTGGCGGGGTGGACCGGTCCGGCCATGGTCGCGGTGAACACGACGGCGCCGTCCGGTCCGCGCAACGTGATCGCGACACCGAGCTGGCCGGTGGGTTCGGGAACGTGCAGCCGGTACTCGCCGGAGACCGCGTTGAACGGGGACACATAGAACGCCTTGGCCACGGTCGCGGAGTCATCTCGGTCTGGGCGCAGCAGGTACCGGTGCCGGTCGCCGTAGGTGTTGTGTACCTCGGCCACCACGCAGACCGGGGCGCCGACCCGGTCGCGGCACCAGAACAGGGTCAGCGGGTTGAACACGAACCCCAGTACGCGGGCATTGGTGAGCATCAGGATCCGACCCCCACGCAGGGTGATCGCGTGTTCGGCGAGGTAGGCGTCCAGGTTCTCGCGCAGCGTTCGGTGCGGGTCGCCGACGTGGTCGGCGGATCGGAACCGCGCGAACGGGCGCAGCGGCCGCGGCAGGTTCGGTAGGTCGTCGAGGTCGACGAGCCAGCTGTAGCTGCGGTAGCCGAACCCGTGCCGGACCGGGGTCTGGCGCACGTGACGGATCCTGGTCCGCACGATCCGCGGGGCACTCATACCGGGCTCCCGGCTGTGCGTCGGGCCGCAGGTATCGGGCTGGCCCAGCGGACTCCGAGCCGCTGCGCCGCCACCGCCCCCGACAGTGCCCCGTCCTCGTGAAACCCCCACCCGTGGTAGGCCCCGGCGAACACCAGCCGGTGATCACCCAGTTCCGGCAACCGCTGCTGCGCGGCGAGGAATCGAGGCGTGTACTGCGGATGTTCGTAGACCATCGTGTCGATCACCGCGGCGGGGTCGACGCGGTCGCCGTCGCCGAGGGTGACCACGAACCGGCGGTCGACCGCCGCGTCGAGTCGCTGCAGCCGGCTGAGGTCGTAGCTGACCAGTACCCGGTCCGGGCGGGCGGCGCAGGCTGGCAGCCGGTAGTTCCAGGACGCCCGCGCCCCCGTGTGGGTCGGCAGCACGGACGTGTCGGTGTGCAGCACCGTGTGATTCACCGAGTAGGTCAACGCGCCGAGGATTTCGCATTCGGCCGATGTTGGGTCCGCCAGCAACGCGAGAGCCTCGTTCGGGTGGGTCGCGACCACGGCGGTGTCGAACTCCTCGACCCGGTCCGCGGCGTCGCGGACGTTCACCCCTGCAGCGGTGCGGGTGACGGTCCGGACGGGGACACCGCGGTGCACGGTGTGCAGACGATCGGTGATGGCCTGGACGTAGCGGACGGAGCCGCCGGTGACGGTCCGCCAGGTCGGTGACCCGAACACGGTCAGCATGCCGTGATGCTCGAGAAAGGTCAGCAGGTACCGGACCGGGTAGTCGAGGGCGACGTCCGGCGGGCACGACCATACCGCCGCCACCAACGGCACCATGAAGTGGGCAGTGAAGTAGCGGGACAACCGTGCCGCGGTGAGGAATTCACCGAGCATCACCTGGTCTCCGTCGCTGCGGTCGAGTTCGATGCGGGCGAGCCGGTGGAAGCGGGTGATCTCGGCGAGCATCCTTAGGTACCGAGGCCGGGCCAACGAGCGAGGGTCGGCGAACAGGCCCGCCAGGCCCTTCGCCCCGGCATACTCGAGTCCGCAGCCCTCGCAGCGGACCGACATCGACATGTCCGACTCCTGGGTGGCGACACCCAGGTCGGCGAACAGATGCAGCAAGGTCGGGTAGGTGCGGTCGTTGTACACGATGAACCCGGAGTCGACCCCGATCCGGGTGTCGGTGCCGGGGCGGACGGGTAGGTGGTGCGTGTGCGCGTGGCCACCGAAGCGCGTTTGCGCCTCGTATAGGGTCACCTCCGCGTCGTGCGCCAGCACCCATGCCGCCGTCAACCCGGACACCCCACTTCCGATGACCGCAATCCGCCGTACCTTCTGGCCATTCACTCGATCTCCCACATCGGAGGTTCGGAGCCGGTGGTGATTCGGATGGGGCCGCGCGGGTTTGCGGGTTTGGGGGTTTGCGGGACGGCCCGGGCGGGTAGTCGGTAGGTAGCCTCACCGGGCACCGGCGGCTGGCGGGTGGTGTGATGGGAAGTGCGATGAGTGCAGGGTCCGCGGATGCGGCTGGCACGCCGGTCGATCACCCCGAGCGGGACGGCGGCTGGGATCGGGCGGCGCGGAACGAGACGCCCACCGAGCAGCTCGACCGGAACTGGGCGAGCCTGTTGCAGGAGTTGCGGGTCACCCAGACCGGGGTGCAGTTGCTGACGGGATTCCTGCTGATCCTCCCCTTCCAATCCACGTTCGACCGACTCTCCGACTTCGAGCGGGGCGTGTACCTGGCGGCGGTGCTGTCGGCGGTGGCATCGACGGTGCTGCTGGCCGCTCCGGTCGGCATGCACCGGATCCTGTTCCGCCAGCACAAGCTGCAACCCCTGGTCGCGGCAGCGCATCGATGCGCGCTCGCCGGGGTGGTGCTGCTCGGGCTCGCGCTGACCTGCGTGGTGATCCTCACCGTCGGGGTGGTGCTGAACGTGGCGTGGGGCGTGGTGGCGGGGGCTGCGGTGGCGTCGCTGTTCGCCTTCGTCGGGTTGATCTGGCCGTGGTGGTTGCGCAGGCGGTCCTGACGGGTTTGCGGTGCCCGGCCGTGGGGCATGTCCGCTGTCACACGACAGCACACAGGAGGTGCGCTCGATGGCGGACACATCGCCCCGCGACCGGGATCCGGTGCGCGACCCGAAGAATGAACAGCTCGAGCCGTCACGGCTGGACCGCCGCGACACCCGGCTGACCACCCAGCAGGCGATCCTCGTCGACCAGACGGATGATTCGCTCACCGCGGGTGAACGGGGACCGACCCTGTTGGAGGACTTCCACTTCCGCGAGAAGCTCACCCATTTCGATCATGAGCGGATACCGGAGCGGGTTGTGCATGCCCGTGGCGCGGGCGCCTACGGGCACTTCGCGCCGTACGACGACCGGTTGGCCCAGTACACGCGCGCCGAGTTCCTCACCGACCCGGACGTGCGGACGCCGGTGTTCGTGCGCTTCTCCACGGTCGCCGGGTCGCGGGGCTCCGCGGACACCGTCCGGGACGTCCGCGGGTTCGCGACGAAGTTCTACACCAGGCAGGGCAATCACGACCTGGTGGGCAACAACTTTCCGGTCTTCTTCATCCAGGACGGCATCAAGTTCCCCGACCTGATCCACGCGGTGAAACCCGAGCCGGACAACGAGATCCCGCAGGCGCAGTCCGCGCACGACACGTTCTGGGACTTCGTCGGAGCCCAGCCCGAGACGCTGCACGCGGTGATGTGGCTGATGTCGGACCGGGCGATCCCGCGCAGCTACCGGATGATGCAGGGCTTCGGGGTACACACCTTCCGCCTTGTCGACGCCGACGGTCGCGGCACCTTCGTCAAATTCCACTGGCGGCCGCTGCTGGGAACCCATTCGCTTGTCTGGGACGAGTGTCAGCAGATCGCGGGCCGCGACCCGGATTTCAACCGACGCGACCTGTGGGAGGCCATCGAGGCGGGTGGGTATCCGCGGTGGGAACTCGGCGTTCAGCTGATCCCGGAGGCGGACGAGCACACCTTCGACTTCGACCTGCTCGATGCGACGAAACTCGTCCCCGAGGAGGAGGTGCCGGTGCAGCCGGTCGGGGTGATGGTCCTCGACCGGAACCCGGACAACTTCTTCGCCGAAACCGAACAGGTCGCCTTTCACACCGCGAACATCGTGCCGGGCATCGACTTCACCGACGACCCGCTGCTGCAGGCCCGCAACTTCAGCTACCTCGACACTCAGCTGATCCGGCTCGGCGGCCCGAACTTCGCGCAGTTGCCGGTGAACCGCCCGGTCGCGGACGTGGTGACCAATCAGCAGGACGGGTACGGGCAGCAGCGGATCCCGATGGGGCGGACCGCCTACTCGACGAACACGCTCGGCGGCGGATGCCCCGCGCTGGCGGCGGACGGCGCCTTCACCCACTACCGTGCGCGCGTCGACGGCCCGAAGCTGCGGGTGCGCGCCGAGAAGTTCCGCGACCACTACGGTCAGCCGCGGCTGTTCTGGAACAGCATGTCGGGGGTGGAGCGCGACCACATCGTGTCGGCGTTTGGCTTCGAGCTTGGCAAGGTCCGGGACGCCGACGTCCGGGTGGCGGTGCTCGCCGAACTCAACCTGATCGATCACGATCTGGCGGCCCGGGTCGCGCCGCTGATCGGGTCCGCGGCACCGGATCACGACCTGCTGTTCGACACCAGCGTCCGCTCCCCCGCGCTGTCCCAGGCCGGGCAGGAGCCGGCCGGGATCGAGACGAGGCGGGTCGCGATTCTCGCCGCCGACGGCGTGGACGTGGTCGGGGTGCGGGCGCTGCGCGCGGCGCTGCACGACCGGGGGGCGGTCACCGAGGTGCTCGGACCCGCCGAGGCGGAGTTCGCTGGCGGGTCCGGGGGTGCGCTGCGCGCCGACCGTGCGATCGCGACGATGAACTCGGTGCTCTATGACGCGGTGGTCGCGCCGTGCGGGCCGACGGCGGTGGCGACACTCGTCGACGACCCGGACGCGGTGCGGTTCGTCCGCGAGGCGTACCTGCACGCGAAGCCGATCGCGGCGTTCGGGGCCGGGATGGAGCTGCTGCGCCGGGCGGAGGTGAGCGAACCGCTCGCCGAGGATGTCGGGGTCGTCGCCGAGCACGGCGTGGTGACCTCCGGGGCTGCTGCCGAGGAACTCCCGGCCGAGTTGGTGGAGCGGTTCGCCGACGCGCTGTCCCGGCACCGCGCGTGGGACCGGTTCACCGGCGCCTGACTGCCTGGCGGACCGGCCGCGAGCGGTGTCACTGCACGATCAGGGTGCCCCGCATCTCCGGATGGTAGGTGCAGTGGAACGGGTAGCTTCCCGGTGTCGATGGGGCGGTGAAGTCGGCGTTGGAGCGGCCGTCGACGTCCTCGTCGAAGTATCCGGCGGTGTCCGAGGTGACGGAATGCTCGACGTCGTCCCGGTTACCGACCGTGACCTCGCCGCCCGGGCGGACGGTGAGCACGGGGGGCACGAATGCGTGGCTCTCGATGGACACGGTCTGGTCCGCGGGGACGGTGCCGGTCGTCGATGCCGGGCCGTCGTCGTCGAGGTCGCCGGGTGGAATGTCGTCGTCGCCGTCGTGCATCTCGTGTCCCGGTGTCACCACCGGTGCCTCCGGCGTGGTCGGGCCGTCCGCCGAATCGCATCCCGCGCTCAGCGCCGCTGCCATCGCGGCGGCGGCAACGGCGCCGATGACGGTGCGTGTTCTGGTCATGCCGTCCTCCTCCTGGGTTCGTCGCACGGGGTGGGACTACCCGTAGCGGGCGGGCGGCACACCTCGGCGGCCGGAGTCATCGCCAGTGCCGCACCGTCGTCCAGGGCTGCGCGAGCCGCACCGACGATTCGAGCAGGGCGGCGTGCACGAACGCCTGCGGCAGGTTGCCGCGCAGCTGACGTTGGTCCACGTCGTACTCCTCGGTGAACAGGCCGGGCGGGCCGCAGGCGGCGCGGTTGCGTTCAAACCAGCGCATCGCCTCGACCGGGTGTCCCTGCTGGTGGGCGGCGAGGGCCATCAGGAACCCGCACAGCAGGAACGCGCCCTCCGCGGCGGGGAGGGGGCGCGCGTCCTGCCGGAAGCGGTACACGTAGCCGTCGCTGCCGAGTTCGGCGCGCACCGCCTCGTAAGTGGCGACGGTGCGCGGATCGTCCTCCGGGACGGCGCCGCGGATCGCGGCCAGCAGCAGTGCGCAGTCGACGCGGGTGTCGTTGTTCGCGCGCTGCCATCGGCCGGAGGGGTGGGTGCACGTCGCGGCGGTATCGGCGACGATCGCGTCGGCGAGCGCGGTCCAGCGGCTGGCGTCGGTGCGGGACGCGATGCCCGCGACCCCGCGCAGGCCCGCCGCGCACATCAGGCGTGAATGCGCCCAGCGCGCGTCGCCGAGTTCCCAGATGCCCGCGTCGGGTTGCGCCCACCGCTGCTCGATCGCGGTGACGGCCTGCCCGACAGCGCGCAGATGGGTGCTGTCGAGCCGGTCGCGTCTCCCGGCGGCGCCGAACAGCAGCAACGCCTCCCCGAAGGTGTCGAGTTGGAACTGCCCGTTGACCCAGTTTCCGGTGCGGGCGCCGCCACCGGGGTAGCCGGGCAGCGGGAGTTCGGTCTCGTCCGGCACGCGGGCGCCGCTGGCGGTGTATGCCGGTTGCAGGTGGGGGCCGTCGGCGAGGAGTCGTTCGGCGACGAACGCGACGGTGCGGTCGAGGAGGGCGTCGCCGCCGGAGGCCGCCGCGGCCTGCCCCACGTAGCACTCGTCCCGGATCCAGGCGTACCGGTAGTCGTAGTTGCGGCCCTGCTCGGCCCGCTCCGGCAGCGACATTGTCGCCGCGGCGACCGTGCCGCCGGAGGCGGGAGTGAGGCCGCGGAGGACGGCGTGCGCGTGCTGCGCGTCGCGGGTGGCGATCGACCCGGCTGCGTCGGGAACGACCCGGGACCACTGCTGTTCGGTCTGCTGCCACAGTTCGTCGGCGGGGGTCGTCGGCCCGAGGGTGCGGTCGGACAGTTCGAGGACAAGGTCGTGCACGGCGCCCTCCGGCACGGTGATCGTGGTGTCGAGGGGGCCGGTGCCCGTGCGGGTGGCGCGCGGTGCGCCGGTCCACCGCAGGTGCACGGCGCCGGAGAGGGCGGTCCACACCCCGTCCGCTGCCTGCACCCGGGACATCCGGCGGGACCCGTAGTCCGCGCGCACCTCGAGTGTGGCCCGGACCCGGGCGGCGCCGCGCACCGCGATCACCCGGCGCAGCAGGACGGCGGTGCGCGGGTCCCCCGGGTAGGCGAGCGCCTCGCGGCATTCGATGATGCCCTCGTCGGTCACCCAGCGGCTGTGCCAGATCAGCGACCCGGTCTCGTACCAGCCGCCCCAGACGAAGCGGGTCAGCGGTGTGACCGCATAGCCGCCAGCGCCGCCGATCAGCGACGCGAAGACCGCGCCGGATTCCCAGCGCGGCAGGCACATCCACGCGCACTCGCCCTGCGGCCCGATCAGTACGCCGCGTTCGCCGTCGGCGAGCAGCGCGTACTCCCGCAGCACCTGGGGCGCGAACGGTGCGCGCCCCAGGTCGACCGGTCCCGCTCTCGCCGTTCGCCGCGATGCCACCGCCGTGCCCTCCCCCGCCGCGTTAGCTGCCGAGTTCGCGAATCGCCGGTCCGAGTTCGCGGGCGTAGAAGTCGAGGAAGCCGTCGGGGTCCGGTCCCGCATTGGTGAGCACGAGGTGGTCGAATCCCGCGTCGATGTAGCGCCGGACCGCGGCGAGATGGGCGTCGACGTCGGGGCCGCAGCCGAACGAGGACCGCATGTCGTCGGCCGTGACGAAGCGGGACGCGGAATCGAAGCCGGACAGGGTGGGCAGTTCCGCCTGGACGGGCCAGCCGAGCGCCCCGAACCGGAACAGGGTGCGCGCGGATTCGGCTGCCGCGGATTCGGTGGGCGCCCAGGACAGGGACACCTCCGCGTACCGGGGTCCGGTTCCGCCTGCGCGGGTGTAGTCGTCGACCAGGTCCGGGTCGGGTTCGGTGGTGAACAGGCCGTCGCCTGCCGAGGCGGCGAGGCGTGCCGATCCCCCGCCGCCGGCCGCGACCACGATCGGTGGCGGCGCTGGGGGCAGGTCGAACACGCGCCCGTCGTCCAGGTTCAGGAATCGTCCGCGGTAGGAGTGGAAGCCGCCCGACCACAGCAGCCGGATGATCTCGATGGACTCCCGCAGCATGTCCTGGCGGACGTCGATCGGCGGCCAGCCGCGGCCGACGACGTGTTCGTTGAGGCGTTCCCCGGTCCCGACACCGAGCACGAATCTACCGTCCGTCAGGACCGCCGTCGTCGCGGCGGCCTGCGCGATGACCGCGGGGTGGTAGCGCAGGAACGGGCAGGTCACCCCGGTCGCCAGGCCGATGCGGTCAGTGCTGGCGCCGATGGCGGCGAGGATGGACCAGGCGAAGCCGGAATGGCCGTGGACGTCGAGCCACGGGTGGAAGTGGTCGCTGATCTCGACGAAGTCGAAGCCGGCGTCCTCGGCGCGGATGGCCTGCCGCACCAGTTCCGGCGGTGCGTGGCCCTCCGCGAACAGCTTGTATCCGACGTCCATGGTGACCTCCTGCTTCCGGTGTCGGTGCCGCTCCCCTGTGACTACCCAGGACGCCGTCCCGGCACACGGCGGTCGTCGTCCGCGGGGTTTATCCGGTCTGCCGCCGGGGAAGTCTCGTTCGGTACCGGTCCACACGAAGCACAGGAGGTGTCCACGATGGCGGACAACAACAGGTCGGGACCCGCGGAAGGCGTGAAGGGTGTCGTCGAGGGGGTCAAGGGCAAGGCCAAGGAGGCGCTCGGCGCGGTAACCGGAAACGATGACATGACCAGGGAGGGGCAGGCCCAGCAGGACAAGGCCGATGCCCAGCGGGAGGTCGCGGAGAAGGAAACCGCGGCGGAGAAGGCCCGGGCGGAGGAACGGGCGCAGGAGGCACGGCAGCGCGCCGAGCAGGACCGATGAGGCGTCGCGGGGGCCGTCAGGGCCGCCAGGCGCCGACATCGCAGCCGAGGCCTGCGGCGGGTGACGATGATCCGGTCGTCGTGTGGCCGGATCCGAGCCCGTTGACGCCGTGGTGGGAGGCCGTGCTGCGCCGCGGCGGGCCGCCGCCGCCGACCGTGGCGTGATTCGGCCCGCGCACCGATGCTGCTCGGCCACGAGAACGTGGAGGAGCCATGAGGATCGTCATCCTGATCGCGCTGATCTGGCTCGTCATCGGCGCGGTCGCGGCGGGGCAACGCGGCTACTACAGCAATGACGCCGCAACCGACTGCGCGACAGCGGGGACCATCGCCCTCACCGTGGTCGCTGGACCGCTGAACTATGTCGGGGTGAACCCGAAGATTGCGGATTGTTCCGTTCCCCAGCCGAGTTCGTGACCGTTGCTGGCGCGGCTCGGTCGGCGGTCCTTGGTCAGTAGTAGTGGGCGCGGCCGCCGACAGCGTGACCGGCCCTGCCCAGCAGCCACAGGATGAGGCCGATCACCACGAGAACGATCCCGATGGTCCACAGGATCGGGATGTCGAACACGAAGCCGACGATCAGCAGGATGAGCCCGAGGATGATCATGATCGTCTCCTGATCGGAATGTAGGGGTGTTCGGTCATGGCGGGATGCCCGGACCGTCGGCTCGGGAAACATGTTTGGGTCGGCCGACCGCGGGCATCACTGCAGGCATGAGCAGATTCGATGGGCCAGCAGATCCCGGCACGATGTCGCAGCCGCCCCCGCCCCAGCCGCCCCCGCCGCCGGTGCCGCCCGCGCCGATTCCCGGTCCGGAACCAGATCCCGATCCGCCGGGGCCGATGCCCCCGAGGCCCGCCCCGGTCCCCGGGCCCGGTCCCGATCCGATTCCCCCTGCGCCGCCGCCGGTCCCGGGGCCGATCGCGACGACCGGACGGTGGTGAGGTTTTCCGGCTCCGGTGTCGGGGTACCTCCCGGGCATGAGCATCGACGAACTGTTGAGGGCACCCGAACGCGCTACCGGACTCGACCGGGTCGCCGTTCCCCTGCATCGCCGCCTCACCAGGGTGGCCGACCGCAACCCCGCGGCGGCGGCCGTCCTGCGCGGGCGTTGGGTGGGCCACCCCGTGCATCCGGCGGTGGTGGCGTTGCCGGTCGGCGCCTGGACCGCGGCGGTGGTCCTGGAAATGGTGTTGCGGGACCACCACGCGGCGCGTCGACTGATCGGGCTCGGCCTCGTCTGTGTCCCGGTTGCGGTCGCGACCGGCTGGGCCGACTGGTCGGTCCGTGACGAGCGGGATCGCCGGGCCGGGCTCGTGCACGCGGCGGGCAACACGCTCGGGACCCTGGCGATGCTGCGGTCCTACCTGCTGCGCTCCGGCTCGGCGGGGGCGCGGGCGCAGGCGTGGAGCGTCGCCGGACTCGCCGTCGTCGGGGTGAGTGGCACTCTCGGCGGGCACATCGCCTTCGGCGGTGGCTCGGCATGACCGATGCGGCCGCGGCGAACCCCCACGATCCGCGCCGCCCCTCGATTGGGGTCGAGGAAGAGTTCCTGCTCGTCGATCCCGCGACCGGGCAGCCGTTGCTGTGCAACGAGCGGGTCGCGGCGGCTGCGCGGGCCGAGGGGGTGGCCCTGCAACTGGAGTTGAGTCAGTGCCAGGTGGAGACGAACACCCCGGTGTGCTGGACCAGTCGGGTTCTGCGTGAACAGTTGCTGGCGCTGCGGTCGCAGGTCGCGGCGGTCGCGCTGCGTGAGGGATGTCGGCTGATCGCCACCGGCGCCCCGATCCTTGGGCCGTGGCGACTGCCGATCAGCAGTTCGGAGCGCTACCGGAACATGCAGGACCGGTTCGGCATCCTTGCCGTTGAGCAGGGTGTCTGTGGATGTCACGTGCACGTCGACGTGCCGGACCGGGAGACCGCCGTCCAGGTGTGCAATCACGTGCGGCCGTGGCTGCCGACGGTCCTGGCGTTGGCGGCGAACAGTTCGGTGCATCGCGGCCTCGACAGCGGCTACGCGAGTTGGCGATCCATCCTGTGGTCGCGTTGGCCCGCGTCGGGCCCGCCGCCGCTGTTCCGGTCCGTGGAGCACTACAACGCGCTGGTGGACACGATGGTTGATTCGGGTCTGCTGATGGACGAGCGGATGGTGTACTGGGACATTCGGCCCTCCTGCCACCTGCCGACCGTCGAGATCCGGGTCGCGGATGTGCAGGGCACCGTCGACGAAACGGTGTTGCTGGCCACCATGATTCGGGCGTTGGTGATGGCGGCGTCCCGCGCCGTCGGTGCGGGTGTCCCGGCCCCGGCGGTGCCCCTCGAAACGCTGCGGGCCGCGACCTGGATCGCGGCCCGCGACGGTCTCGCGGGACGCGCGATCGACCCCGGTGTGGGGAACCCCACGTCCGCCCGTGCCATGCTCACCCGCCTGGTCGGGATGGTTCGGGACGAGTTGGAGGAACTGGGCGAGTACGACCGGGTGCGCGATCAGCTGCACCGGCAGCTCGACGCGGGCAACGGCGCGGACTGGCAGCGGCGGGCACTGCGGGAACATCGGGACCCGGCGCGGGTGGTCGGGCTGGCGGCGACGCGGACGCTGCAGGACGCCCTGTCGCCCGGTGGCCGTCGGGCATCGGGCATCCCTCCGTCCGCCGCGCCCCGCGAAATGTGCTGACGACTGCGGATGGAACTGGACGCACGGTTCGTGCATTGCGAGTGCCGCACTGGTAGACACGGAGGAGAGGTCCCTTGACGCCGACGGCCCTGACCTTGCTGTTGGTTGCCCCGAATCCCAGGCAACGACGCACGCTGCCATCGGAGGCCGTGGTCTCGGCAGCCCGACACGGGAAGGCCCTCACCATGAGAGTTCACGTTCACTGTCTCGAACACCCGCTCGTCGAATCGGTCAACGGCCCCGGCCGGTGCCGGATCCAGGGCCCTGGCCCGACGGTCATGGCGCTCACCGGGGATCTCGACGCCCCGGCGATTCCTGAGTTCGAGATCAGCGTCGACTCGGCGATCGACGAGGCGGGGCGCACCCTGATCATCGACCTGACCCGGGTCGGTTTCGTCTCCATCTCCGGCGTCCAGGCGCTCGTCGCGGCCCAGCATCACGCCGACCGGGGCGGGGTGGCGCTGCTGCTGGCCACCGACAGTTGGTCGACGCACCGCGCGATGGAGGCGGGGGGCATGGCGGGATGGTTCCGCTGCTTCCCCACCGTGCGGCAGGCGGTGGAGAACCGACGAGCCGAGCTGAGCGCGCACGTCGACCTCGACGTCGTGGTCGGGCTCAGATGACGAGGGCGACGATCACGACGACGAAGATGACGACGATCGCGCCCACCGCGAGCAGGGTGCCGATCCCGGAGCCGGGGAAACCCTTGCGGGTCCGGGGTTCCGGCGCCGACAACCCGGAGGTCTGAGCGGATTCGGGGGGCGTCGCCCCTGGCTGGACGCCGCCGCCGGGCTCGAGGTCGGGTGTGCGGGCCGGGTCGGGGTCAGGAGGTGGGGTGGTCATGGTGCACGGGTACCCCCGGCTGGCCCGCGCCACACCGGAACCCCGGATCGCCCCGCTCGCCGGACCGATGATTGGCCCGACGATGGCTGGGGTATCCCCCGGGCATGACGACTCGACGCGCACTCGCCGTCTCCTGCACGCTCAAGCCCTCACCCGCCGAATCCAGCACCGACCTGCTCGCCGGGCAGGTGCTGTCGGCCCTCGCCGATCATGGGATGCCCGGTGATCTGCTGCGGGCAGTGGACCACGACATCCGTCCGGGCGTCGATGCCGACATGGGCGGCGGCGATCAGTGGCCCCGGATCCGCGAGCGGGTGCTGGCTGCCGACGTTGTGGTCTTCGCGACGCCCACCTGGCTCGGGCACATGTCCAGCGTGGCGCAGCGAGTGCTCGAACGGCTCGACGCCGAACTGAGCAACGTCGACGATCAGGGGCGCCCGGCGATGCTCGGCAAGGTCGCGCTCGCCGTGGTGGTCGGCAACGAGGACGGCGCCCACAAGATCGTCGCGGACGTGTTTCAGGCGCTCAACGACATCGGGTTCACGATTCCCGCCCAGGGCTGCACCTACTGGAACGGGGCCGCGATGTCGGGGGTCGACTACCGCGACCTCGACGAGGTACCGGAGGCGGTCGCCCGGACCACGGCCGCCGCGGCACGCAACGCGGCCGCGCTGGCCGCGCTGCTCCGCGACGGCGGGTATCCGGCCTACCCGCAGTGATCGCGCGCCGCCCTCACCGGGCGGCGAACTCGTGCAGCAGGCGGTCGCAGAACGCGGGCAGGTCGTCGGGTCGGCGGCTGGAGACCAGGACATTCGCTCCGTCGGTGCAGGTGACCACCTCGTCATCCACCCAGCGTCCGCCCGCGTTGGTGATGTCCGTCCGCAGGCTCGGCCACGAGGTCAGGGTCCGGCCCCGCACCGCGTCCGCCTCGATCAGCGTCCACGGCCCGTGACAGATCACCGCCACCGGTCGGCGCGCGGCGACAATGGCGCGGACCAGGTCCACGGCGCGGTCAGCTCCACCTGCTCCACCCCCTCCGCCGCGACGAGAAAAGCGATCCTCTTGTCCTGCAGTGTCGGTGTCATCAGGGCTCCCTCCGGTGGTGGTCGTCGGGTCGTCGGGTGAGGGCGGCGGCGAGGACCTGCGCCCCGTGCCGCGGCATCGATCCCGGCTGCAGGTCACGCAGCTGGGTGCGGCAACTGAATCCGTCCGCGACCAGCAGCGTGCTCGGGTCGGCGGCACGCACCGCGGGAAGGAGCGTGTCCTCGGCGCAGGCGACGGAGATGTCGTAGTGGCCGCGTTCGAAGCCGAAGTTCCCGGCCAGTCCGCAGCATCCGGCGTCGAGGACCTCCGGGTGCACCCCCGCCCGGGTGAGGAGGTCGCGGTCGGCGGGCACGTCGAGGACCGCGTGGTGATGGCAGTGCGGTTGGACCAGCGCGCTGCCACCGAGGTGCGGTGGCTCCCAGTCCGGTGCCCGATCCCGGATCAGCTCCCCGAGGGTCACCGTCTGCCCCGCGAGGCGGCGGGCGTCCTCGTTCCCGGACAGCAGGTTGGGTAGGTCGCTGCGGAAGACCGCAGCGCAGCTCGGTTCGAGCACGACCACCGGATCGCCGGACCGCAGCGTCGGCCGCAGCAGCCGCAGGGTGCGGCGCAGGACACGGACGGCGGTGGTCAACTGACCAGTGGAGATCCAGGTGAGCCCGCAGCAGCCGACCCGATCCGGGACGTGGATGTCGAACCCGGCGGCCTCGAGCACGGTGACGGCGTCGCGGGCGATCTGCGGGTCGAAGTTGTCGGTGAAGGTGTCCGGCCACAGGGTGACCCGCCCCCGCTCGGCCTGGGTCCGCCGCGGCGGCCGGCGCCGGTACCAGTCGGTGAAGCGTTCGGTGGCGAACCGCGGCAGGGTGCGGCGGGGGTCGACACCCGCCGCCGCCTTGAGTGCGGTGGACAGTCCGGGCGCGGCGGTGAGCGCGTTGACGGTTGCCGGCGTCGCCGCCGCGGCCCTGGCCAGCAACGGCAGCCAGCCCATCGCGTAGTGCGACCGGGGGCGAAGCCGGTGCCGGTAGTGGTGGGCGAGGAATTCGGCCTTGTACGTTGCCATGTCGACGTTGACGGGACAGTCGCTCAGGCAGCCCTTACAGGCCAGGCACAGGTCGAGCGCGTCCCGCACCTCCGTCGACCGCCAGCCGTCGGTGATCACCTCACCCCGCAGCATTTCAAACAGCAGACGGGCCCGGCCGCGGGTGGAGTGTTCCTCCTCGCCGGTCGCCCGGTAGCTCGGGCACATCACGCCGGATCCGGTGCCGCGGCACGCGCCGACACCGACGCAGCGGGCGGCGGCGCGGCTGAATCGGTGCTCGTCGTCGGGGTACGCGAAGCGGGTTGCCGGTTCGGCTGGCAAGTAGTCGGCGCCCTGCCGCAGGTTCTCGTCGAGCGGGTAGGGGTGCACCACCTTGCCGGGATTCATCCGGTTTCGTGGATCGAACGCGGCCTTCACCTCGCCGAACGCCCGGACGAGCCGATCACCGAACATGATCGGCAGCAGTTCCGCGCGGGACTGGCCATCACCGTGCTCGCCGGACAGCGAGCCGCCGTGATCGACGACGAGGCGGGCACTGTCCTCGGCGAAGGCGCGGTAGCGGGCGACGCCGTCGGCGGTGCGCAGGTCGAACGGGATCCGGGTGTGCACGCAGCCGTGCCCGAAATGCCCGTACAGGGAGGCGGTTCCGTAGTCGTAGCGGTCGAGCAGCGCCCGGAAGTCGCGGAGGTAGTCGCCGAGCCGCTGCGGTGGCACCGCCGCGTCCTCCCAGCCCTCGTGCGTCTCCGGCTCCCCCGGCGGGTAGGCGGTCGCGCCGAGCCCGGCCTCACGGGCCGCCCACACCTGGTCCTCGTGTGCGGGGTCGTCGAGGAGGGTGCCGGGCGTGGTGGACCGGGATGCGAGATCCGACATCATCGACCGGGCGGCGCGGTCGGACGCGTCCTTGCTGTCCGCAGTGAACTGCACCATCAGCCAGGCGTTGCCGTCGGGTAGTTCCCGCAGCGCCGCCTCCGCGAGTCGCTGACTATGTTCGAGGGCGACCAGCCGATGGTCGATGCCCTCAAGCGCCGCAGGCCGGTGGGCAAGGACGTCGGGTACCGCATCGGCGGCGGCGCAGATGTCGTCGAACCCGAGCAGCACGAGGCTCCGCGCGTTCGGCACCCGCACCAGCTCGAGTTCGGCCCGCAGCACCGTCACCAGGGTGCCCTCCGAGCCGACCAGCAGCCGTGCGAGATGAAAGTCGTTCTCCGGCAGCAGGGCATCGAGGTTGTAGCCGGAGACCCGCCGCGGAATGTCGGGGTAGGTGCGGCGGATGTCGTCGGCGTACTCGTCGCGCAGCCGCCGCAATCCCCGGTACAGGTCGCCGCGGGCTCCCCCGGCGGCCGCGATCCGGTCGACCTCGGTCTCCGGGGTTGCCCCGACCCACATCCGCAGCCCGTCGTAGGTGAGTACCTCCAGCCGACGCACCGAGTCGGCCATCTTCCCGTACGCCTGCGCGGTCGACCCGCACGAATTGTTGCCGATCATCCCGCCGATCGTGCAGCTGACGTGAGTCGACGGTTTCGGCCCGACCATCCATCCGTCGGCGGCGAGCCGGTCGTTGAGACCGTCCAGCGAGATGCCCGGCTGCACCAGCACCGTCCCGGCCGCGGGGTCGACCGACTCGACGCGGGTGCAGTACTTCGTCCAGTCCAGCACCACCGCGGTGTTGCAGCATTGCCCCGCCAGGCTGGTGGCGCCGCCTCGGGAGAGCACCGGCACGTCGTGGTCGCGGCACACCGTGACGGCCGTCTCCGCGTCGCCGGGGGTGCGGGGCACCACGACACCGATCGGGACCTGGCGATAGTTCGAGGCGTCGGTCGAATAGGCCGCGCGGCTGCCCGGGTCGAACCGGACCTCACCCGCGATGCGCCCGCGGAGGGCCTTCTCCAGCGCCTGGTAGAGGGGCGACATTCGATTCGGATCCTCTCGCCGCGGGTATCGGTCCGCCGCGGATGGGGTACCACGATCCGGGCGAGCGCAAACGGTCCCCTCGTTTACCGCGACCGCCGCGCGGGTACCTCGCGGGGAGAGCGACGGATGCGTCGAGGAGGACGATTCATGAGCAGCACCAAGGTTTCCGACTATATTCTCGAACGCCTGCGGGAATGGGGGGTCGAGGTCACGTTCAGCTATCCGGGTGACGGGATCAACGGGATCCTCGCGGCCTGGGGGCGCGCCGACAACGACCCGAAGTTCGTCCAGTCCCGACACGAGGAGATGTCGGCGTTCGAGGCCGTCGGCTACGCCAAGTTCACCGGCAGGCTCGGGGTGTGCTTCGCGACGTCGGGACCGGGGGCGATCCATCTGCTCAACGGCCTCTACGACGCCAAGCTCGATCACGTCCCGGTGCTCGCCATCGTCGGGCAGACGAACCGCAGCGCCCTCGGCGGCTCCTATCAGCAGGAGGTCGACCTGATGAGCCTGTACAAGGATGTCGCCAGCGAGTACCTGCAGATGGTGACCGTCCCGGAGCAGCTGCCGAACGTTCTCGATCGGGCGATCCGGACCGCGTTGACCCGGCGGGCACCGACCGCGGTCATCGTTCCCGCCGACGTGCAGGACCTCGACTATGCGCCGCCGGAACACGCGTTCAAGATGGTCCCCTCCAGCCTCGGGTTCGAGAAGGCGACCGGACGGCCCGGCGACGACGCGATTCGCCGCGCCGCGGACGTCCTGAACAGCGGATCGCGGGTGGCGATGCTGATCGGTTCCGGCGCCCGCGGCGCGGTCGCGGAGGTCACCGAGGTCGCGGAGCTGCTCGGGGCGGGGGTGGCGAAGGCGCTGCTGGGCAAGGACGTGCTGCCCGACGACCTACCATGGGTGACCGGCTCCATCGGTCTGCTCGGCACCCGGCCCAGCTACGAGATGATGGCGGGCTGCGACGTGCTGCTCACGGTCGGGTCGAGCTTCCCGTACTCGCAGTTCCTGCCCGGCTACGAGCAGGTGCGCGCGGTGCAGATCGACATCGATCCGCGGATGATCGGCATGCGCTACCCATACGAGGTGAACCTCGTCGGGGACGCAGGCGCGACGCTCCGCGCGCTGCTTCCGCTGCTGCGCAGGCAGCCGGACCGGTCCTGGCGAGAGTCCATCGAGTCGGCCGTCGACCGGTGGTGGCAGACGATGCACGCGCAGGCGATGCTCGACGCCCCGCCGGTCAACCCGATGCGGCTGTTCGACGAGTTCTCCCGGCGGCTGCCCCCCGACGCGATCGTCACCGCCGACTCGGGGTCGTCGGCGAACTGGTATGCCCGCAACATCACGATGCGCGGTGAGATGCGCGGATCCCTGTCCGGCACGTTGGCCACGATGGGGCCGGGGGTGCCGTACGCGATCGGTGCGAAGTTCGGCAGACCGGATCGGCCCGTCGTCGCGTTCGTCGGGGACGGCGCGATGCAGATGAACGGCCTCGCCGAACTGATCACCGTCAAGCGGTACTGGCATGAGTGGAGCGATCCCCGCCTGGTCGTTGCGGTACTGCACAACGACGATCTCAACCAGGTGACGTGGGAGATGCGGGCGATGAGCGGTGCACCGAAGTTCGTCGAATCGCAGGCCCTCCCCGATGTGGACTACGCCGGCTTCGCCGCCGGACTCGGCCTGAACGGGATCACCGTGGAGGACCCCGATTCGGTCGGGGCGGCCTGCGAGCAGGCGCTCGGCGCGGACCGGCCCAGTGTTCTCGACGTCCACTGCTCGCCGCACATGCCGCCGATTCCCCCGCACGCGACCCTCGACCAGGCGCGGATGACGGCGGCGGCGGTCCTGCAGGGCGACGAGAACGCGTGGGACCTGGTGAAGATCGGGATCAAGGCGAAGGCCACTGAGCTTCTGCCGCGTCGAGGGGGTGATCGTGGACCGGACGACGGGTGACCGTATCGGCAGCGTCCGGGCGTCGGCGTACACGGTGCCGACCGAGACCCCGGAGGCCGACGGCACCCTCGCCTGGGACAGCACCACGATGGTGCTGGTGGAGGTGCGGGCGGCGGGCACCGTCGGGACGGGATGGACCTATGGGCCCGCGGCGTGCGCGGCGTACATCGACTCGACCCTCGCCGGGCTGGTGCGCGGCGCCGATCCGCTCGCCGTCGGCGGGGTGTACGAGCGGATGGTGCGGGCGGTCCGCAACGACGGTCGGCCCGGGGCGGTCGGGTATGCGATCTCCGCGGTGGACGCGGCGGTGTGGGATCTGAAGGCGAGGATGCTCGACGTCCCGCTGTGCTCGTTGCTCGGCCGGATTCACGAGTCGGTTCCGGTGTACGGCAGCGGCGGCTTCGTCAACTACGACCGGACGCGCCTGCGTGACCAACTGCTGGGGTGGGTCGGGGAGCAGGGAATCCCGCGGGTCAAGATCAAGATCGGTGAGGCGGCCGGGGCGCGGCCCGGCCGCGATCTCGCGCGGATCGCCCAGGCGCGGCGCATCATCGGCGACGACGCGGCGCTGTACGTCGACGCGAACGGCGGCTACTCGCGCAAGGAGGCGATTCGGGTGGCCCGCCGCGCGGACGAGCAGCGGGTGAGCTGGTTCGAGGAACCGGTCAGCTCCGACGATCTCGTTGGCCTGCGGCAGGTCCGGGCCGCCGTGCACCCGGATGTCACCGCTGGCGAATACGGCGGTGATCCGGGCTACTTCCTGCGGCTGTGCGCGGCGGAGGCCGTGGACTGTCTCCAGGTCGACGCGTCGCGTTGCGGGGGCATCACCGGGTGGACCCGGGTTGCACCGATCGCGGCCGCCCACGGACTGCAGGTGTCGGCGCACTGTGCCCCGCACCTGCACGCTCACGTGGCCGCGGCGACCCCAAACATCCGGCACCTGGAGTGGTTTCACGATCACGTGCGGCTCGAATCGATGTTCTTCGACGGCGTCCTCGACCCGTCGGGCGGTGCGGTCACCCCGGATGCGGCTGCGCCCGGCACCGGGCTCACCCTGCGGACCGCCGACGTCGAGCGGTTCCGGGTGCGGTGAGCGTCAGCGCCTGCGGCGGACCCCGGCGAGCGCACCCGCGCCGCCCAGCACCGCCGCCGCCGCGGCCACCGCGCGATGGTGCTGCGACGCCCACAGTTGCGGGCACCGGGTGGTCGCGCGCGCGTCGAAGATCCCCGTCGCGCCGTGGTCACGTCCGTCCGGGCCGTCCGCGGGCTCCCACAGGTTCGTCGCCTGATCGTCCGGCCGGGGGGTGTCGGTCTGCTGGGAGTCGAAACCCGTTGCGGCGAGGTACCGGTCGAGCAGTCCGGGGACGATCGCGTTCGCGAGCAGCGTGCCGACGGTGCTGCCGCCCACCCAGTACTCGCGCCTGCGCGGGTGGTCGGCGGCGAACAGCACCGCCCGCGCCGCGACGGCGGGCTGATAGATCGGGGGCACCGGCTGCGGGTGGTGCGGGAGGCGCGAGAGCACCCAGGAGAACTGGGGGGTGTTCACCGCGGGCAGCTGCACCATCGTGGTGCGGACGGCGCTGCCGTCGTGGAGCAGTTCGCAGCGCACCGACTCGGTGAAGCCCTGGATGGCGTGCTTCGCCCCGCAGTACGCGGACTGCAATGGGATGCCCCGGTAGGCCAGGGCCGAGCCGACCTGCACGACGACACCGTGGTTGCGTGGGCGCATCCGTGCGAGCGCCGCCATCGTGGAGTACACGTAGCCGAGGTAGCTCACCTGCGTCACCCTGGCGAATTCGGCGGGCGTGATCCGGTCGAACGGGGCGAACACCGACGTGAACGCCGCGTTCACCCACACGTCGATCGGTCCGAGCTCGGCCTCGGCGTCCCCCGCGGCGGCGTCGACCTCCACCGGGTCCGCGACGTCGACGGCGAGGGGGAAGGCGGTGCCCCCCGCCGCGTTCACGTCGTCGGCCGCGCCACGCAGCCCCTCGGTCCCGCGCGCGAGCAGCGCCACCGCAGCCCCTCGCGCAGCGAATGCGGTTGCCGTGGCGCGCCCGACGCCCGCACTGGCGCCGGTGACGACGACGACCCTCGGATGATCCCCATGAATCACTGCGACTGACCTCCCTGAACGTGGTGGACGCGTTGCCGATCCGCATGCCCGCATGCGGCGGTCGCGAAACCCGCCGCGTTTCCCGGCGCCGTGTGGTGGGTAGCCGACGGGCATGCGTTCGATGTGGAAGGGAACGGTGGCGTTCGGTCTGGTCGCGATTCCGGTCCGCCTGTACGCGGCGACCGAGAACCGGAACCTGACGCTGCATCAGGTGCACGTCCGGGACGGAAGCCGTATCCAGCATCGCCGGTTCTGCGCGGCCGAGGACGCGGAGGTCCCCTATGACGAGATCGGTCGGGGGTACGAGACCGAGGACGGCAGGGTCGTGATCCTCACCGACGACGACCTGGCCGACCTTCCGCTGCCGAGCGCCAACACGATCGACGTCCTCGGATTCGTCCCGATCGAGTCGGTCGACCCGATCTACTTCGACAGGAGCTACTTTCTCGAACCGGAGAAGTCGGCGGTCAAACCGTTCGTGATGCTGCGCGACGCCATGCACAAGTCCGGCCGGGTCGCCGTCACCAAGATCGCGCTCCGGCAACGGGAGTCGCTCGCCCTGCTGCGCGTGTACCGGGATGTCGTCGTGATCGACACCATGCTCTGGCCCGACGAGGTGCGCAGCCCGGACTTCGCGTTCCTCGACACCGATCCGCCGCAGGTCACGGCGAAGGAGATGACGATGGCGGCGGGCCTCATCGAGGCGATGTCCGAGCCGGTCTTCGACCCGGACGGCTATCACGACGACTACCGCGCCGCATTGACGGCCCTGGTGGAGGCGAAGATTGAGGGGCACGAGACCGTCGAACGGCCAGGGGAACAGCCGACCGCCGACACCGACGTGAGCAGCCTCCTCGATGCGCTCGCGAAGTCCATCGACTCGAAGTCCGTCGAATCGGCGGCGGCGCGGACGCCCGGTCAGCGGGCCGAGCCCACCAAACCCAACGAGACCGACGACAGTGAAGGAGGGAGCACGATGCCGAGGAAGGGATCGGATCCGCATCTGAAGGATCAGGAACTGTACGAGGACCTGCGGGACCGGGGTGACTCGAAGGAGAAGGCCGCTCGAATCTCCAACGCGGCCGCGGCCCGGGGGCGCAGCGCCGTCGGCCGCAAGGGCGGTGCCGGGCAGTCCTACGAGGACCGCACCGTTCCGGAATTGCGCAAGCGTGCCAAGGAAATCGGGCTGACCGGATACTCGTCGATGAACAAGAAGACGTTGATCGACGCGCTGCGGAATCATTGACCGGTCACCCGGCTGCCGGTCACCGGGCGGGGTCGACGACGCGGGCGGTGAGCAGGTCAACGGCGCGGGCCACGGTGGCCTCGACGACGCGGGCGGGGTCACCGTCGAAGTGCCGTTCCTCCACCGTGGTTCGACCCGCGCCCGCGACTGCGAACCAGACGGTGCCGACCGGGCGGCCGTCCTGTTCGGAGGGCCCGCCGACCCCGGTCACCGCGACGGTGATGTCGGCGCCGAGCAGTGCGGCGGCCGAGTCCGCCATCATCCGGGCCGCCTCGGCGCACACCACCGGGCCCGCGGGGACGCGGAGCAGCCCGTGCTTGACCTCGCGTGCGTAGGCGACGATGCCGCCCCGGAACCAGCTCGCCGCGTCCGGGGCGGCGCCGAGCGCGGCCGCGACCCGGCCCGAGGTGAGCGATTCGGCGCAACCGACCGTGAGGCCGCGCGCGAGCGCGGCCTCCGCGAGTCGCGAACACACCTCGGTGGTGTGTGCGGCGTGCGGCGGCGGTCGGTGTCTCATGAGCGGTGGACTACCCGGTCCGGGCCGATGCCACACCGGGTGCGGCAGGCGGGTTTGCCGGGGCCGGGTGCGGGGTATCCCGGTCGGATGGGTGACAACGACGACGACGGCTCCGCGCGGTTGCCGATGCCGCGCGGCCCGCTGTCCTGTGCGGTCGTGTCCGTCCTGCGCGGAGGCCCGGCCGGGTCGGTGGGTAGGCCACCGGACCCCGAGCACGCGGATCCGCTCGGTGGGGACCTGCAGTTGGCGCTGCAGGTGTGCTACGAGGTGCACTATCGCGGTTTCGTCGGCGTCGACCCCGACTGGGAGTGGGATCCGGACCTGCTCGGGGTGCGGGCGGCGATGGAGCGGCGGTTCCTGGACCGGCTGCATACCGCGCTGCCCGGCGGCACCGACGCCGACGCCGCGCTCGCCGAGGTCGCCGCGGACGGTGTCGACGACGGGTCCGTCGCGGCGCACCTGCGGGACACCGGGACGTGGCAGCAGATGCGCGAGTACTTCGCGCACCGGTCGATCTACCACCTCAAGGAGGCCGACCCGCTGGTGTGGGCCGTGCCCCGGCTGCGGGGCGCGCCGAAATGCGCGTTCGTCGCCGTCGAATTCGACGAGTTCGGTGCGGGCAGGCCGGGACACATGCACTCGAGGCTGTTTGAGGATCTGCTCCGCGCCGCCGATCTCGACCACCGCTACCTCGGCTACCTGGACGATGTGCCCCCCGAGACCCTGGCAACGGTCAATCTGGTGACGCTGTTCGGGTTGCGGCGCAGCCTGCGGGGCGCGCTCGTCGGGCATTTCGCGACCGCGGAGACGACGACCCCACCGAGCGCCAGGGCGCTGGTGCAGGCGCTGCAACGGATGGATGCGCCGCCCGCATGCACCCGCTTCTACGCCGAGCACGTCGAGGCCGACGCGGTGCACGAGCAGGTGCTGCGCCACGACGTGGTCGGGGCGCTGCTCGACGACGAGCCGGCGCTCGCGTCCGACGTGGTGTTCGGGGTCCAGGCCACGCAGCTGCTCGAGTCCAGGCTCGCCGAGCACCTGCTGCACTGCTGGCGCGGGGGGACGAGTTCCCTTCTGCCGGTGCATGAGACATGAGCCGGCGAGAGATGGCGAGGGCAGGCGGATGACCGTGCGCAACGGCCCCCGGCCGGACACCGTTCGGCCCGGCCCCGACCGGATCGTGCGCCTGCCCGGCGTGTACCGGCCGCAGGAGGACACCCACCTGTTGTGTGCGGCGCTCGCGTCGCTCACCCTCCCCCGCGGATCCCGCGTCCTGGACTACTGCACGGGATCCGGCGCGGTCGCGGTGGCCGCCGCGCGGCGCGGTGCCGACCGGGTCGTCGCCGTCGACGTCTCGGTGCGGGCGGCGATGTCGGCGTGGACCAACGCCCGCCTGCGGCGGCTACCGATCGAGGTGCGCCGCGGCGGTCTCGACGTCGCCCGCCGCTGCGGGCCGTACGACGTCGTGCTGGCGAACCCGCCCTACGTCCCGGTCGGCGCCGGGGACTCCGCGTGCCGGTCGGGCTGCTGGGATGCGGGCCCGGACGGCAGGGACGTCGTCGGGCCGCTGTGCCGGGAGGCCCGGGCGCTGCTGCGGCCCGGCGGCGTGCTGCTGATCGTGCACTCCGAGGTCACCGACCCCGAACGGACGCTCGCCGAACTGCGAGCCAACGGGGTGCGCGCGGGCCGGGTGCGGCGGGCTCTGATTCCGTTCGGGCCGGTGATGCGCAGCAGGGCGGCGGCGCTGACCGCGCACGGGCTCATCGCGGCGGGACAGGCCTGGGAAGAGGTGGTGGTGATTCGTGGTGACCGACCGGCGGGATGACCCGCCCGAATGGAACTCGCCGGAGGCGGAGGTGCTCCGGCGCGTGCCGGGCGGCCCGGTGCTGGTGCGGGGTCCGGTGCGGATCACCACCGACGACGGCCGGGTCGTGGTGGCGGACCGGTTCGTTGTCGCCGTGTGCCGCTGCCTGCGCAGTTCGATCCACCCGCTCTGCGACACCAGCCATCGAGCGCTCGCCCACCGCCGGCGCGACGACGGAGGCTGATATGGCGCGCGCTGCGAATGATCAGTCGTCGGACAGGTCGGCACGAAGGTCGGCGAGGGTGCGGGCCAGCAGGCGGGAGACGTGCATCTGCGAGATCCCCAGCCGCTCCGCGATCTGCGTCTGGGTCAGTCCGCTGAAGAAGCGGAGCACGAGGATGGTGCGTTCCCGTTCGGGGAGTCTGTTCACGGCAGGCGCGATCGTGACGAGTCCCTCGACGTTCTCGAGCGCGTCGTCGTCCTCGCCGAGGGCGTCGAGCAGCGGGGCCTCGGCGTCGCCGTCCCTGGCGCCCGCGTCGATCGACACCGTCTGGTAGGCGGAGCCGGCCAGGAGACCCTCCGCCACCTCGACCGGGTCGACGCCGATCTCCCGCGCGATCTCGCCCGCAGACGGGGACCGGCCGAGGGTCTGCGACAGGGTTTCCACGGCGCGCGCGATCGCGAGGTGCAGGTCCTTCAGCTTCCGCGGCACCCGCATTGACCAGCCGGCGTCCCGGAAGTGGTGCCGGATCTCCCCCATGATCGTGGGGACCGCGAAGGCGATGAAGTCCGTCCCCCGGTCGACGTCGAAGCGGTCGACGGCGCTGAGCAGGCCGAGTCGCGCCACCTGGATCAGGTCGTCCTGCGCTTCGCCCCGGCCGCGGAAGCGCCGGGCGATGTGTTCGGCCAGCGGCAGTGCGCGAGTGATGATCTCGTCGCGGACGGCGCTCGCCTGCTCCGGGTCCCGGCGCATCCGCTCGAACAGGTCGGTCAGGTCGTCGTAGGAGTCGGATGGGTTCGGGTCGCGTCCGCGGCCGGCGACCTCCACTAGGCGTCGCCACCCCTCGACCGGACGAACTCGACGCGGGTGCGGAACCCGCCCTCCGCGAGCGGTTCCCGCGTCACGTCGATCGCATCGGTGAGCGCGCGCAGCACGTGCCATACGAAGCCGCGCTCGTCGGGATGGCGGTTCGACGCGGTGTCGGTCCACGCCCGCACTCGGAGCGCACCGGCGGTGGAGTGCAACCGGCAGCTCAGGTCGGCCCCGGGGAGCGCGTCCCCAATCAGGGCCGAGCACACCTCGTCGACCGCCAGCTTCACATCGGCCGCATCGTCGAGGGTGAACCCTCCGAGCAGGGCGACGGTTTCGGCCATCGCACGCAGCACCGGCAGCTCCCCCAGATCGGCGCGGACCCGCACCTCGACCGGGTATCGCGGCACCACCGCACCCGGCCGTGTCACGTCACCTTTCGACATCCGTACCCCCGTCCCTGCAGGTGGACTGTGGTCGCGCCAAGGCTACCGCCGCGGAGGCCGTCGGTCGCGGGCGTTGACGGGTCCGGGGTGGCGCCGACCCGCGGGCAGGGCCACGATCGGGTGGTGGCTACCGATCAGGGACCAGACGAGCAGGCCGACCAGCCGACCGGCCGCGGGGAGAACGCCGACCGGCGGGTCAACGACAGCTGGCCGCACCTGCTGCGGCTCGGAGCGCTGGTGATCGGGTTCGTGATCGTCGGGTTGCTGCTGATCGCGTGGCTCAACCAGACGGCGTGATGAGCGGGGTCGGCGGACCGCCGCCGTCCCCGGTCTTGACGAATCCGACGTCGGTGCGAAACCCGTTGGGGTCGAGTGGATATCGATGCGCGCTGAGGTTGTCGGTGAGGGTGCGCAGCACGTGCCAGCCAAAGGTGCGTTCGTCGGGATGGTGATCGGTCGCGGTGTCCGTCGACACGCCGACGCGCAGCGCTCCGACGGTGGGGGTGAGCCGGCACACCAGTTCGGCGCCGGGAAGGGCGTCCCGGATCAGCACCGAACACACCTCGTCCACCGCCAGCGTCACGTCCGACACCTCGTCGAGGGTGAAGTCGCCGAGCAGCGCCACGGCTTCGGTGACCGCACGCAGCAGCGGCAGTTCCTCGAAGCCGCCACCCACCCGGACCTCCACGGACGTGGTGGTCCACCTTCCGGTTCGTACCGGGCCGTTCTCCGGCATACCGCCACCCTCACCTCGATGCGCGGAGCGGTGCGTCCCCTCGGCGAGAACCGCTCCCCTGACGTGCCGCGACGCTTCGATGGGGCGTACCCGGGTGGGGCGGCCGATAAACCCGATGTGCTGCCGGCCAGGCGAGGCGCCGAACGGATGCGGGTTCGGTAGCCTCGATGCCGGGAGTGTCCCACGGTCGGCTCGCTCCGGACCGACACGACGGAGGTGCGCGATGCCTGTGGTCGCCGCACCGCAATGGCCGCCGGTCGGCCTCCGGTGACCGCCTCCGGAAGCCGGAACCCGGTCGCAGCGATCCGCGACTCGCTGACCGCGGCACTGCGCGCGCGGGTGGATCCGTTGCAGGCGCTGCTCCGTACCTGTTCCGAGTGCCTCGACGTCCTCGCGGTGGACGGGATGTCGGTCGTGATGACCACCGCTGCCGGGCATCGTCAGACGTTGTATGCGAGCGATCCGCTGGCCGCGGAGATCGAGGCGCTGCAATTCTCGCTCGGGGAGGGCCCGAGCCTGGAATCGGTCCGGGCCAGGGGGCCGGTTCTGGTGCCCGACCTGGCGGCGCGGACCGCCGGGGGGTGGCCGGTGTTCGGAGGCGAGGTCGGCGCGCTCCCGGTCGCGGCCATCTTCGCGTTCCCGCTGCAATCCGGTGCGCTCGTTCTTGGATCGATGGACCTGTACCGCACCGCCGCTGGGTGGCTGGACACCGACGAACTGGCTGTCGCGCTGCAGGTGGTCGACGTCATCACCCTCGCGGTGCTCGGGCTCGGCACCGAACCGGGGATGCCGGAACACCATTGGTTCGCTGACATGTCGCACAACACCGACGTCGTCCATCAAGCCACCGGAATGCTCGTCGCCCGGTATCAGATCTCGGTTGGCGCGGCGTTGGCGCGGCTGCGCGGCTACGCCTTCGCCAACGGCCGCCTCGTCGAGGCGGTTGCCCGTGACGTCACCACCCGTCAACTGAACCTTGAGGACATGGATACGTGACCATTCGACCAGCACCGACCCCCACGAACCCGACTACGCTGGGATTCGGGGCGCAGAGAGGCATGTGCACCGGCAAAGCGGCAGGAGATGACAATGCCTTCCAGTGCTGACCGGGAGTCGCGGTTGGTCCACGCCTTCGTGGAAATGGCGGACACGCTCGTCGACGACTACGACATCGCCGACATTCTGCACCAGCTGGTCAACCACTGCGTCGACCTGCTCGACGCCGCAGCCGCGGGACTGCTGCTCTCGGATCAGCGCGGTGGCCTGCAGGTGCTCGCGTGCTCGTCGGAGCGGACGCGGCTGCTCGAACTTTTCCAGATCCAGGTCGACGAGGGCCCCTGCCTGGAGGCGTTCTCCACCGGCGAGGTGGTCGCGGCGACGGACCTGACGACGGAGATCGAGCGGTGGCCGCGCTTCGCGCCCGAGGCTGTCGCCCAGGGCTTCCGGTCGGTGCACGCGCTGCCGCTGCGGTTGCGGCAGCAGACGATTGGTGCGTTGAACCTGTTCGGCACGCAGCCGGGAAGGTTGTCCGAGCAGGACATCCAGGTTGCCCGCGCGCTCGCCGACACCGCGACGATCGGGATCTTGCAGGAGCGGGCGCTGCGACGCGCGGAGATCCTCACCGAGCAGCTACAGACCGCACTGAACAACCGGGTGACGATCGAGCAGGCGAAGGGCATCCTCGCGCAGGCCGGTGGCCTCGACATGGGGCAGGCGTTCGACGTGCTCCGCGACCACAGTCGCAGCACGAGCAGCCGGCTCTCCGAGGTCGCGCACGCGGTGGTGACCGGGGAGATGCCGCCTGCGGCGTTGCTGACGGCCCGTCTCTGATCTGATCGCGGTTCGATGCGGAACCCTCACCGGCGACCCAGGTCGCGCCACCCGGCGAGCACCGTGTGGACGGCTTCGGCGCCCTGCAGCGGCTGCGGCGGCGCGGGCAGGTCCGCCGGGTACAGCAGGAAGGGCACGGTCTGCGGCCCGCCGAGCCCGCCGTGCGACCCGACCTGCTCCTCGAACGCGGCGACCTCCCCGATGTCCGGTCGGTAGCGGCCGCCGATCATCAGATCGGCGACGTTGTCGAAGCCGTCGGTGCGGCGGATCCGGTCCAGCGCGCCGGGGCCGAATCCGGCCAGCGGATCCTCCCCGGTCACTGCGCCCTCCCGGACATCGACGCTGCCCGCGGGTCCGAGGACGATGGACCCGCCGTGGTCCCGGGCGACGAGGACGAACCCGATGCCGGGGTGTGCGGTCAGGGCGGGCAGCAGTCCCGGATGGTGGGCGTCGATCCATGCGCGGGTCGCCCGGCCGGGGGTCTGCGGGAAGCTGACCAGTCCGAGGTTCCCGGAGGCGAGCACCACCGGCGTCCGCGGGTCCCCCGCCGTGCTGGCCGCCGGGGCGGGCATCCGCAGGCTGGCCTGCACGTAGCCGAGCCCCTCCGCGCCGCGGCCGGTCGCGCCCATCGCGCCCGGCTGCGGCGCGGTACCCGGCTGTCCGCACGCCGCGAGCACCACCTCCTCGAGGGTTGCGCCGTGGCGCTGCCTGAACGTCGGGCCCTGGCTCTGCCCGTGGTCGGACAGCACCACGATCCGGTAGGGGCGGGCGGCCTGCACGGCGACGGCGACGATCATGCCGATCTCGGCGTCGAGTTTGCGGAGCACGGCGAGGGTTTCGGGCCGTTCGACGCCGGAGTGGTGCGACACCTCGTCGTACCCGACCAGGTCGACGTACACCGGGCTGCGGCCTGCGATGAGGTCGCCGATGACGGCGGCGACCACGACGTCGGTCTCGACGACGGTGGTGAACGCGCGGACCAGGGGGTACAGGCCGCCGCGCCGGATCCGCGGGGTCACCTCGTCGCGGCGCTGACGGTGCGCCTGCCGGACCTCACGGACCGCCTCCGCGACCAGCCGGATGGTGGTGCGGGCCGCGCTCGCGGGGTCGGCGAAGTAGTGGGCGTAGCCGGTGGCGCCGCCGCCCATTCGGGCGCCCCGCATCCGGCTGACGACGAGCACGTTGTCGTCGGCGCCGCCGGTGAAGAGGTTGCCGCGGCTGGCGCCGCCGGCGAGCAGTCCGCCGCGGTGCGCCCGTTCCACCTCGCGGGCGGCGTTGTCGGCGGGGTTGCTGAACACCGCGACGGCATCCCGGGTCTTGTCGTACCACCGGAACGCGGGCACGTTGTGGTTGTCGCCGTACAGGATTCCGAGTTGGCTCGCCCCGGTCTGGCTGCTCCAGTCGGTGTGCCAGGGCACCAGACGGTGGGTGCGCTGGTGCACCAGGGCGGCCAGGTGGGGTACGACACCGTCGCGGATCGCGCGCCGCAGGACGCCGTGCCCGAGGCCGTCGATCTGGATGCACAGCAGCCCGGGATCGTCGGAGCCGGTGACGGGCGGTCCGCTGCGCCGCAGCCGGGATCGTTGGCGCCGCACCAGCATCATCCGGTAGGTGTCGTCGCGGCGGGAGGCGAGGGCGCCCGCGACGACGGACCCGACGAGGGACAGCACCACGGACAGCGCGAGCAGGTCGCGGGCGCGGTCCACGGCGGCGAGCGGGACCAGCCACACCGCGATCACCATCAGCAGCCAGTTGCCCGCGAACGCGCCGATGAACAGCAGCGCCGGCCCGACCCACAGCATCGCCCGCACCAGGATCGGCCACAGGATCACCGACAGCGCACCGAACACCAGGGCGAGCAGCAGCGCCGCGGGCACGGTCGAGAGGGGGCCGCCGCCGGGCACCGCGTGGAGGCGGACGCCCGGCAGCGCGAGGTCCGTGAGCACCAACGCCAGCGCGGAGATCAGCCACAGCACCGCGAATTCGGTGGCGGATCGGGCCGCGGACCGCACAGCACGCATCGACGGACCTCCTTCTCCGTCGGATCGTAGGCGGACGGGCCGGTGCTACCGTCGAGGCACGACGAATGCCCGCACCCGGGAAGGGTGAATTGCGATGGCGATCGAACACGTCGACGTGCTGATCGTGGGTGCCGGACTGTCCGGTGTCGGGGCGGCCTGCCATCTGCGGCGGGACCGGCCGGGAACCTCGGTGGCGGTGCTGGAGGCGCGGGACCGGATCGGCGGCACCTGGGACCTGTTCCGATATCCCGGGGTGCGCTCGGACTCCGACATGTACACCCTCGGCTACTCGTTCCGGCCGTGGACCGATGCGATGGCGATCGCCGACGGCGCCGCCATCCTCGACTACGTCCGGGAGACGGCGGCGGAGTACGACGTGCAGGAGTGGATCCGGTTCGGGCACCGGGTGGTTGCGGCCCGGTGGGACTCGGCGACGGCCCGCTGGACGGTCACCGCGGACCACCACGGCCCGGTGGAGTTCACCTGCGCGTTCCTGTTCGTGTGCAGCGGCTACTACGACTACCGCGGCGGGTATCGTCCGCGGTTCCCCGGCATGGACGGGTTCCGGGGCGCGGTCGCCGACCCGCAGCACTGGGACGGGACGCTCGACTACACCGGCAAGCGGGTGGTGGTCATCGGCAGCGGCGCGACCGCGGTGACGCTGGTGCCCGCGATGGCGGCGCGGGCGGCGCACGTGACGATGCTGCAGCGCTCCCCCAGCTACGTGCTGTCGTTGCCCGCGCGGGACACGCTGGCGCGGCGGCTGCGGACGGTGCTGCCGGACAGGTGGGTCTACGCGCTGATCCGGTGGAAGAACGTGCTGCGGATGGCGGTGTTCTACGAGCTGAGCAGGCGCAGGCCGGCGGTGGTGAAGGGGCTGCTGCGCAGGGGGGTGCGGTCGGCGCTCGGACCCGGCTTCGACCTGCGGCACTTCACGCCGCGATACGACCCGTGGGATCAGCGGATGTGCTTCGTCCCGGACGGGGACCTGTTCGCGGCCCTCCGGTCGGGGTCGGCGTCGGTGGTCACCGACACCGTCGAGTCGTTCACCGAGACCGGGATCCGGCTGGGGTCGGGTGCGGAGCTGCCCGCGGATGTGGTGGTGACCGCGACCGGGCTCGACCTGCTGCCGCTCGGCGGCCTCACCCTGACCGTCGACGGGGTGGAGGTGGCGTTGTCGTCGACGGTGGCCTACAAGGGCATGATGATCGGCGGGGTGCCCAACCTGGCGTTCTGCATCGGGTACACCAACGCGTCGTGGACCCTCAAGTGCGATCTGACGGCCACCTACGTCTGCCGGCTGCTGGCCCACATGAGTGAGCACGGGTATCGGCGCTGCACGCCCGGCACCGGGGATCCCGCGATGCGGCGCCTGCCCGCGATCGACTTCAGCTCCGGGTACATCCGGCGCGGCATCGACCGGTTCCCCCGCCAGGGCGACCGCGCGCCGTGGCGGCTGCACCAGAACTATCCGCTCGACGTGCTGGCGTTGCGGTACGGCCCGGTGACGGACGAGGTGATGGTGTTTTCGCGTGACTGACCGCGCGGCGGGAGCGCCCGCGCGCGGTCCGTCGGCCGCGGTCCGGTGGGTCGGGCACGCGACGGTCCTGCTCGAGGACGGGCCGACGACGCTGCTGACCGACCCGGTGCTCACCTCCCGCGTCGGGCATCTGCGGCGGCGCCGCGGACCGGACCCGCTGCGCGGCGCGGATCCCCCGACCCGGCCGGACGCGGTGCTGCTCTCCCACCTGCACGCCGACCACACCCACGTTCCGTCGCTGCGGCTGCTCGACGGGCGGGTCCCGATCGTGGTGCCGCGCGGGGCGGTGGACGCGTTCGCCGGACTGCGCCGATTCCGGGATCGGCTGGTCGAGTTGGCGCCGGGCGAGCAGGCGACGGTGGGCACGGTCACGGTGCGGGCGGTGCCCGCCGACCACGACGGGCGGCGGTGGCCGCGGGGTCCGCGGGTCCGGGCGGTCGGGTACGTGATCGAGGGGGCGGTGACCACCTATTTTGCCGGCGACACCGCGCTCGATCCGGGGATCGCGGCGTGGGTGCCCGGCTGCGATCTCGCGCTGCTGCCGGTGGGCGGGTGGGGGCCGAATCTCGGTCCGGGACATCTGGATCCGGCGTCGGCGTCCCGGGCGGCGCGGCTGGTGTCCGCGGCGTTGACGGTGCCGGTGCACTTCGGGACGCTGTGGCCGATCGGGATGGACGCGGTGCGGCCGCGCCGGTTCACCGAGCCGGGCGGCGACCTGGTCCGCCGGGTCACCGCCGAGGGCATGAGGGCGGTGGAGTTGGCGCCGGGGCAGCGCCTGCGGGTGCGGTGACCGCGCGCAGGGTTTGCGAATCGTGACCTGGGGGTAACCGGCTCGGGCCGCGGCCACCGGGAAACGGTGGCAGCATCGAACTGGTCGGGTATCTGTTTCGGACAGCGCAAGGTGGTACCGAGCATGAGCGATTCGGCCGGTGTGAGTGTTCGTCCCGGAGACGGTGAGCTGGCGGGCCTGCGAGCCGAACTCGACGGCGTCGACGACCGACTCCTCGACACGATCCGGGAGCGGATCGAGATCTGCACCCGGATCGCCGTGGTGAAACGGCGGCATTCGATCCCGGTGGTGCAGCCGCACCGGATGGGGGCGGTGCACGAGCACGCGCGCAGCTACGCGGCGCGCCACGACCTGTCGCCCCAGTTTCTTCGAGCGGTGTACGACCTGCTGATCGCGGAGACCTGCCGGGTCGAGGACCGGGTGATCGCCGAGGCGGCGCCCGGCTCGGTCCTGGTGCCGGAGTCCGATCGGGACTGAGGGGGCGCGATGCGGACCTTGCTGATCGACAACTACGACTCGTTCACCTACAACCTCTACGCGCTGCTGGCCGAGGTGAACGGGCAACCGCCGACGGTGCTCACAAACGACGCGTCCTGGGCGTCGGTGCGGCTGTCGGACTTCGACAATGTGGTGATCTCGCCGGGCCCGGGCCGGCCGGACCGATTCCGGGACTTCGGGATCAGCGCGCAGGCGCTGCGGGAGAGTGGCCTGCCGGTGCTCGGGGTGTGCCTCGGGCATCAGGGGCTGGTGCACCTGTTCGGGGGGCGGGTGATCGCGGCGCCGGAGCCGCGGCACGGGCGGATCAGCGTGATCCGGCACGACGGTAGCGACCTGTTCGCCGGCCTCCCGTCGCCGTTCCGTGCGGTGCGCTACCACTCGTTGGCGGCGGTCGACCTGCCGCCGGACCTCGCGCCGACGGCGTGGGCGGAGGACGGCGTGCTGATGGGTGTGCGGCACCGGGAGCGCCCGCTGTGGGGGGTGCAGTTCCATCCGGAGTCGATCTGCACCGAGCACGGACGCGCCCTGCTCGGCAATTTCGCGGCGCTGACGCCGATCCGGTCGCGGCCGCAGGCCCGCCCACCCGATCCCGAGCCCGCCGCCGCGGTGCCCGATCACCGGTACCGGGTGCGCAGCGTCCGCGTCGACCGGGCCGTCGACGCGGAGGCGCTGTACGCGCGGCTCTTCGCGGCGGGGCCCAACGGATTCTGGCTCGACGGGTCCGCCGCGGCCGCCGCCGACGGCCGGTTCTCCGTGCTGGGCGATGCCTCCGGACCGCGCGCCGAGTACGTCACCTACCGGGTGACGGAAACGACGGTGCGGGTGCATCGTTCGGACGGATCGACGGAGGAGGTGCGGAGCACCCTGTTCGACTACCTCGAGGAGCAGTTGCGGGTGCGCGCGGTCCCGCCCCGGTCGGACCTGCCGTTCGGCTTCTGCCTCGGCTACGTCGGCTATCTCGGGTACGAGCTGAAGGCCGACACCTGCGGTCAGCTGGCGCACGCCTCCGAACGGGACGACGCCGCCGTCGTGTTCGCGGACCGGGCGGTGGTCGTCGACCACGACGGTGGGTGCGTGCACCTGCTGGCCCTCGACGACGGGACCACCGACCCCGACACCGACCGCTGGCTGCGGGAGACGGCCGCGACCGTCGTCGACGTCGCAGACGGCGGCGGTGCGGGCGGTACCCCCGCGGCCGCTCCCCCGCTGGTGCCCGCGGCCGCGGACGTGCCGATCGTGTTCCGGCACGACCGGGACACCTACCTGCGGTTGATCGAGCAGTGCATGTCGGAGATCCGGTCCGGCGAGACGTACGAGGTGTGCCTGACCAACGCGGCGACCGTGCACCGTGCCCTCGACCCGCTGGCCGGGTATTCGTGCCTGCGGGAGATCAGCCCCATGCCGTACGGGGCGTTGTTGCAGTTCGCGGGCGCGTCCGTGCTCAGCGCGTCCCCGGAACGCTTCCTGCGGGTGCGGGCGGACCGGACGGTGGAGTCGAAACCGATCAAGGGCACCCGCCCCCGCTCGGCCGACCCGGACCTGGACCGCGCGCTGCGCCGCGACCTGCTGCTCAGCGAGAAGGACCGGGCCGAGAACCTGATGATCGTCGACCTGGTCCGCAACGACCTGTCCCGGGTGTGTGTTCCGGGGTCGGTGCACGTGCCGTCGCTGTTCGACGTCGAGACGTACACCCCGGTGCATCAGCTGGTGTCGACGGTGCGCGGCACCCTGCGCGCGGGGACGTCGACGGTGGCGTGCGTGCGGGCCGCGTTCCCCGGCGGGTCGATGACCGGGGCGCCGAAGGTGCGGACGATGGAGATCATCGACAAGCTCGAGGCGGGTCCGCGCGGGGTGTACTCCGGTGCGATCGGCTACTTCTCGCTGTCCGGGACCGCGGACTTCTCGATCGTGATCCGCACGATGGTCGCCGCGGGCGCGGAGGTGACGTTCGGGGTCGGCGGCGCGATCGTCGCGCTGTCGGACCCGGAGGACGAGTTCGAGGAGACGATGGTGAAGGCGCTGTCGATGCGGCGGTGCTTGTCCGTGGCCGGCGAGGGGCCGTGACCGGTCCGGCCGCGGGCAGGACCGTGGTCGTCGCCGGCGGTGCGGGTGCGGTCGGGGCGCTGCTGGCGCGCTCGTGGGCCGGGGACGGCGCGTCGGTGGTCGCGGTCGACGTCCGGGACGGTCCCGGCGGCGACATCCGTCACCCGCCGCCGCCGGTGCAGCGGCTGATCCGGTCGGCGGACGTGTTGGTCCTCGCGGTCCCGGAGGGGGTGGCGCTGGCGGCGGCCGCATCGGTGGCCCCGCTGCTGCGGTCCGGGTCGGTGCTGGTGGAGACCCTGTCGGTGAAGTCCCGGTTCGCCGACCGGGTCGATTCCCTCCCCTGGGGCGACGGGGTCGCGGTGCTCGGGATCAACCCGATGTTCGCGCCGTCGTTGGCGATGCCGGGACGCCCGGTCGCGGCCGTGATCCACCGCGGCGGCGGCGCGGCGGACACGGTGCTCGCGGAGCTGCGGTCGTGGGGCGCGCGGGTGCGGCCGACGACCGCGGACCGGCATGATCGGGTGTGCGCGGCGATGCAGGCCCTCACCCACGCCGCGGTGCTCTCGTTCGGGTTGGCGCTGGCCGACCTCGGGGTGGACGCCGACGAGACGGCCGCGTTGGCGCCGCCGCCGTTCGCGGTGCTGTCGGCGCTGCTCGCGCGGGTCACCGGCGGCACCGCAGAGGTGTACCGGGACGTGCAGGTCGCGAACCCGGGCGCGGCGGCGGCGCGGGAGGCGTTGGCGCGGGCGGTGTCCCGGCTGTCGGCCGCCGCGGCGGCCGACCCGGGCGACTTCGCCGGCCTGCTCGCCGACGCGGGCGCACCCCTCGCCGACCACGCCGTCGGGTACGCCGACCTGTGCGCGCGCCTGTTCGAGGGGACGGTCCGATGACCGGCAGGCTGCCCGCCCACGATCCGGCCGATCCGGTGGAGACGGCGGTGATCCGCGGCCTGGTCCGGAGCTGGCCGCGGCGGGCGACGGTGCGGCGCACCGAACCCGACCTGGACGGGCCGACGATGGACGACCTGTTCGACCCGGCCCGCGCCGACTACCCGGCGGCGCTGCTGCCGTTCACCGGGCATCCGGTGTACGAGGGGCTCGACGGGACCGCGCGGGCCCGGATCCGGTCGTGGGCGTGGATCGCCTACAACAAGAACGTGATGGACGTCGAGCAGGACGTGGTGACACCGGGTTTCGGGTTGCTGTTCCGGGATGCGTTCGGCACCGGCCTGTCCGACACGGCGCGGGCATCGGTGCTGCAGGCGATGGTCGACGAGGAATATCACACGCTGATGCACCTGAACGGGTCCGCGCTGGTCCGGCGCAGGCGCGGATGGCCGCTCCCGGACGCGGCGCTCCCCGACGCGCTGCTGGTGCGCAGGCACCGGGACGCGGTCGCCGCGGCGGACACGCCCCGCGCCGCCGCGTTGACCACGCTGGCGTACGCGACGGTCGCGGAGACGTCGATCGGCGACTACCTGGCGTTGATTGCCGACGACGACACGGTCCAGCCGGTGCACCGGGCGACCATCGCGCTGCACCGCCGCGACGAGTGCGCGCACGCGTCGGTGGCGGCGGAGCTGCTCGTGCTGGTGCACGCGGGGCTCGACGCCCGCGACCGGGGCACGCTGATCGCGGCGCTGCGCGCCGGTGTCGACGCGTTCACCGCCACCGACCTGTCGGTGTGGTCGGCGATCCTGCACGCCGAGAACGTGACCGGCGCCGACGCGATGCTGCGCGAGGTCGCCGCCGACCCCGACCGGCGCCGATTCCTGCAGGACTGCACCGCGATTGACCGCCTGCTTGACCGGTTCGCCGTGCCAGGTCCGTGATCGGCACGCTCAGGAGTCGCGGGCGGCGCTGCGCGTCAGGTCCTCGGCGAGCATCACGATGATGCCGCTGGGGCCGCGGACGTAGGTCAGCCGGTAGAGATCCCGGTAGGTTGCGACGCCGCGCAGGGGGTGGCAGCCGTGCCGGGCGGCGGTCGCGAGGGCGGCGTCGAGGTCGTCGACGGCGAACGCGACGCGGTGCATGCCGATCTCGTTGGGGCGGGTGGGTGTCGTCTCGATCGGATCGGGGTGCAGGTACTCGAAGAGTTCGAGGCGTCCGGTGCCGTCGGGGGTGTGGAGCATCGCGATGCGGGCGTGGTTGCCGTCGAGGCCGACGGCGGTGTCGGTCCACTCGCCGCTGACCGTGTCCCGCCCGAGGACGGTCAGGCCGAGGTCGGTGAAGAAGCCGACCGCCTCGTCGAGGTCCCGGACCGCGATGCCGACGTTCTCGAGTCGAATGGGCATACCTGTAGGCTAACGCGTCTGTGCTGCTTGCGTTCCCGGCATGCCGTGGGCGCCGTGCCCCACGGCCTGGAGATCGTCCTACTCCGTGGCCTTGGGGTGTCCGGTGCCCGCGGCCTTGAACCACAGGGTGCGCCGACCGGGATCGACGAGATACCACAAGCGGCCGCCGGCAGTGACCTCGTACTGCCACTGCTCCATCACCGACCCACCGTGCACGGCGGTCGCCAGCGAGCCCTTGAGCTGATGGTGTCGCGAGGTCGGGGCGGGAGTGTCCGGACGCGACCGCAGCTCGCGCCAGCAGGCGAGGGTGTTCGCCTGCGCCTGCTGACACAGCGCCTCCCAGCCCTTGACCGCGTCGGTGGTGGCGAACCGCAGCTCCCACCCGCCGGCCGGGTCCGCTGGCGGGGCGACCCGGTCGCCGCGTTTCGGGCTCACGCAGCGTCGCCGGGCGCGGGAACCTCGCCGAGGTCGTCGCCGGTGTCCGCGGCCAGGATCGCGGCCAGCTCTGGGTCGGCGAACGCTTCGGCGGTGTGCCGCCAGGCGTCGATCACGTGCACCACCGGGGTCGGGTTGTCGAGCGACTCGGCCGCCCGCAAAGTGGCGACCAGCTCGACGATGAACTCCTGCACGTCGTCGCGGGGCAGGAACGCCACCCACGGGAACACCTCGGGCAGCACATCGGTCACCACCTCCCGTGCCCGCGGGTCACGTTGCATCACCGCCACGAACATCCGCGTCGTCACCGACGCCGCGGTGTGCTCGAGCTCGGCCCGCGCCGCCGTGGTCAGTACCAGGTCCTCGGCGTCGCGACGGCGCACCAGCAGCGACTGGGCGGTCGAACGCCGCAACCGTTCGACCGTCGCCTTCCCTCGCAGTTGCAGGTCGGAGAACGACACTTCATCCACCGTCATGCATCTAAACTACTTCTAAAGTCTGCGGAAGTCGAGCTTCCGACAGGATCGGCCATGGTCAGCCGCGCCCCGGCACCACCGCGATCGTGCCGGTGCACACCGCGTTCTGCGGATTGACGAACCACCAGCCCGCGCCGGTCTGCACGGTGACGGTGAAGTCGACGGTCCCGACACCGGTCCAGGTGCGGTTGATCGGGATGCCCGGCTTCTGCTGCCAGGCGGCCTCGTCGCTGACGCTGCGGCCGGACGCGCCGGTGGTGGTGTTGCGCCAGTCGACGAGGACGCGGGTGCCGTACCAGTTGGGGCCGATGCTCGGGATCAGGCCGCCGGGCGGCGTCGGCAGTTCGTTGCCGCCGCTGAGCAGGATCGCCGGTTCCAGTTCGCCGCCCGGCGGGCGGGACTCCCCCGACGCGGCGTGCACGGTCCAGGTGAACGGCGGCGCCCAGAACAGCGGATTGGCGCTGGAGCAGGTCATCGTCGTCGAGGTCGGTGCCGGGTCCGCGGCCGCAACCCCGACTCCCCCGACGACGGTCGCGGTGGCCAGCCCGGCAGTGACGGCGGCCGCGGCGGCCGCCCGGCGCACGAGTCGAGTACTCATCATGTCCTCCCCTTGGTCATGAAGCATGGTCCTGCCAGGTTATTCGTTCGCGCAACGGAATTCATTACGGCGTCAGGGTGCGAGCGCGGCGTTGTGCGGGGTGAGCAGGGCGCCGAGCAGGTGGTGGCCGTCGGCCGAGTCCAACGGGATGACGCCGCCGACCGCGACGACGGCCGGATGCGAGGGCACGTCCGGGGGTGCGGCGAGCATCCAGGACAGCGTGTTCTCGTCGTGTCGGGGCCGGAACCCGATGCCGTCGGCGTCCGGGTTGGCGGCGAGAATGGCCGCAGCCCATCGCCGGGTGTGGAGGTAGCCGGACGGATCGCATTTGGTGAGCCACACTTCGGCGTTGATCCGGGCGGCCCCGGTCCCGGTCAGGTCGACCACCCGCACCGCGCGGGTGGTCTGCAGTTCGCTCAGCACCCGGCCCGCGATCCGCACGCGCGGGATCAGTCGGGGTGACTGGCCGACGGGCAGGCTCCGGCACAGCGTCTCGGCGACGGCGGCCGCCGGGCTGTCGCCCACGTACAGGTAGGCATACGAGCCGTCGAGACTGTCGTACCGGCCTCCGACGCGTGGTCGCGGCCGGGGGGTGGGATTCAGGTCGGCCGCGCCGCGGGCGGCGCTGTGAATCCGCCAGAGGGAGGTACCCGCCGCGATCGTGGTGATCCGGGCGGCGGGAAGCGGTACGGGTGGATCCGGGTAGGTCACGCCGCGGCTCAGTCTGCGGTCAGGTCATCGGCCATGTCGCGCAGGTCCTGGTCGTGCCCGCCGGCGGCGGCGAGCTCGGCGGGCGGGCGGGGGTCATCGGCGAACGCGGTCGGGGTGAGCCACCAGGAGGCGACGCCCCACGGGTCATCCTTCGCGCCGAGGCGGGCATTGATCTCGGCGACGATCGGCAGCACCCGCTTGCGCGCGGCATCGAATTGGAAGGCCGGATAGAGCTTTTGCCCGCCGACGGGCAGCGCGACGACGGTGCCCGACGCGGTGAGGCGACTTGCGGTGTTGCGGCTGGTGGCGGATCGGCCGAGCACCCGGCTGACGGTCGTGGAGTCGAGCATCTCGTTGGCGTCGACGATCGCGCCGAGGGCGTCGGTGACGATTCGGGTGCGGGCGACGGCCGCGGCCGCGGGATTGGTCACCACCCGCTCGTGGTGGAGCGCGAGCGTCGGGCTCATCGCGAGCAGCGCCGTGACGTCGTCGCGGACCGGTCGCAGGGTCGGCCGCCGGGAGATCTCCGCGGCGACGAGCTCGACGAGGTCCTCGTCGGACAGGGCGTGGATGGAGTCGCGGACGCGATCCTTGTTGGCGAGCATGGCGGCCTCCTCGGGTGCCACCACTGTATCGCGTACCTTCCGTGTCGTCACGGCGCGTGGTGCGTCGCCAGATACTCGTCGAGGACGGGCCCGACGACGGCGAGGACCTCCGGTTCGATCATCTGGTTGTGCTCGCAGTCCACCTCGACCTCCCGGATGCCGCCGGTGACGGCGCCGCGCCACTCCTGCGGCGAGTGGTCCCCGGTCGCGGACCGGCCCGCGCGGAAGAACAGCAGGTCGCCGTCGAACACGTCGGGCCGGAACGCCCGCATCAGGCGCGTCGAGTCGGTGAATCCGGCGTTGATCCGCTGCAGGTGCTCCGCGGTCAGGCCGGTGTCCTGTCCGAACGATTCGTCGAGCAGCTCGACCGCCCGCTCGTAGGTCAGGTCGTCGTCGCCCGCGGGCAGGTCCTCGATGCCGAGGCCGTGCAGCAGTTCCCCGACGGTGAGGGTGTCGGGGGTGTCGTCGTCGGCCTCGACGTAGCTGTCCATGATCGCCAGCGTCGCCACCTCCTCACCGCGCGAGCGGAGTTCGACCGCGACCGCGTGCGCGATCACCCCGCCGAGGGACCAGCCGAGCAGGTGGTACGGCCCGTGCGGCTGCACCTCCTGCAGCTCCCGCACGTAGCGGGCCGCGAGGTCGGTGACCGAGGTGATGTGCGGTCCGCCGCTGAGGACGGGCAGCTGCAACCCGTACGCGGGGCGGTCCGCGGACAGGTGCCGCATCAGCCCGGAGTAGCCCCAGGACAGCCCGATCCCGGGATGGATGCAGAACAGGGGTGCCTTGCTGCCCTGGGTGCGCAGCGGAATCAGCACGCTGAGGGCCCGGTCGACGGGAGCGGAACCGCCGGGTTCGTCGACGGCGAGCGCGATCCCGCGCGGCGTCGGGTCCAGGAACACCGCCTGCAGCGGCAACCGCACACCGAGCCGGGACTGGATCTCCGCGACCAGGCGGGTCGCGACGATCGAGTTGCCACCGAGGTCGAAGAAGCTGTCCACCGCCCCCACCCGCTCGACCTCGAGAACCTCCTCGAAGATCCGGACGACGGCGCGTTCGGTTGCGGTGGCGGGCGGCTGGTACAGGTCGGTGCGGGAGCCGAACTCCGGCGCGGGCAGCGCGCGACGGTCCAGCTTGCCGACCGGGGTCATCGGGACCCGGTCCAGGACGGTGACGGCGGCGGGCACCATGTGCGCGGGCAGCCGCGCCGCGGTGTAGGCGCGCAGCTCCCCCGGGTCCGGGCGCAGGCCGTCGACGCCGACGACGTACGCGGCGAGCATCGTCGCGCCGGACGGTCCGGTGTAGCCGAGGGTGGCGGCGAAGCCGACCGCCGGATGCCCGGACAGGACGGTGTCGATCTCGCCGAGCTCGATCCGGAACCCGCGCACCTTCACCTGGAAGTCGCTGCGGCCCAGATACTCCACCACGTACCTAGTCGCCCCGTCGGCCCCGGCCGTGCCGTCGGTCGCCGGGCGGTCGGGCACGGCCCGCCACCGGACGACGTCGCCGGTGCGGTACATCCCGGTGCCGGGTTCGCCGAACGGGTTGGCGACGAACCGGCCCGCGGTCAGCCCGGGGCGATGGTGGTAGCCGCGGGCCAGGCCCGGCCCGGCGATGTACAGCTCGCCGGGCACCCCCACCGGGACCGGGTGCAGCCGGGTGTCGAGGATCATCTCCTCGAACCCGATCGCGGGGCGGCCGATGTCGACGGCCCGGTCGGCGCTCATCGGTTCGCTGACGCTGGCCTGAATGGTGGTCTCGGTGGGGCCGTAGCCGTTGAACATGTGCCGGTTCCGGGCCCACTTGGCGACCAGTTCGGGCGGGCAGGCCTCGCCGGCGACGGCGAGCACGGCGAGGTCGTCGAGCCCGTCGTCGTCCATCGACGCCAGCGCGGTCGGGGTGATGAACGCGTGCGTGACCCGTTCGCGGCGCAGCAGGTCCGCCAGCTCGGTGCCGCCGAACACGGTGGGCGGCACGATCACCACGTGCGCGCCAGCACCGAACGCCATCATCAACTCGAACACGGAGGCGTCGAAGCTGGGCGAGGCGAGGTGCGAGACCCGGGAGTCCGGTGTCACCCGGAACCGGTCGTGTTCCTCGGCCGTCAGGTTGGCGATGCCGCGGTGGGTGACGATGACACCCTTGGGCAGGCCGGTGGACCCGGACGTGTAGATCAGGTACGCCGGGTGCGCCAGGTGCAGCGGGGCGACGCGGTCGGCGTCGGTGACCGGGTCCGCGGACAGGGCGCCCAGCTCCCGGCGCAGCGCGTCGTCGTGGACCAGCCACGACACCGTGTCGGGGAGCCCGTCGCGGTGGTCGGGGACGGTCAGGCCGAGGACCGCGGCGGAGTCCCGCAGCATGTACTCGATCCGGTCCGTCGGGTACGTCGGGTCCACCGGGACGAAGCCGGCACCGGCCTTCGCGACCGCCCAGATCGCGAGCACCTCCTCCAGCGACCGGGACAGCCCGAGCGCGACGAACGTCTCCGGCCCGACGCCGCGGGCGATCAGGGCCCGGGCGAGACGGTTGGACCGCTCGTCGAGTTCCCGGTAGCTGACCCGGCGGTCCCGGAACGTCAACGCGACGGCATCGGGGTCGACGGCGGCCGCGTCGGCGAGCAGGTCCGGCCACAGCCGGGGGGTGCCGCCGGTCCGCCCGTGCGCGGGCGCGTACTCGGCCAGTTCGACGGCGCCGAGCAGGCCGACGTCGCCGACCGGGCAGGCCGGGTCGGCGGTGACCGCGCGCAGGATCCGCAGGAACCGGTCCGCGAGCGCGCGCACCGTCGCCGGGTCGAACAGGTCGGTGGCGTAGTCGAACGCCGCGGTCATGCCGTCCGGGGTGCCGTCGTCGTCGAACCGTTCGGCGAGGATCAGCTCCAGGTCCTCCTTCGCGACCCGGGTGGACAGGTCCATCGCCTCCGCGGTCAGCCCGGGCAGCTCCAGGTGCGGGGTCTCGGCGTTCTGGAACTCGAGGGACACCTGGAACACCGGCGAATAGGACGTGGACCGGGGCGGGTTCAGCTTCTCCACCAGCAGCTCGAAGGGCAGGTCCGCGTTGGCGAACGCGTCGAGGTCGAAGTCCTTGACGCGGGCGAGGAAGTCGGTGAACGACTCCGCAGCGTCGATCCGGGAACGCAGCACGAGGGTGCCGACGAACATGCCGATCATCTCGTCGAGCGCGGCGTCGCCGCGGCCCGCGATCGGGGTCCCGATCGCGATGTCGTCGGTGTCGCCGAGCCGGGCCAGCATCAGCGCGTAGGCGGCGTGCACGGCCATGAACACCGTCGCGCCCTCGCCGCGGGCCAGGTCGGTGACCGCGCGGTGCAGGTCGGCGGGCACCGCGAACTCGACCCGGTCCCCGCGCATCGTCTGCTGCAGCGGCCGCGGCCGGTCCGCGGGCAACGCGATCACGTCCGGCAGGCCGTCGAGCGCGTCCCGCCAGAACCGCCACTGCCGGGCGAGCAGCGACTGCTCGTCGTCCTCGGAGCCGAGGACGCGATGCTGCCAGAGCGTGTAGTCGGCGTACTGCGCGGGCAGCGGCGCCCACGCCGGGGCCCGGCCCGCGCTGCGGGCGACATACGCGGACATCACGTCCCGGGCCAGGGTGGCGAGCGAGACGCCGTCGGCGCTGATGTGGTGCACGACCACGACCAGGGCGTGGTCGTGCGGGGCGAGGGTGTACAGCGCGGCGCGGACCGGGACCGCGGCACCGACGTCGAAGCCCCTGGCCGCGAATTCGGTGATCCGCGACGGGAGGTCGCCCGGTGTCGAGGTCTCCAGGCTGAACTCGGTCAGCGCCGCATCGGTCCCGACGATGCGTTGCGTCGGCCTGCCGTCGACGACCGGGAACAGGGTGCGCAGCGACTCGTGCCGGTCCAGCACGTCGGTGACCGCCGCGCGCAGCGCCGCGACGTCGAGGGTGCCGGTCAACCGGACGGCGAGCGGAATGTTGTACGCCGGTGAGGTGGTGTCGAACTGGTTGAGGAACCACATCCGCTGCTGCGCGAGGGAGATCGGGATGTGGTCGGGGCGGGGGCCCGCGGTCAGCGCGGGCCGGGCGCGGTCGCGGTCGCCCGCGTCGATGTGGGCGGCGAGGGCCCGGACGGTGGGCGCCTCGAACAGGGCCCGGACCGCGACCGTGGCGCCGACGGCGCTCGCGAGGCGGGCGGTGACCCGCGTCGCGATCAGGGAGTTGCCGCCGACCTCGAAGAAGTCGTCGTCGATGCCGACCCGGTCCACGCCGAGGACGTCGGCGAACACGTCCGCGATGGACCGCTCAAGGGGGGTGGTCGGGGCGACGTACCCGCCGGTGGTGGTCGTGAATTCCGGCCGGGGCAGCGCCGCCCGGTCCAGCTTGCCGACCGGGGTCAGCGGGATCTCGTCGAGGACGGTGATCGCGGCGGGCACCAGGTGCGCGGGCAGGCGGTGCGCGAGTCCGGCGGTCAGGTCGGCGGGGTCGAGGCGGTGCCCGGTCGCGGGCATCACGTAGCTGGCGAGGGCGGTGTCCCCGGACGGGCCGGGCACCGCGACGGTCACCGCGAACCCGACGCCCGGGTGCGCCATGATCGCGGCGTCGATTTCGCCGAGTTCGATCCGGAAGCCGCGGATCTTCACCTGGAAGTCGCTGCGGCCCAGGTATTCGAGGGTGTAGTCGCCGGTGCCGACGCTGCGCGTCCAGCGGACGATGTCGCCGGTGCGGTACATCCGCTCGCCGGGGGCGTACGGGTTGGCGACGAACCGTCCCGCGGTGAACCCGGGCCGGTCGTGGTAGCCGCGGGCCAGCCCGAGTCCGCAGATGTACAGCTCGCCCGGCGCGCCCACCGGCACCGGTTGCAGGTGCGCGCCGAGCACCAGTTCCTGCACGCCGCGGATCGGGCCGCCGAGGGTGATCGGCCGATCCGGGGACATCGGGTCGCTGATGTTCGACATCACCGTCGTCTCGGTGGGGCCGTACGCGTTGTGCAGCAACCGCTCCGGTGCCCAGCGGGTGACCAGGTCCGGCGGGCAGGCCTCGCCGCCGAACACCACGTGCGTGAACTCGCCGAGCCCGTCGGGGTCGACGGTGGCCAGGGCGGCGGTGGTGACGAACGCGTGGGTGATCCGTTCCGCCTTGATCAGCTGCGCGAGCTCGGTGCCGCCGTAGACGGTCGGCGGGGCGAGGACCATCGTCGCGCCCGCCCCGAACGCCTGCAGGTACTCGAACACGGAGCCGTCGAAGCTCGGCGTCGAGAAGTGCAGGGTCCTCGATCCCGGCGCCGCGGCGAACCGGTCGAGCTGGTCGCGGGCGAAGTTGTCGAGGCCGGTGTGGGTGACCACGACACCCTTCGGGGTGCCGGTCGAGCCGGACGTGTACACCAGGTAGGCGGCGTTCGCGAGGGCGATCGGGGCGCGCCGGTCGGCGTCGGTGACCGGGGCGTCGGACTCGGCGGCGCACCGGTCGGCGACCGCGTCGGAGTCGAGGTACAGCCACGGCACCGACTCGGGCAGGGTGCCGCGGTGCGCGGTCAGCGCGAGGCCGACGGTGGCACCGGAGTCGGTGAGCATGTGGGTGATCCGCTCCGGCGGATAGTTCGGGTCCACCGGCACGAACGCGGCGCCGGTCTTCGCGACCGCCCACATGCACAGCACCGACGACGGGGACCGCGCGATGCCGACCGCGACGAACGACTCCGGTCCGGCGCCGAGCCCGATCAGGACCCGCGCCAACCGGTTCGACTCGAGGTCGAGGTCGCGGTAGGTGGTGGTGTGCCCCTCGTAGCTCAGGGCGGCGGCGTCCGGGTCGAGGGCCGCCGCGTCGGCGAGGATCTGCGGCAGGGTGCGCACCGAGCGGCCGGTCGGCCCGGACACCGGCAGCAGTTCGGCGAGCTCGACCGCGTCGAGGGCGTGGGCCTGCGCGACGCCGGTGTCGGGGTGCAGCGCGAACAGTCGCAGCACCCGGTGCACCCGGTCCGCGATCACCGCGACCTCGCCGCGGCCGAACGCGTCGGAGTACTCGAATTTCAGGTTCAGGCTGTCGGTTTCGGAGGCCACCAGCGCCAGCGGGTAGTGCGCGGAGTCGCGGCCGTCGACACCGGCCACCCGCATCCCGGCGATGTCGGTGTCCTCGCTCAACCCGGCCCGGTCGACGGGATACGACTCGAAGACGGTGAGGGTGTCGAACACCGACCCGGGGCCCGCGGCCTGCGCGATGGCGGGCAGCCCGAGCAGGTGGTGGTCGAGCAGGCCGGCCTGCTCGGCCTGGAGGGTCTCGAGCAGCTCGGCGAGGGTGTCGCCGGGGCGCAGGGTCACCCGCACCGGGATGGTGGTGATGAACAGGCCCACCATCTCCTCGATGCCGGGGATCTGCGGCGGCCGCCCGGAGACGGTGGCACCGAACACGACGTCGTCGCGGCCGGTCAGCGCGCCGAGCACGACGCCCCACGCGGCCTGCACGACGGTGTTGACGGTGACGCCGCAGGCGCGGGCCGTTTCGTGCAGCGCCGCGGTGTCCTCGGCGGGCAGCCGCAGGGAGTACTCGCGGGACCCGGCGGGGGCGGGCTGCCCCGGCGCGGTCGGCGCGAGCAGCGTCGGATCCCCCAGGTCGCCGAGGTAGTCGCGCCACACCTGCTCGGACCCGGACCGGTCGCGGCGGGCGAGCCAGTGCAGGTAGTCCCGGTAGTGCCGCACCCGCGGCAGCACCGACGCGTCGCCGTCGGTGGCGTACAGGGTGAGCAGGTCCCGCAGGATCAGTGGGGTGGACCAGCCGTCGAGCAGGATGTGGTGGTTGGTCAGGACCAGCCGGTACTCCCCCGGCGCGATGGTCACCAGCAGCATCCGCAGCAGCGGCGGCGCGGTCATGTCGAAGCCGGTGGTGCGGTCGGTGTCGAGGATCCGGACGAATTCGGCCTCGGCGACGCCGCGGCGCATCGTGGACAGGTCGACGACCCGCCACGGCAGCGCGGCCCGCGCGGGCACCACCTGGACGGCGGTGCCGTCCGGTTCCACCTCGAACGCGGCCCGCAGGTTCGGGTGCCGCTGCAGCAGCGCCTCGCCAGCGCGGCGCAGCCGGTCGGCGTCGACGGTGCCCCGCAGGTCCAGGGTCAGCTGCACGACATAGGGGTCGACGGTGTGCTCGGTGAGCCGGGCCTGGAACAGCAGCCCGGCCTGCAGCGGCCCGAGCGACCAGATCTCCGTCAGCTGCGGGTAGCGGCGCTCGAGCCGGTCGATGGTGGGCTGGTCCAGGTCGACGAGTGGCACGTCGGACGGGGTGAGGCCGCCGGCGGCGGGGTCGGTGGCGTGCCGGGCGACGGCGGTCAGCGCCTGCACCCACAGGTCGGCGAGCAGGGTGACCTCCTCCGCCGACAGCACCCCGGACGGGAAGTCCCAGGTGGCGCGCAGGCGGGGGCCGTCGGGACCGGCGAGGGTGACGGCGTTGACGTCGAGGACGTTCGCGACGGGCAGGGCGGGGTTCGGGGCGTCGTCCAGGTCGACGTCGGAGACCGGCATCCAGCCGTCGTCGGTGTCGGTGCTCGCGCCGCCGCCGAGCCTGCCCAGGTAGTTGAAGCCGACCTGCGGGGTCCGGGCGTCGGCCAGCGGCGAGTCGCCGGCCGCCGGGTACCGCAGCATCCCGAAGCCGATGCCATGCCCGGGGACGGCGAGCAGCTGTTCCTTGACGGCCTTGATCGCGGCGCCCGCGGCGGGGCCCGCGTCGAATGCCTCGTCCAGGTCGATGCCGGTGAGGTCGAGGCGGACCGGGAACATGGTGGTGAACCAGCCGACGGTCCTGGCCAGGTCCGCGCTGCCCGCCGACCCGGCGCCGACGGCGTCCTCCTCGCGGCCGTGGCCCTCGAGGGTGATCAGTGCGTCGGCGTGGAACTGGCCGCGGTCCGCGCGCCAGCGGGTCAACGCCAACGCGAGCCCGGTCAGCAGGCCGTCGTTGACGCTGCCGTGGAACGATTCCGGGACCGCGGTCAGCAGCGCCTCGGTGACGTCCGGCGGCACCTGCACCCGGACCCGCCGGGTGGTGGCGGCCACGTCGACGGCCGGGTCGATGGCGCGGGCACCGAGCAGCGGGTCCGGTCCGGCGAGCACCGACGCCCAGTGGTCGAGTTCAGCGCTGTGGTCGGTGCCGGCGAGGGCGTGCGCCCAGGTCCGCATCGACGTGCCGGTCGGGGCCAGGTCCGGTTCCGTCCCGGCGGCGAGCTGCGACCACGCGATCGCCAGGTCCGGGACCAGCACCCGCCACGACACACCGTCCACGGCCAGGTGGTGCACGACGAGCAGCAGCCGCCCGGCGCCGGTCGGCGGGTCGAACCACACCGCCCGCAGCACGATGCCGCGTTCCGGGTCCAGCCGCCCGGCGGCGTCGCGCAGCGCCAGCGCCGCGCCCGATTCGAAGCCGGGGCCGGTGACGGCGTCGACGGGCACCCGGGTCACCAGCGTGGCGGGGTCGACGGTCGCCGGCTCCGGCACCACGACGGTGCCGGTCGCCCGGTCGAGCCGGGCCCGCAGCATGTCGTGCCGGTCGAGCACCGCGCCGAGGACCCGCTCGAGCCGCTCCCCGGTCGCGTCCGGGGGCAGCGTCAGCAGCGCCGTCTGGGTGTACCGACCCAGATCGGCGGTGCCGCTGGCCCGGTCGAGGAACCACCGGGTGATCGGGGTCGCCGGGAACGCGCCGATCCCGCCGCCGGGCAGCTCCGCGAGCACCGCGCCGTCGTCCGCGGACGCGAGCTCCGCGACCTCCGCGAGCGCCGCCACCGTCCGGTGCTCGAACACCTGGCGCGGCGTCAACGTCAGCCCGGCGTCCTTCGCCCGGGCGACCAGCTGGATCGACATGATGCTGTCGCCGCCGAGCGCGAAGAACGAGTCGTCGACCCCGACATCCCCGGTCCCGAGGACCTCCGCGAACAGGTCGGCGAGGGTCGCCTCGGTGCCGCTGGCCGGGGCCCGGCCCGCGCCAGCGAGGGCGCCGAAGTCCGGTTCCGGCAGGGCCTTGCGGTCCAGCTTCCCGTTCGCGGTCAGCGGCAGCCGGTCCAGCGCGACGAACGCGGCGGGCACCATGTGCGACGCGAGTTCGGCGGCGAGGTGTTCGCGCAGCACGGCGCGGTCCAGGGTGGTGCCCGGCTCGGGAACCGCGTAGCCGACGAGCCGGGTCCGGCCCGCGCCGTCGTCGTGGACCGAGGCGACCGCGGCGGCGACGCCGGGGACGCGGAGCATCTCGGCCTCGATCTCCCCCAGCTCGATCCGGAAGCCACGGATCTTCACCTGCATGTCGCTGCGGCCCAGGTATTCGAGTTCGCCGCCGCGGCTCCAGCGCGCCAGGTCGCCGGTCCGGTACATCCGGGTGCCCGGCGTCCCGGCCGGGTCGGCGACGAACCGTCCCGCGGTCAGCTCCGGGCGGCCGAGATACCCGCGGGTGAGCTGATCGCCCGCGACGTACATCTCCCCGACGACGCCCGGCGGCACCGGGCGCAGCCGCCGGTCCAGGATGGTCACCCGCAGGCCGGGGATCGCGCGTCCGACGACGCTCGCCGAGGACGCCGCGGCGAGCGCCGGGGTCAGCGGCAGCCGGGTCACGTGCACGGTGGTCTCGGTGATCCCGTACATGTTCACCAGTTCCGGCTGTGCCGCTCCGTGCCGGGCGTACCAGCGACGCAGCTGCGCGAAGTCGAGGGCCTCCCCGCCGAAGATCACGTACCGCAGGCCCGACAGCAGGTCGGCACCGCCGTCCGCCCCCGTGTCGGCGCCGCCGACGGTCCGGTCCGCCTCCGCGAGTTGGTAGAACGCGGTCGGGGTCTGGTTCAGGACCGTGACCCGTTCCCGCTCGAGCAGGTCGAGGAACCGCTCCGGGGAGCGGGCGGTGTCGTGGTCGACGACGACGAGCCTGCCGCCGTGCAGCAGCGGACCCCACAGTTCCCACACCGAGAAGTCGAAGGCGAAGGAGTGGAACATCGTCCACACGTCCGTCGGCCCGAAACCGAAGCTGTCGCGGGTGTTCTCGAACAGGGTGAGCACGGCGGCGTGCGGAACGAGGACACCCTTGGGGCGGCCGGTGGACCCGGAGGTGTAGATGACGTAGGCGATGGACTCCGGGGCCAGGGGTGCGCGGCGGTCGGCGTCGGTGACCGGGTCCGCGGACGCGGCGGCCACCCGGGCCGCCACCGCGGGGTCGTCGAGCAGCAGGGTCGGGACGTCGCCCGTGGGCAGCCGGTCCAGGTCGGTGGACGCCGTCAGGGTGCACACCGGCGCGGCGTCGGCGAGCATGAATGCCAGCCGGTCCGGCGGGTAGCTGACGTCCAGCGGCAGGTATCCGGCGCCGGACTCGATCACCGCGAGCAGCGCGACGACCAGGTCGATGCCGCGGGGCAGCGCGACCGCGACCAGGGTGTCCGGGCCGGCGCCCGCCGTGACCAGCACCCGGGCCAGCCGGTTCGCCCGTTCCCGCAGCTCCCGGTAGGTGAGGGTGTCAGAGCCTGCGGTGACGGCCGCCGCGTCCGGGTCGGCCTGCGCGGCGGCGGTGAACGCGTCGGCGAGGGTGGTCCGGGGCGTCGGCCTGCCCGGCAGGTTCCAGTCGGCGGCCATCGCGTCCCGCTCGGCGGCGGTGCGCAGGTCGATCTCGGACACCGCCCGGTCCGGGTGGGCGCGCAGCGCCGTCACCAGCCGCCCGAAGCGGTCGACGATCGACGCCGCGGTCGCCTCGTCGAAGACGTCGCTCGCGTAGGTGAGGGCGCCGGTGATGCCCGCCGGGGCGCCGTCCTCGGTGAACGTCTCGGCGAGGGTCAGCTGCAGGTCGAACTTGGCGACCGGCAGGTCGGGCTGGATCGGGGTGACGGTCAGCCCGGGCAGCGTCAGCGTCGGCAGCTCGTTGTTCTGGAACTCGAGGAGCACCTGGAACAGCGGCGTGTGGCTGGTGGAGCGGTCCGGTGCGAGCGCGTCGACGAGCACCTCGAACGGCAGATCGGTGTGCTCGAACGCGGCGACGTCGCGGGCCCGCATCTCCCCGATCAGTTCCCGGAAGGTGCGCTCGGCGGGGACCGGGCTGCGGAGCACCAGGGTGCCGACGAACATGCCGACCATCTCGTCGAGCGCCGCGTCGCCGCGGCCCGCGACGGGAGTGCCGATCGCGAGGTCGTCGGCGCCGGTGAGCTTCGCCAGCAGCACCGCAAGCGCCGCGTGCATCGTCATGAACATCGTCGCGCCGCCGGTGCGGGCCAGCTCGGCCAGCGTGCGGTGGGTGTCGGCGTCGAGGCGCAGCGGGACCCGGCCGCCGCGCAGGGTCCGCTGCGCGGGCCGCTGCCGGTCCGTCGGCAGCGCGAGCACCTCCGGCAGCCCGGCGAGTTCGGTGGTCCAGAAGTCGAGTTGGGCGGCGTGCCGCGACTGCGGGTCGGCGGGGTCGCCGAGCAGCCGCCGCTGCCACAGCGCGACGTCCGCGAACTGCACGGCGAGCGGCTGCCCGCCGGGAGCCGTTCCCGCGGCGCGGGCGCCGTACGCGGCCATCACGTCCCTGGCCAGCGGGGTCATCGAGAAGCCGTCCGCGCAGATGTGGTGCACGACGATCGCGAGGACGTGCTCGGTGGGTACGTCCTCGAGCGGGGTGGGCGCGACCGCGAACAGGGCCACCCGGACGGGGACGGCCGCGGTCACGTCGAAGCCGTCGCCGACGAAGTCGGCGAGCCGCGCGGCGAGGTCCTCCTCGGTGACCGGCTGCACCGGTAGCTCGGCGGGGGCGTCGTCGACGCCGAGCACCACCTGTTCGGGCTCGCGGTCCGCCCCGAGCGGGTACACGGTGCGCAGGGTCTCGTGCCGGGCCCGCACGTCGCGCAGCGCTGCCGCGAGCGCATCGACGTCCAGGTCGCCGGACAGGCGGACGGCGAGCGGAATGTTGTATGCGGGTGAGCCGGTGTCGAACTGGTTGAGGAACCACATCCGCTGCTGCGCGGCGGACAGCGGCACTCGCTCCGGCCGGGGCCCGGCGACGAGTGCGGGGCGGTCGGCGCCGCCGGTGCTGTGCGCGATCAGGTGCGCGACCTCCCGCACCGTTCGCGCCTCGAACAGGGCCCGCACTCCGACCGGGCTGTCGAGGGTCGCGGCGAGCCGGGCCGCGACCCGGGTCGCGATCAGGGAGTTGCCGCCGAGGTCGAAGAAGTCGTCGTCGGCGCCGACCCGGTCGACGCCGAGCACGTCGGCGAAGACATCGGCGACGGTCTGTTCGATCGGGCTGGACGGCGGAACATACTGTGCGGCAGCAAAATCTGGTGCGGGGAGCGCGGAGCGGTCCAGCTTCCCGACCGGGGTGAGCGGGATCGCGTCGAGGAACGTGACGGTCTCGGGAACCATGTGCGCGGGCAGCCGGTCGCGGACGAACTCGCGCAGGGCCGCCACCGACGGCCGGGTGCCGTGCGTCGTGACGTACGCGACGAGATGGGTGGCCTCCCCCACCTGGTGGGCGAGGGTGACCGCGAAGTCGACGTCCGGGTGCGCGGCGACGGCGGAGTCGATCTCACCGAGCTCGATCCGGAAGCCGCGGATCTTCACCTGGAAGTCGGTGCGGCCCAGATACTCCAGCTGGTAGATGAGGTCCCCCGCCGTCGATGTCACCCCGACCACGTCGCCCGCCTCGGCGGGATCGGCGGGGATCCAACGCACCAGGTCCCCGGTCCGGTACATCCGCTCCCCCGGACCGCCGAACGGGTTCGCGACGAAGCGGCCCGCGGTGAACCCGAGCCGATGGTGGTAGCCGCGGGCCAGGCCGGGACCGCACAGGTACAGTTCGCCGGGCACCCCCGGCGGCACCGGCTGCAGCCGGGTCCCGAGCACCACCTCGGACACCCCGAGCAGCGGTCCGCCGATGCCGACCGGTCGGCCGGGCTGCAGCGGGCCGCTGATGTCGGCCATGACCGTCGCCTCGGTCGGCCCGTAGCCGTTGAAGAACCGTCGGGTCGGTGACGCCTCGACCCAGCGGGTCACCAGTTCCGGCGGGCAGGCCTCGCCGCCGACCACGACACCGGTGAACTCGTCGAGGCCCGCCGGGTCGACCGTCTCCAGCCCGGCGGTCGTCACGAACGAATGGGTGACGTGCTCGCTCGCGAGCAGGTCGGCGAGTTCCGCGCCGCCGTACACGGTGGGCGGGGCGATCACCATCGTCGCGCCGGGACCGAACGCGAGCAGGTAGTCCAGGACCGAGCCGTCGAAGCTCGGCGACGCGAAGTGCAGGGTGCGCCCGTGCTGGTGGGTGCGCAGCCGGTGCTGCAGTTCGCGGGTGAAGTTGTCCAGGCCGCGGTGCGGCACCACCACCCCCTTCGGGGTGCCCGTGGACCCGGAGGTGTAGATGACGTACGCGGTGTCGTCGAGGCGCAGCGGCGCCCGGCGGTCCGCGTCGGTGACCGGGGCGGCGGACACCGAGCCGAGCAGCTCGGCCGCGTCCGGGCCGTCGTTGACCAGCCAGATCACCCGGTCCGGCAGCCGGTCCACGGTGGCGGTGTCGGTGATGCCGAGGACCGCGCCGGAATCGGTGAGCATGTGGGTGACGCGGTCGGGCGGATAGTTCGGGTCCACCGGGACGAAGGCGGCACCGGACTTGGCGATCGCCCAGATCGCGGTCACCGACTCCACCGACCGGGCCAGGCCCATCGCGACGGCCGTCCCCGGGCCCGCGCCCCGCGCGATCAGCAGCCGCGCCAGCCGGTTCGATGTCGCGTCGAGGTCCCGGTAGCTGACCGAGCGGCCGCCGCCGGCGCCGGGATCGCGCAACGCGATCGCGTCGGGGTCGATCGCGGCCGCGTCGGTGAGGATCCGCGGCAGGGTGCGGTGGGGGGTCGCGGGCAGACCCCTGGCCGGGACCAGGTCGGCGTTCTCGTCGGCGGTGAGCAGCCGCAGCCGCGCCAGCGGCAGGTCGGGGGTGGCGACCAGGGTGGTGAGGATGCGTTCGACGCGGCGGCCGAGTCGTTCGACGTGTGCATGATCGAACAGTTCCGGGAAGTACTCCACCTTCAGGGTCAGCGCGTCGTCGTCGGACGCGATCAGCGCGAGCGGGTAGTGCGCGGTGTTCGCGGTGTCGTGGATGCCGGTCACGTGCATCCCGGCGATGTCGGTCGCGGCGGTCAACGCGTCCCGGTCGACGGGGTACGACTCGAAGACGGTGAGGGTGTCGAAGACGGCGCCGGGACCGGCCGCGGTCTGAATGTCGGACAGGCCGACATGATGGTGGTCGAGCAGATCGGCCTGCTCGGCCTGCAGCCGGGTGAGCAGTTCGAGCAGCGTCTCGCGTGGGTCGAGGGTCACCCGCACCGGCAGCGTGTTGATGAACAGGCCGACCATCGTCTCGATGCCCCGCACCTGCGGGGGCCGGCCCGCCACCGTGCCGCCGAAGACGACATCGTCGCGGCCGGTCAGTTCGCCGACCAGGATTCCCCATGCGGCGCGGATCATCGTCGACACGGTGGTGCCGCGGTCGCGGGCCAGGGTGCGCAGCGCGGACGCGGTGTCGGCGCCGAGGTCGATGCGCACCTCGTCGGCGGTCGGTCCGGTGGGGCGGCCCCGCCCGAGCAGGGTCGGTTCGGTGACCCCGGCCAGCGCCTCCCGCCAGGCGCGCACGGACTCCTCCCGCGGGCGGCGGGCCAGCCACCCGAGGTAGTCGCGGTAGGACGGGACCCGGGGCAGCTGCCGGTCGTCGCCGTCGGTGACGTACAGGGTCAGCAGGTCCCGCAGCACCAGCGGCATCGACCAGCCGTCGAGCAGGATGTGGTGGTTGGTGAGCACGATCCGCTGCTCGTCCGGTCCGAGCCGGATCAGCATCAGGCGCAGCAGCGGCGCGGTGTCCATGTCGAAGCCGCGGGCCCGGTCCTCGGTCATCAGCCGGTCCAGCGCCCTGGCCTGCTCGGTGGGCGGATGCCCGGTCAGGTCGATCTCCGTCCACGGCAGGTCGACGTGCCGGTGCACGATCTGCACCGCGCGGCCGGTGTCGTCGGCGACGAACGCGACCCGCAGGTTCGGGTGCCGGTCCAGCAGCGCCTGCCCGGCGCGACGCACCCGCGCCGGGTCCGCGCCGCGCACCTCGAGGGTCAGCTGCACCGTGTACGAGTCGACGGCGCGCTCGCCGGCCGCGTCCTCGCCGTCCCTGGCGCTCGCGGCGTGGAACAGCAGCCCGGATTGCAGCGGCGACAGCGACCACACGTCCTGCAGGTCCGGGGTGCGTCGTTCGAGCCGGTCGATGGCGGGCTGGTCGAGCTCGACCAGGTCCAGGTCGGTGGGGGTGAGGCCGCCCGCGTCCGGCCCGGCGACGTGGCCGGCGAGCGCGGCCAACGCGGCCGTCCACAGGTCCGCGATCTCCCGGACGTCGGCATCGTCGAGGACCCCCGACGGGTACGCCCAGGTGGCCCGCAGCACCGGGCGGTCGTCGACGAGGGTGGTGACGGCGTTGACGTCCAGCGCCGCGGCGACCGGGCGGTCGTGGTCCTGCGCCCGCTGCATGTCGACGTCCGCGGTCGGGGTCCACATCGCGTCCGCGCCGTCGTCGGTGAGGTCGGTCGCGAACCGGCCGAGATAGTTGAAGCTGACCTGCGGGGCGCGGTGCCCGCGCAGCTCCGCCCCGGCCTCCCGGTCCAGGTAGCGCAGCAGCCCGTAGCCGACCCCGTTGTCGGGGACGGCGAGCACCTGCTCCTTGACGGCCTTGAGTGCGGCGCCCGCCGCGGCCGCCCCGGCGAACGCGGCGTCGAGGTCGAGGTCGGGCAGCCGCAGCCGCAGCGGGTGGATGGTGGTGAACCAGCCGACGGTCCGGGACAGGTCGGCGCCGCCGACCACCTGGTCCTCCCTGCCGTGCCCCTCCAACCCGATCAGGGTGTCGGCGTCCACGTCCCTGCCGTGCCGCCGGTGCCAGCGGGTCAGCGCCATCGCCAGTGCGGTGAGCAGTCCGTCGGTGACACTGCCCCGATAGGTGTCCGGGATCGCGGTCAGCACCGCCTCGCTGACAGCCGGGGGCACCTCGACGGTCACCCGCGCGACCGTCGACTCGACATCGACGTCGGGGTCGAGGGGCCGCGACCCGAGCAGCGGGTCGGGCCCGTCGTGCATGCCGCGCCACAACGCCAACTCGTCGCGGCGGCCGGTCGCCGCGTCGACGAGGGCGTGCGCCCACCGGCGCATCGACGTGCCGACCGGGGCCAGCGCCGGCTCCTGCCCCGCCGTCACGTGCGCCCACGCGACCGCGAGGTCCGGGACCAGGACCCGCCACGACACGCCGTCGACGACGAGGTGGTGCACGACCACCAGCAGCCGGTCCTCCCCGGTCGCCGAGTCCAGCCACACCACCTGCAGCATCACCCCGCCCGCCGGGTCGAGGCGGTCCTGCGCGGCGTCGAGGACGGCGAGGACCGTCGCCGCGTACTCGTCGGTCCCCGGTGCCGCCTGCACCGCGACGCGCCGCACGCAGGTCGCGGCGTCGACGGCGCCGACCGGCCGCACCTCGAGCACCGGGTCGCCGTCGGCGGCCCCGTCCACGATCCGCAGCCGCGCCCGCAGCATGTCGTGCCGGTCCACGACCGCCTGGACCGTGGCGATCAGCGGTTCCAGGGAGGTCAGGCCCGCCGGGGCGCGCAGCAGGGTCGGCTGCGACATCCGCTCGAAGCCGCCGCCGCGTTCGAGCAGCCACCGCACGATCGGGGTCGGCGGCATGTCCCCGACCCCGCCGCCGGGCAGTTCCTCGAGCGCGGGCGCCGGGACGTCGCCGGTCTCCGCGGCCGCGGCGAGGGCGGCGACGGTCTTGTGCTCGAACACGTCCCGCGGGGACAGATAGACGCCCGACTCCTTGGCGCGGGCGACGAGCTGGATGGACATGATGCTGTCGCCGCCGAGCGCGAAGAAGGAGTCGTCGACCCCGACTTCGTCGGCCCCGAGGACCTCGGCGAACAGCCCGGCGAGCACCGTCTCGACCGGCCCGTCCGGGGCGCGGTGCGTCGCGGCGCGGGCGGTGAAGTCGGGTGCGGGCAGCGCCCGGCGGTCGAGCTTGCCGACCGGGGTGACGGGCAGGTCGACGAGCACCATCAGCGCGGCGGGCACCATGTACGGCGCCAGCAGTGTCTCGGCGAACGCCAGCACCTCCCCCGCGTCGACGGTGGCGTCGGCCCGGGGCACCACGTAGCCGACGAGGCGGGTGCGGCCCGTGTCGTCGACGTGCGGGGTGACCACGGCCCGCGCCACCGACTCGTGCCGCATCAGCGCGGACTCGATCTCGCCGAGCTCGATCCGGAACCCGCGGACCTTCACCTGGAAGTCGCTGCGGCCCAGGTATTCCAGTTCACCGGACCGGTTCCACCGGACCAGGTCCCCGGTCCGGTACATCCGCTGTCCCGGATCGAACGGGTCGGGGAGGAACCGTTCGGCGGTGGTGCCGGGCCGGTTCCGGTAGCCGCGGGCCACGGCGGGCCCGGTGACGTACAGCTCGCCGGTCACCCCGGCGGGCACCGGGTGCAGCCGGTCGTCGAGGACGGTGACCGCGCCGCCGGTCGGGGGGCGGCCGATCGTCACCGGCCGGTCCGGGTGCATCGGGCCGGTCACCGACGCGACGACGGTCGCCTCGGTCGGGCCGTACGCGTTGAACATCGACCGGCCGGGCACTCCGTGCGGTACGGCCCACTGCCGGACCAGCTCCGGCGGGCAGTTGTCGCCGCCGGTGACGACGCACTGAAGGTCCGGCAGCGCGTCCGCGTCCACCGACCCGAGGGCGGCGGGGGTGACGAACGCGTGGGTGACGCGGCGGCGGCGCAGCAGATCGGTGAGTTCGGCGCCGCCGACGACCTGCGGCGGCGCGACGACCATCGTGGCCGCGGCACCGACCGCGAGGAACAGTTCCAGGATCGACGCGTCGAAGCTCGGGGACGAGAAGTGCAGGGTGCGGGAGTCGGGGGTGACGGCGTACCGGACGCGTTCGTCGGCGCCGAAGTCCGCCAGCCCCCGGTGGGTGACCATCACCCCCTTCGGGACGCCGGTGGATCCCGAGGTGTAGATCAGGTAGGCGGTGTGGTCGAGGCGCAGCGCGGCCGTCCGGTCGGCGTCGGTGACCGCGGCCGCGGGCCGGGCGGCGACGTCCGCGGTGGTGGCCGCGTCGTCGAGGGCGACGGCGATCACCCCGTCGGGCACGATGGCGCGGTGGGCGTCGAGGGTGACGGTGATCGCGGCACCGGAGTCCTCAAGCATGTGCAGGATCCGGTCGTGCGGGTAGTGCGGGTCGACGGGGACGAACGCGGCCCCGGTCTTCGCGACCGCCCACACCGCGAGCACGGACCGCAGCGAGCGGGGCACCGCGACCGCCACCACCGCTTCCGGGCCCGCGCCGAGACCGATCAGCAGCCGCGCCAGCCGGTTCGATTCGGCGTCCAGGTCGCGGTAGCTGCGGGTGGTGTCGTCGGCGTCGATCACCGCGGCCCCGTCCGGGTTGGCAGCCGCCGCGGCGGCGAGCAGCTCCGGCAGGGTGCTGGCCCGCACCCCGGCGGGTCCCCGGACCGGGGCGAGCGCGGTGACGGTGTCGGGGTCGAGGACCGTGACGTCGCCGACCGGCGCGTCGGGGTCGGCGGTGACACCGTCGAGGATGCGCAGCAGCCTGCGCGCCATCTCGTCGATGGTGTCGGGGTCGAACAGGTCGGTGGCGTAGGTGAATCCGGCGTCGATGCCCGCGGGTGCGCCGTCCGAGTCGAACTGTTCGGTGCAGGTCAGTTGCAGGTCGAAGTTGGCGATCGTGACGGCCTGCTCGACCGTGCTGACCGTCAGCCCGGGCAGTTCGAGGTGCGGCCGCTCGTTGTTGCGGAACTCGAACATCACCTGGAACAGCGGCGAGTGCGCGGTGCTGCGGCCGGGGGCGAGCGCGTCGACGAGACGCTCGAACGGCAGGTCCGACTGGTGGAATGCCTCGAGATCGCGGTCCCGCACCGACGCGAGCAGGTCGGTGAACGAGCGGTCCCCCGGCACCGCGCTGCGCAGCACCAGGGTGCCGACGAACATGCCGACCATGTCGTCGAGTTCGGGTTCGCCGCGGCCGGCGATCGGGGTGCCGACGACGATGTCGGAGGTCCCCGACGACCGGGCGAGCAGCACCGCGAGGACGGCGTGCATCGCCATAAACACGGTGGTGCCGCGGTCCCTGGCGATCGCGACGAGCCGCCGGTGCAGGTCGGCGTCGATCCGGAACGGGGATTCGGCGCCGTGCAGGGACTGCGTCGCGGGCCGCGGCCGGTCGGTGGGCAGCGGAAGCAGATCGGGCAGGCCGTCGAGGGTGGCGGTCCAGTACTTCAGTTGCCGCGCCATCAGCGACTGCGGGTCGTCCTGGTCGCCGAGCACCCGCCGCTGCCAGGACGCGTAGTCGGCGTACTGCACCGGCAGCGGCGCCCACTGCGGGACCAGTCCCGCCGTGCGGGCGCCGTACGCGCCCATCACGTCCCGCGCCAGCGGCGCCATCGAGAAGCCGTCCGCGCAGATGTGGTGGACGACGATCACCAGCACGTGCCGGTCGGCGCCGGTGCGGAGCAGTCGGGCGCGCAGCGGCGGCGCGGCGGTGACGTCGAAGCCGACCCCGGTGAGGTCGGCGATCCGACCCTCGAGGTCGGTCTCGGCGACCGGTTCGGGTGTCAGATCCGGGGTGACGGTGTCGGTGGGGCGCACCTGCTGCACCGGCGCCCCGTCGACGAGCGGGAACCGGGTGCGCAGCGACTCGTGCCGTTCCAGCACGTCCGCGACCGCGGCCGTCAGCGCCGGCACATCCAGGTCGCCGTCGAGGCGGATCGCCATCGCGATGTTGTAGGCGGGTGATGCGGTGTCGAACTGGTTGACGAACCACATCCGCTTCTGCGCCAACGCCACCGGGGCCGGGTCGGGGCGGGCGGTCCCCGGTTCCGGCCGCAGCGGCGGGCGGTCCACCGCGGCCGCGGTCGCGGACGCGACCCGCAGCGCCAGCGTCGCCACCGTCGGCGCGTCGAACACCTCCCGCACCCCGATCCGGGCGCCGAGCGCGCCGTTCACGCGGGCGACCAGACGCGCCGCGATCAGCGAGTTGCCGCCGAGGTCGAAGAAGTTGTCGTGCACCCCCACCCGGGTGGCGCCCAGCAGGTCGGCGATGGTGGCGCAGAGGATCTCCTCGACCGGGTTGCGGGGCGCGACGAACTCCGCCGACGCCAGCACAAACTCGGGTTCGGGCAGCGCCCGGCGGTCCAGCTTCCCGGAATGCCCGAGCGGGAACTCGTCGAGGACGAGGATCTGCGCGGGCACCATGTACGCGGCCAGCTCGGCGGCCGCCGCCGCCCGCACCGCCGCCGGGTCCACGTCGACGCCCGGCTCCGCGACGACGTACCCGATCAGGGAGTCGCCGGTGATGTCGTCGTGGTGGGTGACGGCCACCGCCTGCGCGACGCCGGGCGCCGCGAGGAGGGCGGCCTCGACCTCGCCGAGTTCGATGCGCTGCCCGCGCAGCTTGACCTGGAAGTCGGTGCGGCCCAGGTAGTCGAGGACGCCCGCGCTGGGGTGCCCCGGGGCGCGGCTGGGGCGTTCGAGCCAGCGCACCACGTCGCCGGTGCGGTACATCCGCTCGCCCGCGCCGCCGAACGGGTCGGCGACGAACCGGTCCGAGGTCAGGTCCGGGCGGCCGACGTAGCCGCGGGCGATCTGCACGCCCGCCAGGTACAGCTCGCCTCGCACCCCCACCGGGACCGGGTGCAGCCGCGAATCGAGCACGTACAGGCGGGTGTTCCACACCGGCGCCCCGATCGGGATGTCGGTGGTGTCGGCGGCGGACACCTCCCATGCAGTGACGTCGACCGCCGCCTCCGTCGGCCCGTACAGGTTGTGCAGGGCGGCGCCGCAGAACCGGCGGAACACCTCGGCCGTCGCGGGCGGCAGCGCCTCGCCGCTGGTGAACACCCGCAGCAGCCCCGCACATTCCTCGGGTCGGGCGGCGGACAGGAACGTCGCCAGCATCGACGGCACGAAGTGCACGGTGGTGACGTGCTCGGCGGCGATGACCCGGGACAGGTAGTCGGGGTCGCGGTGCCCGTCGGGGGCGGCGATCACCAGCCGGGCACCGGTCATCAGCGGCCAGAACAACTCCCACACCGACACGTCGAAGGTGACCGGCGTCTTCTGCAGGACCACATCGGACCCGTCGAGCGGGTAGCCGTCCTGCATCCACCGCAGCCGGTTGACGATCGCCCGGTGCGTGACGGTGACCCCCTTCGGGGTGCCGGTGGACCCGGACGTGTAGATGACGTAGGCGGCCGAGTCCGGGTGCGGCACCGGGAAGTCGGCGGCGGCGGTGTCGGGTGCGGTGAGGGTGTCGAGGTCGAGCACGTCCACGGTGTCGGGCAGAACGCCGCGGTGCTCGCCTGCGGTCAACACGCACACCGGTGCCGCGCTGTCGAGGACATGCCGGGTGCGGGCGGGCGGATGATCCGGGTCGAGCGGCACGTAGGCGGCGCCGGCCCGGATCACCGCGTGGATCGCCAGGAGCAGGTCGTCGGAACGGCGCAACGCCACCGCGACCCGGGACTCCGGCCCCACCCCGCGGGCGCGCAGCACGCTGGCGAGCGCATCGACCCGGTCCGCGAACGCGGCGTACGTCCAGGACCGGTCCCCGAAGACCACCGCGACCGCGTCGGGGGTCCGGTCTACCTGCTGCCGGAGCAGTTCGGGGAGGGTGCGGGCGCCGTCGACGGCGACGGCGGTGTCGTTCCAGTCCTGCACGACCCGACGCCGCTCGTCCGCGCCGACGGTCCGCAGGTCCCCGACCAGGGCCTCCGGGTCCGCGGCCACCTCCTCGAGGACGCGAACGAACCGGTCGGCCATCGACGACATCGTGGTGTGATCGAAAAGGTCACGGGCGTAGGCGAACTGGGTGTCGAGGGGGCCCGGTTCCCCATCGCTGCCGGTGTGCTCGGTGGCGATCACCTGCAGGTCGAACTTCGCGGTGCCGGTGTCCACATCGGTGACGTCGGCGTCGACGCCGGGCAGTTCGAGGTGCGCCTCGACCGCGCCCTGCAGCACCAGCATCACCTGGAACAGCGGCGAGTGCGCCGTGGTCCGGGTCGGGTGCATCGCGTCGACGAGGATCTCGAACGGTAGGTCGGTCCGCCCCATCGCGGCCAGGTCGCCGGCGCGGACCCGGTCCAGCAGCGCGGTGAACGGTTCGGCGGGGTCGACCTGGGCCCGCAGCACCAGGGTGCCGACGAACATGCCGACCAGGTCGTCGAGGCCCGCCTCCCCCCGCCCCGACACCGGCGATCCGATCGAGATGTCGGATTCTCCGCTGGACCGGGACAGCAGCACCGCCAGCGCCGCGTGCAGCACCATGAACAGGCTGGTGCCGTGCCGGTGCGCGAGAGCGTGCAGCCGCCGGTGCAATACCGGATCGACGGTGACGTCGACGGTGCCGCCGCGCATCGACGCCTGCGCGGGCCGCGGCCGGTCGGCGGGCAGGGACAACACCTCCGGGGCGCCGTCGAGGGCGTCGGTCCAGTACCGCAGCTGCCGGGACATCAGGCTGTCCGGGTCGTCGACGGACCCGAGCAGGGCCCGCTGCCACAGCGCGTAGTCCGCGTACTGCACCGGCAGCGGCGCCCAGTCCGGCGCCGCGCCGGCAACCCGGGCGGCGTACGCGGCGAGCACATCCCGGGACAGCGGCCCCATCGACAGGCCGTCGGCGGCGATGTGGTGCACCACCAGCACCAGCACGTGCGTGGTCGGGTCGATGCGCAGCAGCGTCGCGCGCAGCGGGGTGGCGGCGGTCACGTCGAACCCGGCGGTTGCCAGCGCCCGCACCCGCGGGCGCAGCCGGTCGACCGGCACGTCCACCGGCGTCAGGTCGGGGGTCGACTCGGCAGCGGACCGGACCTGCTGCACCGGCCCGGTCGGGGTGTTCGGGAAGACGGTCCGCAGCGTCGCGTGCCGCTGCACCACGTCCCCGAGCGCGGCGGTCAGGGCGGCCACGTCCAGGTCGCCGGTCAGGCGCACCGCGATCGGAATGTTGTACACCGCCGACGTCGTGTCGAGCTGGTTGACCACCCACATCCGCTGCTGCGCCATCGAGACCGGCACCGGCCCGACGTGCTCCCGCGCCACCAGTTCCGGACGGGACGCGCCGCCCGCCTCCCCGGCGCGCCGCGCGAGCAACGCGACGGTCGGCGCCTCGAACAGGTCCAGCACCCCCAGCGAACTGCCGAGCGCGGCGTTGGTCCGCGCGATCACCCTGGTGGCGATCAGGGAGTCGCCGCCGAGGTCGAAGAAGCTGTCGTCGACGCCGACCCGGGCGGCGGTGAGGACGTCGGTGAACACGGCCGCGATGCGGCGCTCGGTGTCCGTCGACGGCTCCCGGTACTCGGTGCCGGTCGCGTCGAAGCGGGGCTCCGGCAGCGCCCGTCGATCCACCTTGCCCGCCGGGGTCAGCGGCACCCGGTCGAGGACGACGATCGCCGCGGGCACCATGTGCGCGGGCAGGGCGTCCGCGGCGCGCGCCAGCAGGGCCGCGGTGTCGACCGCCGCGCCGTCGGCGGGAAGGACGTACCCGACGAGTGCCGTGTCCCCGGACGGCCGGGCGTGCCCGGCGGTGACCGCGAACGCGACGGCCGGGTCGCCGCGCAGGACCGAGTCGATCTCGCCGAGCTCGATCCGGAATCCGCGGATCTTGATCTGGAAGTCGCTGCGGCCCAGGTACTCGAGTTCCCCGAACCGGTTCCACCGCACCAGGTCCCCGGTCCGGTACATCCTGCTGCCCGGCCGGAACGGGTCGGCGACGAACCGTTCGGCGGTGGTGCCGGGCCGGTTCCGGTAGCCGCGGGCCAGGCTCGGGCCCGTCACGTACAGTTCGCCGGTCACCCCGACCGGCACCGGGTGCAGCCGCTCGTCGAGCACCATCGAGCCGCTACCGAGGGAGGGGCCGCCGATGGTGACCGGGCGGTCGGGGTCGAGCGGGGAGCTGATCCCCGCCACCACCGTCGACTCCGTCGGTCCGTACGCGTTGAACAGCACCCGGCCGGGCACTCCTCGCGGACTCGGGGTATGTGAGACAGCCCACTGCCGGACCAGTTCCGGCGGGCACACGTCGCCGCCGGTGATCACGCAGCGCAGGGCGTCGAGCCCGGTCGGGTCGACGGACGCCAGCGCGGCCGGGGTGATGAACGCGTGCGTGACCCGGTGGCGGCGCAGCAGCTCGGCGAGCTCGGCGCCGCCGTAGATGGCGGGCGGCGCGATCACCATCGTCGCGCCGGCGCCGACGGCGAGCAGCAGCTCCAGGATCGACGCGTCGAAGCTTGGGGACGAGAAGTGCAGGGTGCGGGAGTCGGGGGTGATCGTGAACCGCTCCTGGACGTCCTCGGCGAGGTTCGCCAGACCCCGGTGGGTGACCACCACGCCCTTCGGGACGCCCGTCGAGCCGGACGTGTAGATCAGGTAGGCGGCGTCGTCGAGGCGGGTCCCGTGCCGCGGTCCCGCCGCGCCGCCGTCGGGTGCGGGGCTGTCGGGTGCGGCGGCGGCGAGCCGGTCGAGGTCGTCGACGTCGAGCCAGTCGACCAGGTCGGGGACCTGCCGCCGGTGGTCCCGCGTGGTCAGTCCGAGGGCGGCGCCGGAGTCGGTGAGCATGTGCTCGATCCGGTCCGCCGGATAGTTCGGGTCCACCGGAACGAATGCGGCCCCGGTCTTCGCGACCGCCCACACCGCGGTCACCGAGTCAACGGATCGGGCGATCGACAGCGCGACGACGGAACCCGGCCCCATCCCGCGGGCGGCGAGCAGCGCGGCGAGGGTGTCGGACCGGGAGTCGAGTTCCCGGTAGTCGAGGGCGCGGTCGCCGTCGACGACGGCGACCCGGTCGGGTCCGGCGGCGACGGCGTCCGCCAGGATCCCGGCCAGGGTGCGGTCCGGGGCTGGCGCACCACCCCACACCGGGGTCAGGGCCCCGGCCTCGGTCGCGGACATCAGCGGCAGGTCGCCGCACGGCCGGTCGGGTTCGGCGACGGCGCGGGTCAGGACCCGGTCCAGGCGGGCGACGAGCGCGGCAACGACCTCGGGAACGGCCACGTCGTTGGCGTGGTGCACGACCAGCGACGGGGGCAGGTCCGGCGCGGTCGGCTCGCGGAACTGCAGCACCAGGTCGGCGTCGTCGGGCGCGGGCTCGGATTCGGGCGCGGGGATCGCGACCGGGAGGGTGGGGAGGTCGAGGTCGGCGGCGATCCGGGTGCCTGCCGTGCCGCCGTGGTCGGCGGCGCGGCGATACCGGTCGGCGACGGCGCTGACGAGGTCGGCGAACGGGGCGGCCCCATCGAGGACGGTGCGGATCGGGAGGCCACCGCCGCCCGCCGCGGCGACGTTGGTGGTGATCGCAACATCGTCGGTGCCGGTGAGGCGTCCGACGAGGACCGCAACGGCGGCGTGGCATACCGCGGCGTCGGGAACGCCCAGCGCCGCGGCGACGCGGCGCACCCCGGCGACGGTGTCGGGATCGAGATCGAACTCGGTGGTGGTGTAGCCGGGTTGCCGCAGGCCGGGGTCGACGCCGGGCAGGGTGGGCGCGGTGGGCAGCCCGGCCAGCTCGGTGCGCCAGAAGTCGACGTCGGCGGCCGCCCGCATCGCCTCGGCGCCGACGGCCGCCGACTCGGGGTGGATCGTCGTGATCGGGGTGTCCCGGCCCGCGGCGAGGAACTCCTCGGTGAGGGCGACGAAGCTCTGGTGATGGTCGTGCAGTTCGTCCGATCCGTACCGGTTCGGGTTGCCGCGGAAGTCCACCAGCGTCCGGGCGGGCGATCCGCTCTGGTAGATGTTCACCAGCAGGTCCTGCACCGGGCCGGAGGTGACGATGTGGTACTCCCCGACCACCGACCCGAGGGTGATCTCCTGCCGGAACAGCATCACGTTGACCATCGGTCCGGACAGGCCCTGGCGGGCGCCGGTGAGTCCGGCGTCGCGGCGGATGTCCTCGATCGAGCATCGCTGGTGCCGCAGCGCGCCCATCAGTTCCAGCTGCACCCGCTGCACCAGGGTCCCGACGGTGTCGTCGTCGGCGACGGTGATGTTCAGCGGTGCGACGTTGACCAGCATGCCGCCGGAGCGTTGCAGCGGTGCGGTGGTCCGCGCCGACACCGGAAGGTTGACCAGCACGTCGCGGCGCCCGGTCATCCGGGAGAGGTAGCACGCGAACGCGGCGATCAGCACCGCGGCCGAGGTGCCGCCGTATCGGTCGTCGGACGCGCCGAGGCGGTGCAGGCCCTCGGGTGAGAGGGCGGCACTTTCGAGGCGGCTGCGCGCGGACACCGGACCCTCCCGCCCGGCGAGGGTGGATCCGTTCTCGATGCCGCGCACGTGCTCCGCCCAGTACTCGCGGTCGGAGGCGAATCTGCCCGATTCCCGGTACTTGACGTCCAGGTCGTACACCTGACGCAGGTCCAGCGCCCGGCTCGGCTCCGGTTCGACGCCCTTCGCGGCCGCGGTGTACAGCGCGGCGATCCGGTTGACCATCGTCATGCCGCTGTAGCCGTCGAGCGCGACGTGGTGAATCCTGGTGTACCACAGGTAGTCGCGGTCGCCGACCTGGAGAATCGTCATCTCCACCAGGCGGTCCCTGGTGATCCGGATCGGCGTCACGTAGTCGGTGTCGATCCAGGCGTGCGCCGCGGCCATCGGGTCCCGTTCGCCGCGGAAGTCGAAGAACCCGATCTGGGTGTCGATCGACGGGTCCACGATCTGCCGCGGCTCGCCGTCGATCTCGACCAACGTCAGGAACGGCGATTGGAACTCGTGCGCCGCGGTGAGCGCGGCCTCCCGCAGCAGCGGTATGTCGATGTCCCCGTGCAGTTCCACGTACTGCGCGATGAATGTCGGCACGGTGGGGTTGAGCTGCTGGGAGAACCACATCGTCCGCTGGACCGCGGACAGTGGGAAGGCACCGGACGCGCCCGACACGGAGGAGTCTGCGTCGCGGCCGGGATCAACAGAGGAAGAATCCTTCATCGTAATCCTCACGCAAAGGGATAGTTGCGATGCGGTTTCGGCGTGTTCTCAGATTCAACGTTGTGTTCAGCGTAATGGGCGCCGTACACCGCCGCCTGTGTAATTGTTCGTCTGTGGCTTTGTCGAGACCACGGACACCAGCGTTACCCGAACGGGCCCCTGTACAGGGCTTTTACAGGTGACGAAAAGGTCACCGAAGCCGTTCGGCGTTCCGGGCCAACCCGACCAGGGTCGCGCACAGTCGAGCGATCTCCTCCGGATCCGCGCCCTCCGCCGCCGCGGTGGCGACGTCCTCGGCGGCGCAGCGCACCTCGAACATCCGATCCATCGCGGCCTCGGCCTCGGCGGCGGTGAGGATCGTCGAGTCCGGGGCGATCGTCGTGCCCTTCACCGCCGACCGCTGCTCATATGCGCGCTGCCGACAGGACTGCCTGCAGTAGCGGCGCCGACGGCCGACACCGGCGTCGGGAACCTCCCTGCCGCACCACACACATGATTCGAGGCGACGGGAGATGGGCACGCGTCCCACCCTACTCGCGGGTAGGAGGAGGTGCGGACGGTGCCGTCGGCACGTGTCGTCTCGGCAGTTCATGGGGGCTCCTGCGGATGCCGGTGGGGTGGCCTGTCACGGGTCGACACTGCCGCAACCGGACGCTGGCCGGGAGTCACCCTTGGGGTGGGATCCGCCCACCCCACCGGTAGGATGGCGGTTGATTCTGCGCTCAGCGCGGGAACCATTCGGGAGTACGTGTCGTTGTAGTGGAGTGAACGCCCAGGGCCCACCGGCCCAGGCGTGCTCGCGTGACGACCGAGGAGAGGAATCACCACCATGGCAGATCGCGTACTTCGGGGCAGCCGTCTCGGTGCGGTGAGCTACGAGACCGACCGTGATCACGATCTCGCGCCCCGACGGATCGCCCGGTACCGCTGCGACAACGGCGAGGAGTTTGACGTCCCGTTCGCCGACGAGGCCGAAATCCCCGGCACCTGGCTGTGCAAGAACGGGCTGGAGGGCACCCTCCTCGAGGGTGCAGCGCCCGAGGCGAAGAAGGTCAAGCCGCCGCGCACCCACTGGGACATGCTGCTCGAGCGCCGCTCCATCGAGGAGCTGGACGAGCTGCTCAAGGAGCGCCTGGAACTCCTGAAGACCAAGCGCCGCGGCGCGTAGCGGACATCGACGAGAACGGCCCCGGAGGGTGATCCTCCGGGGCCGTTTCTGTCCGCTGCGGCCTACCTGCCGACCAGGGCGCGCAGCTTGCGCCACCGGTTGGTCATGCCCCAGCCGAGGACCTTCGTGAACGCCTCGGTGATGATGTTGCCGGACATCTTCGATTCGCCGAGCTCCCGCTCGGTGAACGTGATCGGCACCTCGACCATCGTGAACCCGGCCTGCAGTGCCCGCCACCCCATGTCGATCTGGAAGCAGTAGCCCGCGGACTCGATGGCGCCGAGGTCGAGGGTCTCGAGGACGGTGCGCCGGTAGGCCCGGTAGCCGCCGGTGATGTCCTTGATCTTCACGCCGAGCGCGAGCTGGGAGTAGATGTTGCCGCCGCGGGAGAGGATCTCGCGGCGCTTGGGCCAGTTGACGACGCTGCCGCCGGGCACGTACCGCGAGCCCGCGACGACGTCGGCGCCCGCGTCGATCTTGTCGAGCAGGCGGTGCAGCTGTTCGGGGGCGTGGCTGCCGTCGGCGTCCATCTCGACGATCACCTGGTAGTCCCGTTCGAGGGCCCACCGGAAGCCAGCGATGTATGCGGCGCCGAGACCGTTCTTCTCGGTGCGGTGCATGACGTGGATGCGCCCGGCGGTGTCGTCGGCGGCAAGCTTGTCGGCGATGTCGCCGGTGCCGTCGGGGCTGCCGTCGTCGGCGACGAGGACATGGGTGCCGGGCAGCGCCGCGTGCAGCCGCCCGATGATCAGTGCGATGTTCTCCCGCTCGTTGTACGTCGGGATGATCACCAGGGTGTGGGAGCTCGGCGTGTCCCCGGTCGGCGTGCCCGCGCTCATTCGATCCTCTCCCCCAGCCGAGGCTGGTTCTTTCCGTGAACATCCACACCGTCAGTTGAGGGTGCGGCCTGCCGCGCCCGCCTCTGCGCTGCGGAGTGCAGCGCGGCGGCGAGCAGGGCCAGGGCGGCGCCGACGCACAGAGCGAACTCCGGGATCGGGCCGAACCGAGTAGCCAGCGTAGTGGAGTCGCGCAGCGGAACCTGCGCCACCAGGGTCGTCGGGGTGAAAAGTGATGAAGATTCCTGCACGGTTCCGTCGGGGCCGACGATCGCGCTGACGCCGGAGGTTGCGGCGACGACAACGGTCCGGCCGTGCTCGACCGCCCGCAGCCGCGACATCGCGAGCTGCTGGTAGGTCATCTCCGTGTCCCCGAACGTGGCGTTGTTGGTGGGGACGGCGATGAGCTGGGCGCCGCCCCGCACGGCCTCGGTCAGGGCCCGGTCGAAGGCGACCTCGTAGCAGGTGGCGACGCCGACCGGGATGGTGGTCGGCTCCCCCGACCCCCGGCCGGTGGTCACCTGCACGACGCCGTCCCCGTCGCCGGGGACGAAGTTGCCCGCGCGGTCGGCGTACTCGGAGAAGTGCCGGAAGAAGTCGCGGTACGGCAGGTACTCGCCGAACGGTTGGATGATCTTCTTGTCGTGTCGGTCGCCGGGGCCGGTGGCGGGGTCCCAGACGATGACCGAGTTGGTGGTGGTGCCGTCGCCGTTGACGAGCACTGTGCCGACGAGGATGGGGGCGCCGACGGCGCGGGCGGCGGCGGTGATCGCGGCGGCGGCATCACGATTGCGGAGGGGGTCGATGTCGGAGGCGTTCTCCGGCCAGATGACGATGTCCGGCCGGGGCACGTCCCCGGCGTCGACGTCGGTGGCGAGGTCGAGTGTCTCGGCGACGTGGTTGTCGAGGACGGCGCGGCGCTGCGCGTTGAAGTCGAGGCCGAGGCGTGGGACGCCGCCCTGGATGGCGGCGACGGTGATCGTGCCGGTGTCGGTGAGGTCGCTGTCCGCGGCGTCCATGCCCGGCAGGGTCGGCGACAGCGCGGCCGCGAGGACCGGGGCGATCAGGGTGAGCGCGGCGGCCGGTGCCCAGCGTCGCGGCGTTCCGGTCAGCCCGGCGACCAGGGCGGCAAGGCCGGTACCGGTCAGCGCGACCGCGAAACTGACCAGCGGCGCCCCACCGATGCTCGCGAGGGACAGCAGCAGGCCCTCGGACTGGCCGAACGCCAGCCGGCCCCAGGGGAATCCGCCGAACGGCACCGATGACCGCAGCCATTCGGTCATCGACCAGGTGCAGGCGATCCACAGCGGCGCGAGCGGCAGCCGTGCGACCGTGACCGCGAGCGCACCGAACAGCCCGACGAACAGCGCCTCGACGGCGGACAGCGCAAGCCACGGCACCGGGCCGACGTACACGCCGATCCACGGCAGCAGGGGCAGCAGGAACCCGAGCCCGGCGAGGTAGCCGTACCCGAACCCGGCCCGCATCCGGCGCGGGCCGCTCCCCCATCCGGTGAGGACGAGGACGAGCAGCCCGATGCCGACCGGGGCCAGGAACCACAGCGGCCGCGGCGGGAAGCTCGCGAACAGCAGCAGCCCGGCGACGACCGCGGCGACGGAATCCCGCAGGATCGGCGCCGCCCGCCGCAGCAGGCCGGGCGCCGCGTCGACGTCAGCGCTCATGGATGGTGACGCCGCGGTGCACGGTGCGCAGGCACACCGGGTTCGGGGCGTCGTCGTCGAGCCGCGGCATCGCGGGCACCCGGGACCGCGGGTCGGTCGACCACCGTTGCACCGTGTCCTTCGCCGCGGTGACGACCAGGTCGCCCGCCTCCCACACCGCGTACGAGGCGGGGGCGCCGGGAACCAGGGTGCCTGCCAGCCCGTCCCGCACGCCGCCGGCCCGCCACGCACCGCGGGTGGCCGCGGCGTACGCGGCACGCGGCGAGATGCCGGCGCCCTCGGTGCGGTGGTGGGCAGCCGCGCGCAGCGAGTCCCACGGGTTCAGCGGCGTGACCGGGGCATCGGAGCCGATCGCGAGCGACACCCCGGCCGCGGCCATCGCCGCGTACGGGTTCATCGCGGCCGCGCGGTCGGCGCCGAGCGCGCGGGCATACATGCCGTCCGGTCCGCCCCACTGGGCGTCGAATCCGGGCTGGACGCTGGCAACGACACCCCACGCGGCGAGCTTCGCGGACTGCTCGGCGTCGATCATCTCGACGTGTTCGAGGCGGTGCCCGCAGGACGCGACCGCGGGCCCGCCGAGTTCGGCGACGACCCGCTCGATGCCCGCGACGGCGGCGGCGACGGCGGCATCGCCGATGACGTGGAATCCGGCCTGGATCCCGGCCTCGGTGCAGGACCGCACGTGCGCGGCGATCGCGTCGACGTCGAGGTGGGCGGTGCCGGTGTGCGGCCGGTCGGCGTACGGCTGCGACAGCCACGCGGTGCGGGAGCCGATCGCGCCGTCGACGAACAGGTCGCCGCCGAGGGCGTGCGCCCCGGTCTCGGCGATCATCGCCCGCGCTTCGTCGGGGCTGGTGACGGCCTGCCCCCAGTAGGCGCGGACCTGCACGCCGTGGTCGGTGGCGAGCAGTTCGGCGAGGTCGGCTCGGCCCGCGATGTCGGGCCCGGCGCATTCATGGACCGCGACGATGCCGTAGGAGGCGGCCCGGTCCAGGGCGGCGGCCCGGGCGGCGGCCCGTTGCCCCGCGGTGAGCAGGTCGCGGGCGGCGGCCCGGACCCGATGGTGCTCGTCCGCGGTGACGGGCGTCTCGCCGGGGACGCGGGCGGCGCTGCGCAGCGGCGTCGAGCAGGCGGCGGAGTGCGCGTCGATCCGGGACAGGTAGACGGCGCGGCCGGGGGCGGCGGCGTCGAGTTCGGCGGTGGTCGGTCCGCGGTCGGCGTCGGGCCAGCCGGTCTCGTCCCAGCCCTGCCCCCAGATGACGGCGTCGTCGTGCTCGGCGGCGTGGGCCCGCAGCAGGTCGAGGCATTCGCGCAGGGACCGGGCGCCCGCCACGTCCAACCCGGTCAGGGTGAGACCGAGGGCGGTGGTGTGGACGTGCGTGTCGACGAAGCCGGGGGCGACGAACGCGCCGTCGAGGTCGACGATCTCCGCGTCCGGGTGCAGGGCCCGCCCGGGCCGGTCCTCACCGACCCAGACGACGGTGCCGTCGGTGACCGCCATGGACGTCGCATCCGGTGCCGACGGGCTGTAGATGCGGCCGCCGACCAACAGTTGGGTACTCACGGGTTCTCAGTGTGCCCGCCCGCCCGTTCCGGGGTGTCGACGGGGATCGGGAAGGACCACCTCGCCCTCGATCGCGAGCGGGTCGGTGATCCGGGTCGGGCTGTCGGCGCCGTGGTCGACCACGACGTCCTCCACGATCACGCCGTCGACGACGGTGGTGCGGCGGGTGCGGGCATACATCCCGGCGCCCGCGGCGCCACCGGCGGTGGCCATCGCGAGCCTGCGCCCACCGAGCAGCACCGCAAGCGGGCGCAGTGCCCACCGCGTCGGCGGCATCAGCATCAGCAGCCCGAGGACGCCCGTGACCAGGCCGGGCACGACAAGCAGCACGGTGCCCGCGGTGACAAGGGCGCCGTCGGCGACCGCGCCGCCGACCGCGGCGGTGTCCTGGCCGGCGTCCCGGAACTGCGCGAGCACCCGGCGGAACTGCGAGCGGACCAGCCACAGGCCGACGGCCCAGATCGCGAGGAACAGCAGAATGGTCCAGCCGACGCCGATGGCGCTGCCGATCCAGACCACCGCCGCGACCTCGACGACGAGGTACAGCACGAACAGCGCGGGGATCATGTCGGTCCTTTCGATGGAAGCGCCCGTCACGGGAGGCTCTCGTCCTGTCAACGTCCGAGACGCCCGATTTTCTCCCGGGCCGGGGACGGAAGACGTCACACGCGAGTTGGTTGTTTTCCCGTGATTCGGCGCCGGATCGGTGGGGAAACGACCAACTCGCGAGCGGCGGGCGCCGCCGATCCCCCGGTCAGGCGCAGCAGTGCGGGTCGAGGACCAGGCGCAGGGCGTCGAGGGAGTCGGCGCGGGGGCGGTGGAAGACGTTCATGCCGCGCCGCTCGGACTCGACCATGCCTGCCCGCTTGAGCTGGCCGAGGTGGTGGCTGACGGTGGACTCGGCGAGGCCGACGCCTGCGGCGAGGTCGCACGTGCACACCTCGCCGTCGGCGGCGGTCAGCAGGATCGACATCAGCTTGATGCGGACCGGATCGGCGAGCGCCTTGAGGCGCAGTGCCAGGTGCAGGGCGTCGTCGTCGCTGATCGGCGCGGCGGACACCGGTGCGCAGCAGATCGGTGCGCTGACGTCGATGACCGGCAGGGCTTTCGGCATGACGCCGATCCTACCTAGGCTCTTGACTTATGTCGAAAAGGTGGCGCACTCTGTAGTCGGAACACTTCGACATATATAGAAAAGGTAGGCGGTCATGTCACGCGCACAACTCGCACTCAACGTCGACGACCTGCAGGAGGCGGTCACGTTCTACTCGAAACTGTTCGGCACCGCACCCGCGAAGCTGAAGCCCGGGTACGCGAACTTCGCGATCGCCGAGCCCCCGCTCAAACTCGTGCTGCTCGAGAACCCCGGTAAGGGCGGCACGATCAACCACCTCGGGGTGGAGGTCGAATCGTCGGAGCGGGTGCACGCGGAGATCGCGCGGCTGACCGAGGAGGGACTGTTCACCGACGAGGAGATCGGCACCACCTGTTGCTTCGCCACCCAGGACAAGGTGTGGGTCACCGGCCCCGCCGGTGAACGGTGGGAGGTCTACACCGTCCTCGCCGACTCGGACACCTTCGGCACCAGCCCGGCGCATCTCGACGGCCCGCGCGGCGCCGACGGGGGCGTCTGCTGCGGCACCGGCGCGCCCGCGGACGAGCGTGTGGACGAGGACGCGGCGGCAGGACGCGGCTGCTGCTGAACGCCGGTGACCGGCTGCACGGTCAGTTCCGCGACAAGGGCCTCGACCCTGCCCCGGATCGCGTCGCGGATCGGCCGCACCGCCTCGACACCCTGCCCCGCCGGGTCGTCGAGGGTCCAGTCCCGGTAGGACCTGCCGGGGAACACCGGGCAGGTGTCGCCGCACCCCATCGTGATCACCACGTCCGACGCCTCGACGGCGTCGGCGGTCAGGATCTTCGGGTTCTCGGCGGAGATGTCGATGCCGACCTCGGCCATCGCCTGCACGGCGGCCGGGTTGACCCGATCCGCGGGCGCGCTGCCCGCGGACCGGACCTCGATGCGGTCGCCGGCCAGCGCGGCGAGGAAACCGGCGGCCATCTGGGAGCGGCCGGCGTTGTGGACGCAGACGAACAGCACGGACGGTGTTGCCATCGGGTCAGGACTCCTTCACCGGCGCCGCGGCGCCGATCGTCGGTGCCGGTGCAGCGAAACGCCGACGCAGGGCGAGTGAGACGTACACCAGCGCGACCAGGACGGGCACCTCGATCAGCGGCCCGACCACCCCGGCCAGGGCCTGCCCCGACGTGGCGCCGTAGGTGGCGATCGCGACGGCGATCGCGAGTTCGAAGTTGTTGCCCGCCGCGGTGAACGCGAGGGTGGTGGTGCGCTCGTACCCGAGACCCATCGCCGCGCCGAGCAGGTAGCCGCCGCCCCACATGACCGCGAAGTACGCCAGCAGCGGGATCGCGATCCGGACCACGTCCACCGGGTTGGAGGTGATCTGCTCGCCCTGCAGGGCGAACAGGATCACGATCGTGAACAGCAGCCCGTACAGCGCCCACGGCCCGATCCGCGGCAGGAACGTCGACTCGTACCACTCGCGGCCCCTGGCCTTCTCCCCGTAGCGGCGGGTCACGAACCCGGCGAGCAGCGGGATGCCGAGGAAGATCAGCACCGACTTCGCGATCTGCCACGGTGAGGCGTCGATCGTGGTCTGCTCCAGACCCAGCCAGCCGGGCAGGACCGAGAGGTAGAACCAGCCAAGGACCGCGAACATGATCACCTGGAACACCGAGTTGATCGCGACCAGGACGGCCGCGGCCTCGCGGTCCCCGCAGGCGAGGTCGTTCCAGATGATCACCATGGCGATGCAGCGGGCCAGGCCGACGATGATCAGCCCGGTCCGGTACTCGGGCAGGTCCGCGAGGAAGATCCAGGCGAGCGCGAACATCAGGGCCGGGCCGAGGACCCAGTTGAGCGCGAGCGATCCGATCAGGAGCCTGCGGTCGCCGGTGACGGTGTCGAGGCGGTCGTAGCGGACCTTCGCGAGCACCGGGTACATCATGATCAGCAGGCCGAGGGCGATCGGCAGGGAGATGCCGTCGATCTCCACGGCGGACAGGACGTCGCCGAGGCCGGGGATTCCCCTGCCGAGCAGCAGTCCGGCAACCATCGCGACGCCGATCCATACCGGCAGGAACCGGTCCAGGGTCGAGAGCTTGCCAACAACAGCGGGGTGGGCGGTGGTATCGGTCACCGGGATGCCTCCGCGGACCCGCAGGCCGAGCCAGCGACGACGCCGGACTCGGAGGACAGCACGGCCGACAACTGCGCGAGCGCGGACGGGATCACCCGGTAGTACACCCAGGTCCCGCGTCGCTCGCAGTCGAGCAGGCTGGCCTCACGCAGCACCTTCAGGTGGTGGGAGATGGTCGGCTGGGACAGGTCGAACGCGGGCGAGATGTCGCAGACGCAGGCCTCTCCCCTCTCGTGGCTGGCGATCAGGCTCAGCATTCGCAGCCGCACCGGATCCCCGAGTGCCTTGAACATTCGGGCCAAGTCCCCGGCCCAGTCCTCGGTCAGGGGCTCGCTCGTCAGCGGTGAGCAGCAGAGCTCGCCGCCCGAACCATTGTATATCGACATACATCAATATTGACAGACGTCGAATCAGTGTTCAACGTGCGGGTGACCACTACCCCGGGGATCACCCGGCTGCCCGGTCGCGGTCACCGGTCGGTTTCCGCGGAGCGGCGGTCGCTGCGCGAAGGTCAGCCAGCTGCTCGCGGAGCGCGGACTCCGCGGTCCGCGCCTGCCCGGCGTCGACGCGGGACTGCTCGAGTTCGTCGCGGAGCGTGTCGACCCGGTGCCGGGCATCGGCGGCGGCGCCGCGTTCGTGCTCGACGGACTGCTCGAGCCGCGCGATGGTGGTGGCTGCGGCCGCGGCGGCCTTCTCGGCCGCCGACCGCAGTTCGACGATGCGCTGTTCCGACACCGCCGTGACCTGAGCGAGGTGTCGCGCGGCGGTCTCGCCGTCCTCGGCGGCCCGCTGCCGGGCGGTGTCGGCGGCCAGTTCGGCGGTCGCGGCCCGCTGGTGTGCCGCCTCCGCCCGCCCGTCGGACTCGCGCAGCCGGATGCGCAGCGCCTCGACCTCCGCCGCTGCCGCGGCAAGTCGGGAATCCCGGTCCTCCTCGAGCGCCACGATCTGCTCGGTGGTCTCCCCCAGTCGGATCCGGTGTGCCCGTTCGAGATCGTCGACGACGCCGCGGTGGTCGGTCGTCAGCCGGTCGACCTCGGCCCGGTGGTCGGCCAGCGCGGCGGCCAGTTCGGCATCGACCGCCTCCACCGCGGCGTCCGCATTGGTTCGATCGTCGAGGGCGGTCTCGTGCCGGGCACGCAGGTCCTTCAGTTCGGTCTCGTAGGCCGCCTTCGTCTGCGCGAGTTCGATGCCCGCGCGGTGCAGGGCGCCGTCGATCGCCGCCGGATCGGTCAGCCGGTCGACCGCCGCGGTGATCTGGCGAGCGGCGAGCGTGAACTGGTCGAGCGCGGTGCCGGTGACCGTCCGCAGATCCGTCAGCGTGCGTTCGAGGGACCCGACCACCTCGTCGGGCGCCGCGGACGAGGTGGCGTCGATGTCTCCCTGCTGGTCGCGGGTCTTCTGGCGGGCGCGAAACGCGCGGACCCGGTCGGCGTCGCTGGCGTACTTGCGTGGGCGCCCCGGCCGCGCGCGAGGCGCGCTTCCGTCGTCTCCGGGTGCGGGTTCCGGCGCGGTGCCATCCTCGATCATGTTTCGTAACATTACACGACACGTTACGTAACGGAGGTGGTAATGAAACGCGAGATCCTAATCGTCATAATCCCCCCTTATGGTGAGTTAGAAATCCGGCCCGGATCCGCTCCGAACCAGGCGTGATCCTGCCCTCGACGGGGGTGGCGGGCGACCCTGTGGCCCGCGAAGCCGGGATGCGAAAACTGGGATGGCCGCGGCGCCGGACCGGGAACTGCGGCATCGACACGGAGGACGCCTGTTGACGCGCGTCAACAGGCGGGGTGTTTCGCCGCCCTCGCGGCGGCCCGGCAGGATGGCGTCCTGCGCGAGCGACACTGGACCCCCGGGGGCCTCGGTCAAAACGTCACTGTGACGGCAGATGTCTTGGCAACCGCGTCGTCTCACCCCGGCATCGGCGCACGGTTCAGCGCCGGAAGCCGCGTCCCGCTCCGGCCCTGACCGGCAAAAACGCGGTGGCGGTGCCCGGCACAACGCCGGACACCGCCACCGGTGACGTCAGCTCGCTGCCGGGCCTGCGCCCCGGCCGAGGTGTCGGACGAAGAGCGGCGCCGAGCAGGTGCGTTCGGGGTCGGGCACCTGATGGTGTCCACCCGAGTACGCGTGGAGGGTCTTGTCCGTCGATTCGAAGGCGTCGAACAACGCCACAGCGGCCGCACGGTCGATGCCCTCGGCGTCCCACGGAATCCAGCATTCGACCGGGACCGTGACCTTCCGCCCCGCCTCGATCAGTGCGTCGTCCACGAACACCGCCCCGAGGCTGAGTGCCGCGATCCGGGAGTCGGCCGCCGCCAGCAGCATCCCGGTCACGGCCCCCAGCATGACGCCGCCGTAGCCGACCGGCGCCTCGGGACCGATCTCCGGCAGTGCCTGCAGGGCGTCGAGGGTCGCCCGCCATTCCGGTACCGCACGCTCGGCGACCGACCGGTTGAAATCGACAACGATCGGCGCGATCGGCTCGGATGCCGCCCGGGCCCGGTGGATCGCGTCGACCCACTGCTGGTCCCGTGCGTTGCGGGGGCGGTCGCCGTGCCCGGGTGCGTCGATGGCGGCGACGGTGAATCCGTGGGTGGTCACGCCGTGGAGTGCGGCGGCCACCAATCCCGGCGCCTTCTTGTGCATGCCGCCGCCGTGCCCCGACAGCAGCAGCGGTGCACCCGCGGTCCCGGCCGCCGGTGACCAGAGCACACCGGTGATGTCGCCGAGGGTGAAGTGTCGTTCGACGACGCCGTCCGCGGTCGTCCCCCACGTGACGTGCAGGTTCTCAGAGGTGAAGTGCATGGTGTTGCCTTTCGGGAGTGCCTCGTTTCGGGCGCTCCCGGCGACACCTACGTCGTTCGCCGAACCGTGAACACGAGTGGGAGCACCCACATGGTTACTGCGGTCATGGGTCTCACCTCCTGGCGTGATGTCACGGTCCCGCGCACGCTATCAACCCCGACGGAGGGGCGTCCACACAATTTCCGAGCGTGCGGGCAGGCGCGGAGGCCCTCACATCCTGATATGGCGGATCCCGACCGCCACCCGCCGGAGCCGGGAGCGGGCGCCGCTCAGGCGGGCGTGCGCGAGGTCCAGACCGGCGCGGGCCGCGATCTCCTCAACGACGTCGTCGACGGCTCGACCATCGGTCCCGACGTGTTCGTCGAAGCGCTCGGTCGCGAGTGCCCGAACGCAGCGAGGAATCTGGCGCATCGCCCAGGTGTCCTGGCGCCCGGTGGCACGGCCAAGCCAGTAGTCGCCGCGCGCCCGCAGCCTGCGGCGGAGGGTGTCCGGTGCAGCGACGAGGGCGAAGTGCCTGACCTCGACGTTCCTGTCGGAGAGTCCGGCCATGATCTCGTCGAAGTAGTCCGGATGCACGAGGGTCATCGGAACGAGGACGGGTCCGTCGTGGGCGGCCACCGCGTCGGTGAGCGTCTCGATCACCGCCGATCTCCACTGGGGTCGGTCCTGGAAGTCGCCCCGCGCCCCAGCGGGCAGCATCTTGTGGATCGCGAACCCGATGAGCTCGGGGTCGGCGACCAGCGAGTTCGGCAGGCGGCGATGCAGCTCGAACGCAGTCTGTGTCTTGCCCGCACCGAACGCACCGTTGATCCAGATGAGCATCGTGCCGAGTGTAGCGATATGCGTGCCGGGACAATCGACGCTGCGCCGGCTATCCCGCGTCGGACTTGCCGCGCCCGCGCAGGACCATGACCGACGCGCCGATCGCCACCAGCATGCCGCCACCACCGCCGACCAGCCAGGCCGCGTTGAGGTCACCGCCGCCGGACGTGCCCGCATCGGCGCCCTGCCTGCCGCCGATGGTCTCCATCACCCAGTCGTATTGCTCGGCGACGACCGCATACGCGGCAACATCGGACATCCCGTCCTTGTCGTCCCCCAGGGAGGCCGACAGCGTGCCGACCACCTTTCCGTCCACGAAAAGCGGGCCGCCGGAATCACCCGGCTGCGTCTTGCCGCCGTTGTGGGTGTCGACGTTGATCATCTGCTTGCCCTCGAACAGCGACATGTCCAAGAGTTCCGTGATCTCCCCCTCCGCGACCGGTAGCTTCGTTGTCTTGCCGCTGCCGTCCGGCGACCAGCCGTACAGCCGTGCGGCACCCAACCCGGGCACCGTGTCCGACACCGTCGGGTAGCTGGCCAACCCCATGTCCTCGACGGTGTGCAGCAGCGCGATGTCCCCCGCAGGGGCGGCCTCCCAGTGATCCACCTGCACCCGGCGCTGCTGGTCGCCCTGGCCCAACCGGATGCTGCCGCCCGGGGTCGGGAAGGGCTCGATGCAGTGCCGGGCGGTGAGCACCCAGTGCGGCGCGATCGCGGTGCCGGTGCAGTCGCCGTCGAGCGAACCGGTGTCGGAGATCTGCGCGGACACCACCGCAGCGGACTCGGCGTTGTCCTCGGCGAAGGTGTCGCTGTGCAGGGCGTGCGCCGTTCCCGCCGGCCCCATCGCCGCGAGCGCGAACCCGGCGGCACCGGCGGCGAACATACGGGAGGTGAACATGTTGATCCTTTCCATGGGCCGCGCATTCGGCGCGGCCACGAGTCCGTAGCGGAATGTGATTGCGAGGGCGGATGTCGGTGGCGCGCTACCCGCGCGCGAGTGCGGGGCGTGGCGGCAACGTGCGGTCGGCGGCGCGCGCGCAGCAGCGCGTCATCACCCACTCGCACGGCCCCTGCCGGAACCAGAGCGAAAGCAGGGTCGAACCGGCAAGCGCCGCCACGATGGTGGTCCACCCCAGCACCGGCAGCGATGCGGGTGCGCTCGGGGTCGAGAACGGTCCGGCGGAGACGAGGTGGGCCACGTACACCGTGAGCGACATCGAGCCCATCGCCTGCAGCGGCCGCGTCCAGCTCACCGGCCCGCGGCACACCAGCAGGCACAGCGCCAGCGCCGCGAGCGCCCCGGCGGCGACGGTGACGGTATCGAGCAGTCCCCCGCTGTGCGGGGCTGGGTCGACGAGGGCAACGCCGATGAGCCCGTTGCGATCCCGGGCGGCCCGCGTGGCCTCGTAGTCGATCGCACCGTTGCGCAGTGCCGCACCGGCGATCGCGATGGCGGCGCCGACGACGAGCGTCCACACCTGCGCCGTGGTGGAACCGAGAAGATGGCGGTACGTCAGGATGCCGGCCACGGTCAGTGCCGCCCACACGGTCACCGGGTACGGCGGCAGCAGAGGGACGGGCAGCGCCGTGACACTGGCCACCGCGTGGATGACGGCCGAGGCCGCGACCAGCCACGCCGCAAGCACCACAAGCGTTCTGGTGCGCCACCGCGGCGCGCAGGCCAGTGCGATGTAGCAGATGCCGATGGTCTGCAGCACCACGAAGATCGTGCCCGATACCGGGGCCACCAGTTGTTGGAGCGCGATCAACAGCACGCCGCGCACCATCAGGGCGTGGCGGCTGCCTGCGAGTTCGTCACCACCCGAACGGATGCCGCGGTCGGCCATGATCGCCAGCGAGACACCCGACAGCACGGCGAACAGTGCCGACGGGAATCCGAGGAATAGCCGCCCCCACGCGCCCTCCGGCGGCATGAGATGGGACACGATCATGCCGATGAGGGCGAGGGCGCGCGCAACATCGACGGCCACGATGCGCGCGCGACCGCCGCCGCCGGCTGTCGGCGGTGACTGTGCCGCGGCGGCGGCGAACGACTGGGTATCGAGCATGTGCACAACGCTACGAACGGCGGTGTTGTCATAGTGTTAAAGGACGTCCGCTGCGACCAGCAGCCGCCGGGCTGGGCGGCCACCGTATCGAGGAGTCACCATTCGCGTCCTGGTTGTCGAAGACGAGCCCTATCTGGCGCAGGCGATCGCCACCGGCCTGCGACGTGTGTCGATGGCGGTGGACGTCAGCGGCGACGGCGCCGAGGCCCTCGACCTGATCGCGTTGACCGACTACGACGTCGTGGTGTTGGATCGCGACCTGCCGACGGTGCACGGTGACGACGTCTGCAGGCACATCGCCGCCACCCACCCGGAGGTCCGTGTCCTGATGCTGACCGCCGCGCACGCGCTGGCCGAACGTGTCGAGGGTTTCGAGATCGGTGCCGACGACTATCTCGTGAAGCCGTTCGAGTTTCCCGAGCTGGTGGTGCGCCTGCGCGCGTTGGAGCGGCGCAGCCAGCCCGCGCGGGCACCCATTCTGGACGCCAACGGGGTGCGCCTGGATCCGCTGCGGCACGAGGTGTGGCGCGATGGTGAGCCGGTGCGGCTGAGCCGCAAAGAGTTTGCGGTGCTGCACACCCTGATGAAGGCCGCCGGTGACGTGCTGTCGGCGGAGACCCTGCTGGCGAAGGCGTGGGACGCGAACGCCGATCCGTTCACGGCGTCGCCGCGGGTCACCATCTCCCATTTGCGCAAGCGGCTCGGCAAACCGTGGGTGATTCAGACGGTGGTCGGCGTTGGCTACCGTTTCGGGGCGGCAGAGGAGGACTGACGCCGTGCATGTCCATGGTTTCGCCGCGGCCGCGCCGCAGACGCCGATCGGCCGGGCCCGCCGGTTGACCATTCGCGCCCGGCTCACCCTCACCTATGCCGCTCTGGTGACGGCCGTGGGCGCGGCGCTGATCGCGATCGTCTACCTATTCATGTACGTCATGTCGGTCAACTTTCGGTTGGCGGTGCCGGCGACCCCCGACGGCGTTCTCGAGGTGGATGTCCCGCTCACGGCGATGACGAACTTCCTGGACACCATGCTCGTCACCTCGATCGTCACGCTGGCCATCCTGGCCTTGGCCTCCGCGGCCGTTGGCTGGTACGTGGCGGGGCGGATGCTCGCTCCGCTGGCCGCGTTGAACGCGGCCGCGACCCGCGCCGCCGCCGGCGATCTGAGTCAGCAGCTCGCGCTGAGCGGCCCGCGTGACGAGCTGCGCGACCTGGCCGATACGTTCGATCGGATGCTGACCGCTCTCGCCGAGTCGATGGACTCGCACCGCCGTTTCGCGGCGAACGCGTCGCACGAGCTGCGCACGCCGCTCGCCGCGACACAGACGATGATCGACGTTGCGCTCGCGGACCCGCGGGCCACCGCGGCGGAACTGCGGACGCTCGCCGAACGCATCCGGGACATCAATCGGACGAACGCCGACACCGTGACCGCGCTGCTCGAGTTGGCCAAGTCGCAGTCCGGTCTGCTGACACGCGAGGAGGTCGATGTGACCGCCCTCGTGCGCGACAGCCTGACGGTGGTTGCGCCCGAGGCCGCCGCGGTAGGGGTTGCCCTACCGCCGCCCCCGTCGCGGCCTGCGACGGTGAACGGCGACCGGGTGCTGCTGCGGCAGGCCGTGATCAATCTGCTCCGCAACGGGATTCGGCACAACAGGCCCGGCGGTGCCGTGCAACTGGGGTGCGAGGTCGATGCGGCGGCGGTACGCATCCTGGTGCGCAATGACGGCCCACCGGTGCCGGCCGAGCTGCTGGCAACGCTGACCGAGCCGTTCGTGCGCGGCAGCGGCCGCGCCCGCACGAACGACCGCGGCCACGGGCTGGGGCTGGCGCTCGTGGCGGCGGTGGCCAGGGCGCACGCCGGCGAGTTGACCCTCACCGCGAATCCCGGCGGTGGCTTGACCGCGCTGTTGCAGGTGCCGCGCTAGCCTGCGCCCTGACCCGCCCCGCCGCGGCGGACGCACGCGCCGCCACGATGTCCCCGGCGGACCGTATCGTCACGGAGGTGGCAACCGCGGCGGGACCGGAGAAGAGGAACGAGATGGGCGATGTCGGTGAGTGGCCCGCGCGGGCGGGCGCCCTGCCCGCCCCGGTGACCCCGGTCCCCGAGGACGTCGCGGCGGCGATGCACCGGCTCCGGTTCGAGTCGGTGTCCGCGAACACCCGCGCCGCGCAGATCAGCGACTGGACGATCTTCACCCGCTGGTGCGAGCGGGTCGGGCAGCGGCCGCTCCCGGCCACCCCGGACCTGCTCGGGTGGTTCCTCACCGAGAAGTCGGCGGAGGTGCGTCCGGACGGGCGTCCCGCATACGCGCCGTCGACGATGACGCGGTGGGTGGCATCGATCAACACGATCCACTCGCTGGCCGGGCACCCCAAGCCGGGGCAGGCCGCGGCCGTCCGCGAGATCCTGCGCGGCATCGCCCGCACCCGGGCAACGCCACCCGCACGACGGGAACCGCTGCTGACCGACGACGTTCGGGTGATCGTCGAACAGATGCGCACCCGGGCCTCGGCGGCGGCGTGGCCGGATCGGGTTGCCGAACGCCGGGATTCGGCGTTGCTGCTGATCGGGTTGACCGGGGCGATGCGACGCTCCGAACTCGCCGGACTGCTGGTGTCCGACGCCCGACCGCACCGCGCAGACGGGCTTTACGTGACGATCCGCCGGTCGAAGACCGACCAGGCCGCGGCCGGGCGCACCGTGACCCTCCCCTACGGGGCCTCGCCGGTGACCTGCCCGGTCTGCGCGTACTGGCGGTGGCGGGAGGTCGTCGACGCCTGGGACGGCGGGGGCAGGCCCGCGGTCGCGGCGCTGCTGTCCGGCCCGGAGGACGGGCACCCCGAGCACCGGTGCCGGGGGGTCTCCGGATCCCCGGACTCGGAGCCGCGGCCGCTGTTCCGGCGGGTGCACCGCACCGGCGGGCTCGGCGCCACCGCGCTGTCGGGGCAGGCGATCGCGTCGATGATCCAACGCCGCGCCAGGCAGGCGGGCTACGCGGAGGAGTTTGTCGCGATGCTCGGCGGGCACAGCCTGCGGGCCGGGTTCGTCACCCAGGCCGTCCGCAATGCGGCCTCCGCCGAGCAGATCATGACGCAGAGCGGGCACACCGACCAGCGGATGATCGCCCTCTACTCCCGGCAACACGCCGGCCTGCACGGCAACGCGGTCACCGCGCTCGGCCTCTGACCGGCCGCCGCCCGACTCTCACGGAGTTCTCATTCGCCGGCAATCAATCCCCCACGCTCTCCCCCTAGCCTTGAGGGCATAGAGGTTCCGGGAATCGAATCCCACTGGGAACCAGGATGTTTCGAGGATGGGAGATGTCATGTCGAGCATTCGGAGGGCTGGTCGGGAGCGGCGATGCATCACAACGACGACCGCCGAGCTGCGCAGCAGGGGCCTCGCCGTGATCGTCGCCGCCGAGCCGCAGTGCGGTGAGGTCCTCGTCACCGAACCCGGCCGCGGATGGATGGCGTCCGTCCTTCCCGGCGCAACGCCCGACGACGAGGCCGATGTCCTGCTGTTCGCGACCGAACCGGCACAGCAGTGGACCGAGGACTACCGAGCCTGGGCCGCCGCGATGGAGTCCCTGCTGAGCCGGGGAGCGGCGGGCGAGGCGGCATGACCCGGCGGCAACCGGCGTCACCCGGCAAGATGAGGGAGTGGTCGCTGTCCACCGGGTACTGATCGTCGAGGACGACACCGACGTCCTGACCGCGCTGCGGCGCGGTCTCGAACTGTCCGGGTTCGAGACCGTCACCGCGGAGGACGGGGCGGCCGCCCTGCGTGCCGTCAACGAGCACGATCCGGACCTGATCGTGCTGGACCTGAGCCTGCCCGTCCTCGACGGGGTGGGGGTGGTGACCGCCCTGCGGGCGTTGAACAACGACGTGCCGGTATGCGTGCTGTCCGCGCGGAGCGCGGTCGGCGACCGGATCGCGGGCCTCGAGGCGGGCGCGGACGACTACATGGTGAAACCGTACGAGTTCGGTGAACTGGTCGCGCGGATCCGCGCCCTGCTGCGCCGCAGGCCTGATCCGACCGCGCAGACGCAGGCCGGGACGGTCCGCGTCGGACCGGTCACCGTCGACCTGCCCGGCCGCCGCGTCGGTGTCGCCGGCCGGGCGGTGCACCTGACCAAGCGGGAGTTCGACCTGCTCTCGGCGTTCGCCGAGAACCGCGGCATCGTGCTCACCCGCGAGGGGCTGCTCGAATCGGTGTGGGGGTACGACTTCGAGACGGAGACGAACGTGGTGGACGTGTTCGTCAGCTACCTGCGACGCAAGCTGGAGGCCGACGGCGCACCCCGGGTGCTGCACACCGTTCGCGGCGTCGGCTTCGTCCTCCGGGACCCATGACCACGCCGCGGGCGGGGACCGGGCGCCGGGGGCCGGTGTCGCTGCGGGCGCGGGTGACCGCGGCGGCGGCGCTCGGGACCGCGGTGGTCGTGCTGCTGCTCGGCGCGGTCGCCTGGATCGGGATCGAACGGCAGGTCACCGCGCAGCTCGACGCGAAACTCGACTCCGTCGCCCAGGTGACGGCCGCCAACCTGACCAGCCTGCGCGTGCTGCAGGGCCCGCTGCCGCTGCCCCCGGACTATGCGGGGACGGTGCGCGCGGGCGGGATCGTGCTGTCGACGACCGCCGCGACCCTCCCCCCGTCCCCCGAAGGCTGGAGCGACGCCACCGTGGACGGGACGCCGTATCGGGTGCGGACCGTCGTGGTGATCAGCGGGCTGGACGCGACGATCTCGGTCGGCGCGCCGACCGAGCCTGCCCGGGCGACGATCACCGGTCTGCACCGGTGGACGGTGGCGATCGGTGTCGCGGCGGTTCTCGTTGCCGCCGGGCTCGGGTGGCTGTTCGCCGGGGTCGCGGTCGCGCCGCTGCGCAGGCTCGCCGAACAGACCCGGAGGCTCGGTGCCGACCCCGCGGCGCCGCCGCCGCAGGGGTCGGGGGCGCGGGAAGCGGAAGAGCTGGCCGCGGCGCTGCGGCAGCTGCTCGCCGCCAACGCGGACGAGCGGGCCCGCACCGCGTCGGCTCTGGAGACGGCCCGCGACTTCGCGGCCGCGTCCGCGCACGAACTGCGCACCCCGCTGACCGCGATGCGCACGAACCTCGAGGTCGCGACGACGATGGACCTGCCAGCCGACACCCGCGACGAGATTCTGGCCGACACGCTGCGCACCCAGCGGCGCGCGGAGGGCACCCTCGGCGCGCTGGAACGGCTCGCGGCCGGTGACCTGACGTCGGGAGCCGACTTCGAGCCGGTCGATCTGGCCGAACTGTTGGACCGCGCCGCGCAGGACGCGGGCCGCGCCCACCCGGGGGTCGACATCCGGCTCGATGTGCCGTCCGCGCTCGCGGTCGTCGGGCTGCCCGCCGGGCTGCGGCTCGCGGTGGACAACGCCGTCACCAATGCGGTCCGGCACGGTGGGGCCCGGGTGATCGAGATCGGTGCCAGGGACGGGTGGGACGCGGTGTACATCGCGGTGACCGACGACGGTGCTGGGGTGCCCGTGGGCGAGCGCGAGGCGCTGTTCGAGCGGTTTCGGCGCGGCAGCGGCGCGGCGCCAGCCGGATCGGGTCTCGGTCTGGCGTTGATCCGTCAGCAGGCCCAGTTGCACGGGGGCACCGCATGGTTCGAGGACAGTCCGCTCGGCGGTGTCCGGTTGGTGCTTCGGCTGCCCCGCCCGCCCGCGGGATCCGGACGCCGCGCCGAGGCCGGGTCACCCGCCCGAATGCAACGCCGCCAACAGCATCGGCAGTGAACGGTGCAGTTCCCGTTCCCAGTACGGCGGGCTGTGCGTTCCCGCCGTGAAATGGGTGACCGGCTCGGCGCCAAGCGCCCGCAGCCGATCCGCAACGGCGCGACTGCTCTCGTGCATCACCGCCTCGGTCAGGTCCACCACGCCGGGCGGGAACTCCGCGGCCAACCGGTCGAGCTCGGGAAACAGCGTTTCCGCTGCCGTGCCGGGCGGGTCCAGATCGCCGACGGTGCCGTCACCGCTGGACAGATACACCGGCAGCCCGGTCAGCGCCTCGGCAAGGTGGTAGACGTCGTTCGCCTCCCACACCGCGCGGTCGCGCACCGGATCACCCCAGAGGCCGCGGTCGTCGACGCCGACGAACCGGGCCGCGGCCAGCACCACCTCGGCACGCCGCAGCGGGGCCAACCATCCGCTGTAGCTCGCGGCGGCCCGGAACATCCCCGGCCGCTGCGCCGCATACACCAGCGCACCGTATCCGCCCTGCGACAGGCCGGCGATCACCCGGTCCTGTCCGGCCCCGTAGTCGCGTTCGAGCAGCGGGACCAACTCGTCGAGATGGAATGACCGCACCGCGGGCGGCCCGCCGCGCCCCTGGTTGTACCGGTCACTGTAGAAACCGAACATCGGCATGCCCGGCACCACCACCAGGACGTCCCGCAGTTCCGGAAGGGTCGCGATGTTGCTGTCGCTGGTCCAGCTCAGGTGATCGCCGTCGCCACCGGGCAGCAGGTAAAGCACCGGCCAGGTGCGGCCGGGCGCCCGTTCACCCCACCCGTCCGGGGTGAGCAGGCGGACCTGGGCCGGGCCGCCGAGCGCGGGCGAGTCGACGGTGAGGTCGACCACCCGATCACCGATCTGCTGTTGCTCGGTCACCGCGGCACCCGACACACCCGCGGCGGGCGTCGGTGCAGGGTGTCCGGTGTCCGTCCCGCACCCGGCCACCAGTGATGCCGTCAGCAGCAGGCCGGCCAGGCCTGCTCCGAGCTTGTTTCCGCGTTGTCGATCAACCATGCCTCGACGCTAGGGAAGTTGGCCCGTCCCCACATCGGGGCCAACCCTGATCTGTCCCCGGATCTGCGCACCCGTTTCGCGCGGCCGATGAGTTCCACGGTCGGGGACGGTCGGTACGGAGGTCAGCACACACAGAAGGAGGTCCACGATGGGCAAGGTGTTCAGTCACATGACGATGTCACTCGACGGGTTCGTCGCGAACCCGGACGACGAGGTCGGGGAACTGTTCGAGTGGTACGAGGGCGGCGAGGTGACCGTGCCGAACCCGAACGAGACCGTCTCGTTTCGGGTCGACGATGCGGGCGCTCAGGCGCTGCGCGAGTTGACCGAGAACTGCGGAGCACTCGTCGCGGGCCGACGCCTGTTCGACATCGCGCACGGCTGGGGCGGCACCCACCCGGCGGGCGCCCCGGTCGTGGTGGTCACCCATCGTGCGCCGGAGGACGCTGCAACCGCCTGGCCGACAACGACCTTCGTTGACGGTGTCGCCGCCGCGGTCGCCCGTGCCAGGGAGATCGCGGGCGACAGGGACGTCACCATCGCGAGCGCCGCGATCACGCAGCAGGCACTCGACCTCGGCCTGGTGGACGAGGTGTGCGTCAGCATCGTTCCGGTGCTGTTCGGCGAGGGCATCCCCTATTTCGCGGCCCTGGCCCGCGGCCATCAACTGCTCGAGGATCCGTTCGTGATTCAGGGGCGCCGCGCCCTGCACCTGCGGTACCCCGTGCGCCGCTAGGTGTCCTGACGGCCTACGAGGGTTGTTCGTCGGCCGCCTCGGGAGCCGCAGGCTGGGTTTGCTTCGGTGCGGCGGGCACCCACTCGCGCAGCTTCTGGACCACCCCTCCATAGAAGGCGTCGGTCGATGAAGTGACGCTCGTGACGAAGTTCGCCGCGGTTCCCGAGCGCCGCCCACTCATCGGGAAGGTCTGTTCGAGACTGAAAGACACGATGTCGCCGGACCGATTGTCGGTCAGAACCTTCGGATTCCCGCGCACCACATCCAGGTATTCGCATGTCTCGTTGCCGCGTTCGGAGAACACCGCTTCGACCTGGACATCGCCGGGAACGTCCTTCAACTGCTTCAGAAGCCACGCCACCCTGCGGCTCGACGTTCCTTCATTCGGGGCGTCCACCGTGGTGCGGCAGCGGATCTTGCTGGTACGGACATCCGCGATCACGGTGAGATCGCCAGCGGTCTCGGGGATTCGGAGCACGGCCTCGAATACTCCATCGCCCGCCAACCGATCCACGACAGACGCGTTTCGTGCCGCAGGATCGTTGTTGTATCGACGAGCAACGATGTGCTTGACGGTGACACCGAGTTCAGCGGTCATCCGCAGTGCGAGGTGCCGCGACAGGGCCACCCACGACTCGGCCACCGTCAGCGCCTTCTGATCGCCTGAGCGGAGGGTTCCTGCCGTCACCGCGTCACGGATGGTGACCCAGTGACGACCCATGTCGACGAACTCGGTCGCACCGGACCGAGGGTGATCGAGATACCGGAGGAACTCGCTCAAAATCCAGGCATGGAGTGCATTATCGATGTCTCCGTGTGAGAGGAGCATCCGTGCCTCGTGCGCCACTTCGGCCCACGACAGATGTCGGAGGGCGACCTTGGCCAGCTTGCGCCGGTCGACCTCGACGGGGAGTTCTCCGGCACTGGCAGGGACGTCATTCGACAGGCTGACGACCACGTCGTACTTCTTCCTGCGGGCCACGTCGAGGTAGCTTTCAAGCTGCTCTCGTTTGAGCTTGCCGTTGCCGGTTTTGACCTCGAGCAGCCCGGTCCATTGACGGGATCCGCGGGCGACCTTGAGGACGGCGTCGGGGATCACTTTCGTCTCCCCCCGTTCGTACTGAACCTCGACGTAGCCTTCGAAATTGCCAGCAGGCGCGCCCATCCGTGCACACAGTGCGCGCGCGAAGGGACGCACTGCCTGCATGGTGGCAATCAAGGCCGATGTCGCGCGGCGTTCCTGCTCCTCCCCGGCGCCGACTCCGATGACCGAGAACAGCCGCGCAGGCTGCCAGGTGTCGTGCTCGGCAAGCGTGAACTCGATCGGTTTCGACTTCTTCACCACCCGCTTCGCGGTCCGCACGCCGCGCCGGCTCGCTTTCGCCGATCGGTCCGTGGTGGGTGTGGGCGGATCCTGCGGGACCCGGCCGGAGGAACCGCTACCTGCCGACGCGGGTTCCGCGTCGGCAGAGTCGGTTTCGAGGGCGTCAGTGGGGTGAGGGTCCGCGTCGTCGTCGATGTCCACGCCGAAATCCGCGGCGAGTCCGGGCAGCCCCGATTCCCAGCCCTGGCCGACCGCCCGCACCTTCCACTCAGTGCCACGTCGATACACCTCGCCGAAGACGAATGCGGACTCGGTGGTGGCGTCGGCCGTGACGTACTCCGCGAGCGAGTGTCCCGTTCCGTCGACCAGTCGGAGGGTGAGTTTGCCGAGGTCACCGAAGCTTCCGGTGCCGACGCTACCGACGAGTGCCACGGTGCACACGTCATCGGCAATGGCGGGCAGATCGATCGCGATGCGGGCCTGAGCGCCGTCCTCGGTCGCACCCGTGCCGAGGAACCTGATCGACCCGTCGGCGGATTCCGGCTGGTTGTAGAAGACGAAATCGTCATCCGACCGAACCTTGCCATCTGTGTTGAGCAGCAACGCCGACGCATCCACGTCGATCTCCGACTCGGTCCAGCCGATGACCACGTCGACCTGCACCACGTCGGTCGGGAGGGGCAAGTTCTGCCCCTTGGACAGCATCGGAATCGTCATCGGACACCTTTGTTTGACTTGGAGACGTAGTCGCATGCACGGCCGACCACGGCTGCGGCAACCGGCGCGTCAGACGGCATCCTAGTTGGGTACGGACCCCGGTCATGACCTGTCCTTCAGGTGAACGACACAGGCGGACAGGCGAAAACGACTTCTTCGGCCGCTCCCGGACGGCCCGAACATGAAGACGAGGCCGACACCCGCGGGGCAATACGTCTGCCATGTGGTTGGGTCATGTTCGTGGTGTGGACCGACTGGGGTGTTCTGATGGCTGCCGCGCTCGCGGCGGGCTGGGTGGACGCCGTGGTCGGGGGCGGAGGGCTGATCCTGCTGCCGGTGATCCTGCTGACGATGCCGCAGATGTCGCCGCAGGAAGCGTTGGCCACCAACAAGTTGACCGCCGTCAACGGCACCGCCGCCGCCGTCGTCACCTTCGCGCGGAAGGTTCGCCTCGAATGGCGGCTGATGGTGCCTGCCGCACTGCTCGCCGCGGCGCTGTCCGCGGCGGGGGCGGCGACCGTGTCCCTGATCGACAAGGACCTGTTCATCCCGATCATCATGGGGTTGCTGATCGCGGTGGCGGTGTTCGTCACCGTACGCCCGACCGTGGGCACCACCCTCGCCCGGCACCGGCCGTCCCGGCCGAGGATCGTCACCACCGTCCTCGTCGCCGCGGGCGCTCTCGGCTTCTACGACGGACTGTTCGGCCCCGGGACCGGCACGTTCCTGATCATCACGTTCGCGGTGCTGCTCGGCACCGAATTCGTGCGCAGCGCCGCGATGGCGAAGGTGATCAACCTCGGCTCGAATGTCGGTGCGCTCGCCTACTTCGCGGCCACCGGCCACGTGTGGTGGGCGCTCGGCCTTGCGATGGCGGTATGCAACGTGATCGGTGCGGTCCTCGGTGCCCGCACCGCGCTGGCGCGGGGCGCGGGGTTCATCCGGATCGTGCTGCTCGTCGTCGTGGTGGTGATGGTGGTCCGGCTCGGGTGGCAGCAGTTCGGGTGAGAGTTCGGATAGGTTGACCGGGTGGCCGCACACGACGTCGATCCGGACTTCCTCACCCTGCCGTTGTCGGCACTCACCGACGCGGCGCTGACGGCGGCGCGGGCCGCGGGCGCCACCCACGCCGACCTGCGGGTGCATCGGCTGCGCACCCAGTCGATCCGGCTGCGCGACGGCGCCGTTCAGTCGGTGTCCGACGCGGACGAACTCGGGCTGGCGGTCCGCGTGATCATCGACGGCACCTGGGGTTTCGCGTCGCACGCCGAGCTCACCGCGGACACCGCGGCCCGGACGGCGAGGCGGGCGGTGGAGGTCGCGCTGGCGCTGCGATCCCTGAACCGGGACCCCGTCGACCTCGCAGACGAACCGGTGTACCGGGACGCCGTGTGGGTGTCGGAGTACGACGTCGACCCGTTCGCGGTGCCGACCGCCGACAAGGTGGCCCTGCTGGCCGACTACTCGGGGCGACTGTCCGCCGCCGCGGGCGTCGACCACGTCACCGCCAGCGTGTTGCAGGTCAAGGAGCAGACCTACTACGCGGACCTGGCCGGCTCGCGGATCACGCAGCAGCGGGTGCGGCTGCACCCGGAACTGGAGGCGACCGCGGTCGACGCGGCGGCGGGTAGCTTCGAGACGATGCGCACCCTCGCTCCCCCGGTCGGCCGCGGGTGGGAGGCCCTCACCGGCACCGGCTGGGACTGGGACGACGAGCTCGCCCGGATCCCGGAGTGGCTGGCGGAGAAGGTGACGGCGCCGACCGTGACGGCGGGGCCGACGGACCTGGTGATCGACCCCAGCAACCTGTGGCTGACCATCCACGAATCCATCGGGCACGCCACCGAATACGACCGGGCAATCGGCTACGAGGCCGCCTACGCGGGCACCTCCTTCGCGACCCCCGACCTGCTCGGCACGCTGCGGTACGGAACCCCGGTGATGCAGGTGACCGCGGACCGCACCGAGGCGCACGGGCTGGCCACCGTCGGCTACGACGACGACGGTGTGGCCGGGCAGCGTTGGGACCTGGTCCGGGACGGTGTCCTCGTCGGCTACCAGCTGGACCGGGTGTTCGCGCCGCGGCTCGGGTTGTCCCGGTCCAACGGCTGCTCCTACGCCGACTCCCCGCATCACGTGCCGATCCAGCGGATGGCGAACGTGTCGCTGCGACCCGACCCCGACCGGGACACCAGCACCGCGGATCTGATCGCCCGCGTCGAGGACGGCATCTACGTCGTCGGCGACAAGAGCTGGTCGATCGACATGCAGCGCTACAACTTCCAGTTCACCGGCCAGCGGTTCTACCGGATCCGTGACGGCAGGCTGGACGGGCAGCTGCGCGACGTCGCCTACCAGGCGACGACCACCGACTTCTGGGGGTCGATGGAGGCGGTCGGCGGGCCGTCGACGTGGCGGCTCGGCGGCGCCTTCAACTGCGGCAAGGCGCAGCCCGGACAGGTGGCCGCCGTCAGCCACGGCTGCCCGGCCGCGCTGTTCCGCGGCGTCAACGTGCTCAACACCCGAACCGAGGGGGGCCAGTGATCGCCGCACAGGAGCTGATCGAGCAGGCGTTGGCCCTGGTCACCGTCGACGAGGCGATCGTCCTCGTCACCGACGCCGCCGAAACCTCGCTGCGGTGGGCGGGCAGTTCGATGACCACCAACGGGGACGCACGCTTCCGCAGCTGGACCGTCGTCGCGATCGTCCGCGACGGCGGCACGGCCCGCGTCGGGTCCGTCACCTCGTCCAGCGTCGACGCCGACGCCGTCGCAGCGGTCGTGCGGTCCGCGGAGGAGGCCGCCCGCACGGCCCGGCCGGCCGAGGACGCGATGGACCTGATCGGCCCGTCCGGCACCCCCGACCCCGGCTGGGCCGACGGACCTGCCGTCACCGGGGTCGAGGTGTTCGGTGGGCTCGCGGACGCGTTGGCCGCGGGATTCGACCGCGGGACAGCCGGATCCGATGCGGCCGACCGCCTGTACGGCTTCGCGCACCACCAGCTGCACTCCACCTGGCTGGGCACCACCACCGGGCTGCGGCGCCGGTTCACGCAGCCGACCGGGTCGGTGGAGATCAACGGCAAACGCGGCGACGCCAGCGCCTGGGTCGGGGCGGGCACCGTCGACTTCACCGACATCGACGTGCCGAACCTGTTGGCGCAGTTGAGCACCCGCCTCGACTGGGCGGGCAGCGCCGTGGACCTGCCCGCCGGACGCTACGAGACGCTGCTTCCGCCGTCCGCGGTCGCGGACCTGATGATCTACCTGATGTGGACGATGGAGGGGCGCGGCGCGCAGGAGGGACACACCGCCCTGTCCCGGGCCGGCGGCACCCGGGTCGGGGAACGCCTGACCGGGCTGCCGCTGACCCTGTTCTCGGACCCGCACTCCCCCGGACTCGAGTACACACCGTTCGTCACGGCGGCCGGATCGAGTGAGTCGGTGTCGGTGTTCGACAACGGCATGGATGCCGGGCGGGTCGACTGGATCCGGGACGGGACGATCACCGCGCTCGCCTATCCGCGGCACGCGGCCCGCGAGTTCGGTGCGCCGGTCGCGGTGCCCGGCGAGAACCTGCTGCTGACCGGCGGCTCCGACGCGACGATCGACGCGATGATCGCCGGCACCGAGCGCGGCCTGCTCCTGACCACCCTCTGGTACATCCGCGAGGTGGACCCGGCGACCCTGCTGCTGACCGGCCTGACCCGCGACGGGGTGTACCTCGTCGAGGACGGGCGGGTGACCGGCGCGGTGAACAACTTCCGGTTCAACGAGAGCCCCCTCGACCTGCTGCGGCGGGTCACCGAGGCGGGCGCAACCGAGGCGACGCTGCCGCGGGAGTGGAAGGACTGGTTCACCCGCACCGCGATGCCGCCGCTGCGGATCCCGGACTTCCACATGTCCTCGGTGAGTGCCGCGCAGTGAGTATCGAGATCCGGCTCGCCGACGACGCCCGCTGCCCGTGCCTGAGCGGCGAGACCTACGGGAACTGCTGCCGTCGCTACCACCGCGGCGGGGTCGACGCGCCGACCGCGGAAACGCTGATGCGGTCCCGGTATTCCGCGTTCGCGGTCGGGGACGCCGACTATCTGCTGCGCACCTGGCATCCGAGCACCCGTCCCGCATCGCTCGACCTCGACGGCGAGCAGCGGTGGCTGCGCCTCGACATCCTCGGCAGGTCCGGGGGTGGCCCCCTCGACTCCGCGGGCACCGTCGAGTTTGAGGCGCACTACCGGTACGGGCGGGCGCGGGAGTCCCTCCACGAGCACAGCCGGTTCGTCCGCGAGCATGGGAAGTGGTGGTACGTCGACGCGTTGGCGTGACGGCGGGCACGCTGTCGTTCGACACGGCAACCACCTCCCCGCCGTCACCGCGTTTGTCGCGGATACTGGCGCCATGAGTTGGTCCGCTGGAGTTCGCGCCGCCATCACCGCTGCGATCGTCGCGACCGCCACCGCGGTGCCGCCGGTGCTCCCGGCCGCGGCCGCCGCCCCGGCGCAACCCGCGGTGCGATACGTCGCGCTCGGCGATTCCCGCGCCGCCGGGCCGTCGCTGGATCGGGTCGCGGACACCAACGGGTGCCAACGCTCGGACCTCGGCTATCCGAACCTCGTCGCGCGGGGGCTGAACACAAGCTCGTTCCGCAACCTGTCCTGCACCGGCGCCCGCACCGAGCACGTGACGACGACGCCGCAGCCGACGTCGGGTGGTGCGGTGCCCCCGCAGATCGTGGGGCTGCCGCCGGACACCACCCTGGTGACCCTCAGCATCGGCGGGAACGACATCCGCTGGCCCACCCTGGTTTCCCGGTGCTACGCGGCGGCCCCCGGCGGTGACGCGGGCTGCCGCACCGATCCCGCCCTGGCGCGCGATGCGATGGCGGCGCTGGCGGACCTCGGCCCGAGGGTGTGGTCGACGCTCGCCGCGATCCGGGCGAAGGCGCCAGCCGCCCGCATCATCCTGGTCGGGCACGGCGGGATCGTCGGGGACCGCGGATGCTGGCCGAGCCTCCCGATCAGCGACCCCGACGCCGTCTGGGTCAATGGATTCTTCGCGATGCTGGGCGGGGTGCTGGCGACGGCGGCAGCGACGGCCAGCGCCGAGTACGTCGACGTCGCCGTGTCCTCGCGCGGGCACGACGGGTGTGCCGCACCCGACCAGCGGTGGTTCGAGGGACGCCAGGCCGGCCCGTCCGCGAGCCCGCTGCACCCGAACGCCGCGGGGATGCGGCACATGGCGGATCGGGTGCTTGCCGTGGTGCGCGGCTGAGCATTGCGCCCGCCTGCCGCGTCGCGGGGACCGGAGTAGCGTTCGAATCGGTCGCGGCAGGTGGTGATGGACTGGTTCGGCGTCGGGTATCTCGGCCGGTGGCTCTTCACGGAGGGGCTCGCGGTCATCTACCTCGTCGCGTTCGTCTCCGCGGCGCGCCAGTTCCGGGCGCTGCTCGGCAGCCGGGGCATGCTGCCGATCCCCGACCACCTGGCTCGATCGTCGTTCCGCCGGACGCCGAGCATCTTCCACTGGTACTACTCGGACCGCTGGTACGCGGCGGTCGCGTGGGCGGGGGCCGCGCTGGCCGCGGTCACCGTTGCCGGGGTGACCGCGGGACTGCCGCTGCCGCTGTGCATGGCGGTGTGGCTGCTGATGTGGGTGGCGTACCTGTCGATCGTCAACGTCGGCCAGCTCTGGTACGGCTTCGGGTGGGAGTCGCTGCTGCTCGAGGCGGGGTTCCTGGCGATCTTCGTCGGCAACGCCGACATCGCGGCGCCGATCACGATGATGCTGCTGGTGCGGTGGCTGCTGCTGCGCCTCGAGGTCGGTGCCGGGCTGATCAAGATCCGCGGCGACCCGTGCTGGCGGCGCCTGACCTGCCTGTACTACCACCACGAGACGCAGCCGATGCCGGGACCGCTCAGCTGGTACTTCCATCACCTGCCGCGACCGTTGCACCGGGTGGAGGCGGCGGGCACTCACCTCACCCAGCTGGTGGTGCCGTTCCTGCTGTTCGCGCCGCAGCCGATCGCCGCCGGAGCGGCGGGCGTGCTGATCGTGACCCAGTTGTGGTTGGTGGCGAGCGGCAACTTCGCGTGGCTGAACTGGCTGGCGGTGGTCCTCGCCTGCTCGGTGCTGCCGGACGAGGTGCTCGGTCCGATCCTGCCGATCGACGTCCCCGAGCCTGCCCCGACGCCGACGTGGTTCACCGCGAGCACCCTCGTCGTGGCCGCGGGGGTGGCGGTGCTCAGCTGGTGGCCGGTCCGCAACATGGCGGGGCGCCATCAGCTGATGAACGCCTCGTTCAGCCCGTGGCATCTGGTCAACACCTACGGCGCGTTCGGCACGGTGACCCGGGTGCGTACCGAGATCGTCGTCGAGGGCACCGCGGACGACGCCGTCACCGACACCACGGTATGGCGCGAGTACGAGTTCCGGGGCAAGCCCGGCGACCCGCGCCGCAGGCCCCGGCAGTACGCGCCGTATCACCTGCGGCTGGACTGGCTGATGTGGTTCGCCGCGATCTCGCCGAGCTACGGGGACCGCTGGTTCGGCGGGTTCGTCCGGCGCCTGCTCGAGAACGACCCGGACACGCTGACGCTGCTGCACCGCAACCCGTTTCCCGACCACCCGCCGCGTCTCGTGCGGGCCCGGCTGTTCGAGTACCGGTTCACCGACCGCGGCACCCGGCGCGCCACCGGGCGCTGGTGGGAGCGGGAGCTGATCGGCGTGTGCCTGCAGCCGGTGAGCCTGGCGCGTTTCGGGCGTTCCTGACCGCGTCGGTAACCTGGCGGTGTGTCAGATTCCTCGGGTGTGCGTCTCGACAGCTGGGTGTGGTCGGTGCGGCTGTTCAAGACCCGCTCCGCGGCCGCGGCGGCCTGCCGGTCCGGGCACGTCCGGGTCAACGGGTCGTCCGCCAAGCCCGCCCAGCTGGTTCGGGTCGACGACGAGATCCGGATGCGGGTCGGGGGCCGGGAACGGATCGTGGTCGTTGCCCGGCTGATCCGGAAGCGGGTCGGGGCACCCGAGGCCGCGCTCTGCCTGATCGACCGGTCTCCCCCACCGCCGCCGCGTGAGGTGCTGCTCGCGGTGCCGCAGCGGGACCGCGGAACCGGCCGCCCGACGAAACGTGAACGGCGCGAACTAGATCGGTTGCGCGGGTTCAACGAGGACTAGGCGCACCGTCGAGCGCAATCATTCGCCCATTTCGTCACTCCTGGACCCGTGTCCATGTCATGCTTCCCGCCGCCGCTGGCGCCCGCCGCGGCATGGACGGCAGTGAGCGAGGTGCGGTTGATGTTCGATCAGGTCGGCAGTCGACGGGAGCGGAGGCGCGGACCGAGGCCGGTGCGCGCGGCCGCGGTGGTGGCTGCCGCGTGCACCGCGACCGGGATCCTCGGCGCGGGCGGGGTGCACGCCCAGCCCACCGCGAGCACCGGGTGCGGCGTCGCGAACGGGCACACGACGTGCGCGTACGACAGCCTGCACGGGATCGAGGAGTACTTCCTCGACATTCCGGCGGACGTGGTGTCGGTGCATGTGATCGCCGAGGGCGGCAGCGGTCGGGGCGCGCAGGGCGGTCGCGGCGCGATCGTCGAG
>NZ_JBSGXD010000008.1:106715-173283 GCF_053609225.1 Rhodococcus sp. NPDC054953 | reverse complement strand
CCATCTGGTGTTTCATGCGCCCGGGCATGATCAGCGGCGGTTCTTGGAGTTGTTTGAGCGGGATCTGGCGCCGCGGCTGCGCGCCCTGGGCTGACGCCGGTATCGGGCGGGCGGCTCACTAGGCTGACGTGTCATGGATGCCAGCGACGACGTCATGGAAGCCGCCCGCCGACTCGGCGAGGTGTTCGGAGCGTTGCCGCAGGTGCTGCGGTTCCGCGCGGGCGTCGACCCGGAGGCCGACGGCGAGAAGCCGGACGAGGTGTCGATCGCGATCGGTGACGGCTGCCCGGGCCCCGGGTACGCCTCGTACGCCACGCTGGACATGGTCCGATATCCCACCAATGTCACCACCGACGACGGGCGGCCGATCCGCACCGAACTGATCACCGTCGGCCGCGCCGACCACCGCGCCCTCGCCGACGTGCTGGCGCAGTGCGCCTTCGCGGTCGCGTCCGGGTCGTTCCACGTCACCCCGAACACGATCGTGCCCAACGCGGTCCACGAGGCCGACCCGGGCCGCGGCACCAAGCACGTCCTGCTCGTCGTCCCGTTCATCTGGCCCGACCTCGAGATCCTCGTCGACCGCGAGGAGGACGTCACCACCTGGCTGCAGGCGGTGCCGATCACCGACGCCGAACTCGAGTTCGCGTCCCGCAACGGCACGGACGGCCTGTTCGCCCGCCTCGAGTCCGCGGGCGCCGACGTGTCCGACATCGACCGCCCCTCCGTCGTCTAACGACGACCCGGTCTACCGCACGGACAGCGCGAACATCCGCAGATCCCGGTCGGTGCGGCCCCGGTACACCTCGTACGCCCCGGCCAACTCGACGAACGCGGTGTACAGCCGGTCCTTCTCGGCGCCGGTGACCGGGGTCGCCAGCACCTCGATCTCGCGGCCCGCCATCGTCACGCTGGCCTGCGGATCGGCCAGCAGATTGCCCGTCCACGCCGGATGATGTGCCTGCCCGAAGTTGCTGCCCACCACCACGAGCCGATCGCCGTCCCGGAGGTAGAGCAGCGGGCTGGTGCGCCGCAGACCCGACTTGCGTCCGGTCGAGTTGAGCAGCACCGTCGGCAGTCCGATCGGCCCAAGCACCGTGAAGCGGCCACGGCTGCGTTCAAGCAGCGTCCGATCCACGCCGGCCAGGCTGCGGATCACCCACGATCCGAACCGGGTCGACCCGAAGGCGGTGGCCGGACCGCGCAGGATGCTGCTCTCGGACCCCCAGCGGACGTCGGGGAAGGAGGAGTCGCTCATGGATGTCGATTATGCAGCGCCGCCATTCGCCTCGGCCCGCGACGCCGTCCCTGCCGGACCTACGGGACCGACCGCACTGGCTAGGGTGGACGCCATGGCCTCCGCAGCGTCCGCAGTCTCGAGTGTCTACATCGCCTCCCCGGAGGGCGACACGGGGAAGTCGACGATCGCGTTGGGCGTGCTGCAGATGTTGTGCGGGTCGACGGCGCGGGTGGGGGTGTTCCGGCCGATCGCCCGCTCCACCGACGAGCCCGACTACATCCTCGAATTGCTGCTCGACCACACCACCGCCGACCTGACCTACGAGCAGAGCCTCGGCGTCACGTACGAGGCGGTGCACGCCGACCCCGAACTGGCGCTCGCGGAGATCGTCGCCCGGTATCACGAGATGGCGCAGCAGTGCGACGCGGTCGTCATCGTCGGCAGCGACTACACCGATGTGGCGAGCCCGAGCGAACTGGAGTTCAACGCGAGGATCGCCGTCAATCTGGATGCGCCGGTGCTGCTTGCCCTGCGCGGTTCGGGTCGCACCGCCGACGAGGTGTTGCAGCTCGGCCAGATCTGTGCGGCCGAATTGCGGTCCCGCCATGCGCATCTGGTGGGTGTGGTGGTGAACCGTTGCGCACCCGACGACCTCGACGCGGTGCGGGTCGCGCTGGCTCCGCTCGCGGTGCCGGTGTGGAGTCTGCCCGAGATCCCGCTGCTGGTTGCGCCGACGGTCGCCGAACTGCGCCGGGCGATCGGCGGTGAACTCTACAGCGGGGACACCGAATTGCTGCAGCGGGAGGCGCTGCGGGTGATGGTCGGGGGCATGACTGCCGAGCACATCCTCGAGCGGCTCACCGACGGAATGGTCGTGATCGTCCCGGCCGACCGCTCCGATGCTCTGCTTGCTCTCGTCAACGCCCATGAGGCGGAGGGTTTTCCGTCGATCGCCGGGATCATCATGAACGGGGGCCTGCTGCCGCACCCGGCCGTCGCGAAGCTGATGGCGGGATTGCGGCCGAGTCTGCCGATCCTGACCACCGACCTCGGGACCTTCGACACCGCGTCCGCGGCGGCGGTCACCCGCGGGCGGGTGGCCGTCGGATCGCAGCGCAAGGTCGACACCGCGTTGAGCCTGATGGAGCAGCGGGTCGATGCCGCGGACCTGCTGGCCTGGCTGCGGGTGGAGCGGCCCGAGGTGGTCACACCGCAGATGTTCGAGTACCAGCTGATCGAACGGGCGCGCGCCGACCGGCGGCACATCGTGCTCCCGGAGGGTAGCGACGACCGGATCCTGCGGGCCGCGGGACGGGTGCTGCAACGCGGCATCGCCGACCTGACCATCCTCGGGGACGAGACGGCGATCCGTCGTCGGGCCGCAGACCTCGGCGTCGACCTCGACGGCGCCGCGGTCCTCACCCCGTCGGACTGCGAGCACACCGAACGGTTCGCGGTCGAGTACGCGCGGTTGCGGGAGCATAAGGGGATGACCGTCGACCGGGCGCGGGAGGTGATGGCCGACGTCTCGTACTTCGGAACAATGATGGTGCACACCGGAATCGCGGATGGCATGGTGTCCGGCGCCGCGCACACCACCGCGCACACCATCCGCCCCTCGTTCGAGATCATCCGGACCGAACCGGGGGTGTCGACGGTGTCGAGCATCTTCCTGATGTGCCTGGCGGACCGGGTGCTTGCCTACGGCGACTGCGCCGTTGTCCCCGACCCGACGGCCGAACAACTCGCCGACATCGCGATCTCCTCCGCGCGCACCGCCGCCCGCTTCGGCATCGACCCGCGGATTGCGATGCTGTCCTACTCGACCGGCGATTCCGGCGCCGGGATCGAGGTGGACAAGGTGCGGATGGCGACCGCACTGGTCCGGGAGCGGCGCCCGGATCTGTTGGTGGAGGGCCCGATCCAGTACGACGCGGCGGTCGAGCCGACCGTGGCGACGGCGAAGCTCCCCGACTCGCAGGTCGCGGGCCGGGCGACGGTGTTTGTGTTCCCCGACCTGAACACCGGGAACAACACGTACAAGGCGGTGCAGCGCAGCGCGGGTGCGGTCGCGGTCGGCCCGGTGCTGCAAGGCCTGAACAAGCCGGTCAACGACCTGTCGCGGGGGGCGCTGGTGCAGGACATCGTCAACACGGTTGCGATCACCGCGATCCAGGCGCAGGGCATCGAGTCGGGGGAGGCACGGTCGTGAAAGGATCGGTGCTGGTAGTCAATTCGGGATCGTCGTCGATCAAGTATCAACTGGTCGACCCGGACGGCGGGGAGGCGATCGCGGCCGGACTTGTCGAACGGATCGGGGAGCCCGACGGGCTGGTCACGCACCACCACCGCGGCACGGACCGGGAACACCGCGGTCCGATCAGCGACCACGCGCACGGACTGCGGCTGGCGTTCGGGATGTTCGCCGAGGCGGGCGTCGATCTGGTGACCGCGGGCATCGCCGCCGTCGGCCACCGAGTGGTGCACGGCGGAGAGGTCTTCCACCGCCCGACGCTCATCACGCCCGACGTGATCGACGAGATCACCCGACTGTCGGAACTCGCCCCGCTGCACAACCCGGCCAACGTGATCGGCATCGAGGGTGCGATGCTGGCGCTGCCGTTCGTGCCGCACGTCGCGGTCTTCGACACCGCGTTCTTCCACACCCTGCCCGCCCGGTCCCGCACCTACGCCCTCGACGCCGAGGTCGCCGCAGCGCACGGTATCCGCCGCTACGGGTTTCACGGCACCTCCCACGAGTACGTGTCGGCGCGGGTGGCGGAGGTGCTCGGTCGCGACCCGGCCGAGCTGAACCAGATCGTGCTGCACCTGGGCAACGGGGCGTCGGCATCGGCGATCGCGGGTGGCCGCGCGATTGACACGTCGATGGGACTCACCCCGCTCGAGGGGCTGGTGATGGGAACCCGCAGCGGCGACATCGACCCCGGCATTCTGATGCACCTGCGCCGCAGCGCCGGGCTGGAGGTCGACGCGATCGACGACCTGCTGAACCGGCGTTCGGGACTCAAGGGACTCAGCGGGGTCAACGACTTCCGGGAGCTGCGGCAGCTGATCGACGCGGGTGACCCGGCCGCGACCCTCGCCTACGACGTCTACATCCACCGGCTCCGTAAGTACGTCGGCGGCTACCTGGCGGTGCTCGGTGGTGCCGATGCGATCACGTTCACCGCCGGGGTCGGGGAGAACGCGGCGGAGGTGCGGGCCGACGCGCTCGCCGGGCTGCAGCGGCTCGGTATCGAGATCGATCCCCGACGGAACGCGGTCCGCGGTCACGACCCCCGCATCATCTCCACCGACGAGTCCGCGGTGACGGTGCTCGTCGTGCCGACCAACGAGGAGCTCGCGATAGCCCGCTTCGCCCGCGACTTCGCGAGATAGGCGCCTCCGGCGCCCGTGAGCGGATTTGGCCCCGGTGCAGGCCATAAGGACTCACGGGCGGCGCAGCCGCCTACCACCAGGTGCGGGGCCGGACCCGGTTCGCGAGGTCGACCAGAGCGTGCCGGTGCGCGGTCCGGGACGTGTTGCGCGCCAACGCCCGTAGCGCGGTCTCGGTGCCGGTGCGCAGACCGTCCTCGGTGAACGGGACGCCGAGCAGCGGTCCCCCGTCCCGGTCGGGGACCTTCCCGGACAGCACCCAGTCGAGGGCGGTGCCGAGGACAACGGCCCGCATCTGTGGTGCCCGCCCCTCGTCGGGCGGCAGCATCTCGACCCGGCGCGCGGCGTCCCGCAGTGCCCCCTCGTCGAGCCGCGCGATCGGCGCCCCGGACAGTCGGGTCAGTGCCGCCGTCATGCGGGCGGTCGTGAACAGGCGTGAGGTCGCCGGGATCTGATCGAGGGCGGCGATCGCGCCGGCGACGTCGCCCTGCTCGGCGAGTTCGCGCGAGAGCCCGAACGCCGCGCTCACCACCCCGCGGTCGCTCCGCCACACCGTGCGGTAGTACTTCTCGGCGAAACTGCGCCACTGCCGCGGATCGTCGGTGTGCCAGTGCTGCAGGATCAGCTCGGCGGTCGCGGCCAGCGCCAGCTTCGGGGCGATCTCGCCGGGCAGGGCGGCGAGGGTGCCGTCGAAACACGTCATCGCCGCCTCATATTCGCCGCGGAGCAGTGCCACCATGCCGCGATACCAGTCGATCCGCCAGTCGTCGCCCCCGGTCTCGGCGACCACGTCGAGCACGGCTGCCGCTGCGTCGTCGTCACCGAGATCGAGGAGGGCCTTCACCTCCGCGTATGCGATCTCCGCGGTGAATCCGGGTGCACCGTCGGCGCCGGGGTCGAGGCTGTTCGCGCGGGCCCGTCGGATCGCGTCCAGGGTCTGAGCGGGTTCGGCATGCACCGTCGCCGCGATCAACGGGGAACTTGGATCGGTCAGATCGATCAGGGGGACGGCCAGTGCGGCAACGACCTCCCGCGCATCGACGGCGACGCCGTGGCGGGCGCCGTCGAGGTAGACGTCCGTTCCGCGGATCGCTAGGTCGGTTCCGAAGACCGTCCTGCCGGGGCTGAACCGCTCGGACAGGCCGGGATGCTCGTCGCCGGTCTGCCGGGACAGCACCTCGCGCAGGACGCCGGTCAGCTGGCCCGCGGTCGCCACGGCGTCGCCGAATCGCCGGTCGGGGTCGGTGTCGGTGGCGCGCAACAGGAATCGGTACAGCGACTCGTGCTCGGCGAGCAGGGGAGCGTCGTCCGGGGAGGGGATACCGGGCCGGTAGTGCCCGTGCTCGGCCGGCAAGTTCAGGCACAGCACGGCCAGCGTCCGGCCGACCGTGTAGATGTCGCTGGCGACGGTCGGCCCGGTGCGGAGGATCTCGGGTGCCTGGTATCCGGGGGTGCCGTACAGGTAGCCGAAATCCTCCAGCGCGGCCACCGCCCCCAGATCGATCAGCTTGACCTGGTCCTCGGTGATCATGATGTTCTCGGGCTTGAGGTCGTTGTACGCCAGTCCGATCGAGTGCAGGTACTCCAGGGCGGGCAGCACCTCAAGGACGTAGGCGATGGCCTGCTCCACCGGGAGCCGTTCGGGGCGCTGCCGGGTCCGCAACGCATCGCGCAGCGAATGTCCGCCGACATACTCCATCACGATGAAGCCGATGGTGCTGCCGTCCGGCTGCGGATGTTCGACGAAGTTGTAGATCTTGACGATCCCCGGGTATTCGACCTCGGCGAGGAACTGGCGTTCGGCGAGCGCGACCGCCTGGGCCTCGGCATCCCCGGCGTGCAGCAGTCCCTTGAGCACCACCCACCGATCGCTGACGTTGCGGTCGACGGCCAGGTAGATCCAGCCGAGCCCGCCGTGTGCGAGACACCCCTGGACCTCGTACTGGGCGGCAACCATGTCCCCCGCGGCCAACCGGGGCGCGAAGTCGAATCCGGCGGTGCAGAAGGGGCAGTGCCCCGCGGTGTCTTCCGGCCCGCCCCGCCCCACCGGCTTGCCGCACTTCCAACAGTACCGCTTGTTCTCGGCGACAACGGGATTCGCCATCACCACGGTGGCGGGGTCGGGCATCGTCACGGCGGGGACCTCGACGAGACCGCCGCCGATGCGGCGACGGGCGCTGCGGGAACGCTGCGATCGGCTGCGTCGTCCGCTGCTTCGCGCCGAGGAGGTCCGGGCCGACGTGCCCCCGGGGGCGGTCTCCGGTCCCGTGCTCGCATCCTGTGGTGCCGCCGCCGCTTGGGTCGGCTGCGCGGCCTGGGTGGGGGGTGCGTCGTCGGGGGAGTCGGTCATCGCGGCGGTCAGTCCTCGTAGTGCGGTGTCGGTGGTGCGGGGGCAGGCCCGATCACGGACAGCCACCGATCGTGGATGCGTCGCCACGTGCCGTCCGCGCGGATCCGCTCCAGGGTGCGATTCACCTGGCGGACCAGGTCCGCGTCGGCCTTGTTGAGGCCGATCCCGTACGGCTCGGAACTGAAGGCGGGGCCGACCAATTCGACGTTCGGGTCCTGGGACGCGAGCCCGGCGAGGATCGCGTCGTCCGAGGTCACCGCGTCGACCTGCCGTTGCTGCAGCAGCACCAGACAGTCCGCCCAGTTCGGCACCGTCAGCACCGTGGCGTCGGGCTGCATCTGCTGGATGCGGTGCAGGTTCGTCGTCCCCGCTGCCGCACACACCCGGCGGCCCGCCAGGTCGGACGCGTCCCGGATCCCCGCCCCCCGCATCGCGAGCACCCGCTGCCCGGCCTGGTAGTACACCGTCGAGAACGCCACCCGGTCCCGTCGCTCGCAGGTGATCGACATCGTCTTGACGACCACGTCCACCAGCCGGCTGTCGAGGGCCGCGATCCGATCCGCCGAGGACAGGATCCGGAACTCGATCCGGTTGGGATCGCCGAACAGGTCGCGCGCGATCTCCCTGGCGATGTCGACGTCGAAACCCTCGATGGTGCCGGTCGCGGGATTGCGGAAGCTGAACAGGTTGCTGCTGGTGTCGAGTCCGACGACCAACCGTCCGCGCGCCCGGATCCGGTCCACCGCGGGGGTCGGCGTGGTCGCGTCCGCCGGCGAGGGGCGCAGGCTCGCGGTCGGGTCGCCGCAGTCCGGCTCGGGTTCGGGCGAGGCGGGTGGCGGTGCGGTCGCCACGCCCGACGGCATCGGTGGCGCCAGGTACGCGGTCGGATGCTCCGGCAGGTCGAACACCGTGTCGGTGGCGCAGCCGGCGACCGCGGCGGCGACCGCACCGACCGCGACCCGGCGGCGCCACCGCGCGCCCCGCGTCACTGGTACTCCCGCAGTCGTGGCCACAGTCCGATCACCACCCCGGTCACCGCGATCACCCCAAGCCCGGCGGTCCCCGGCGCCAACCCGGTCAGCGTCGTCAGTGCGCGGCCGATGCCGTCCCTCAGCTCCGCGCGCGTCGCCGCGATCGCACTCGTCAGTTCGGTGTCGGCCGCCGCATAGTGGGCGGTGGATCCGGCCCCGCCCGCCGCGATCGCAATGGTGACGGCGCCGCGCCAGTTACCCTCGGCGAGGTGCGTCATCAACTGTGCGTGCGCGCTCGACCAGGCCACCCTGGCGCGGTCCGCGGCCCCGATCCGTGCAGCCACCGGCGGGTCCCGCCGCTCGATGTCGGCGAGGACCGACCCGAGCCGATCGAGGTGCCGCTGGAAGTCGGCGTCGTAGCGCCCGGTGAAGTCGCGCCGCACCAACCCGAGCGTCTCGTCGGCGCGGGCCTGCTGCGTCAGGATGCGGGCCGTCGTCAGCTCGGCGAGCGGCCGCGCGCCGAGGTCGAGCGCGCGGGCGGTGGACGAGGCCGAGACGAATCCGGCGACCACCAGCCAGCCAAGCGACACGGTCACGGCGAGGCAGGCCAGGATCAGGCCGGCGTTCAACCGGCGGCGGGTCCAGCGGGCAAGCAGGTACGACGCCACCACCAACGCGGCAAGCAGCAGCATCAGCAGCGCGATCGCCAGCCACGGCGGGGTCGCGAACTCCGCCTGCAGCGCCACCACGCGCGCGGCCTGCACGGTGTGCAACTGTTCGGCCAGCGGCAGCAGCGTCGTCTGCAGCATCGTCGACGCCTCGCTCAGGTACGCCGACCCCACCGGATGGCCGTCCCGATGGTTGGCGCGTGCCGTCTCGATCAGGCCGGTGTAGACGGGCACGCCGACGGACAGCTTCGTCAGCAGGTCGTGGGCCGTTGTGTCGGTCGGGTCGGTGCCCGCCGCCGCGTCGACGAGGTCGACGCCCGCGTCGGTGATCGCCCGGGTGTAGCGGTCGCGCACGTCGACCGGTTCGATCCCGCCGGAGAGGAACGCCGTCGTCGCGGCGGCGTCCGCGATGGACAGCGAGCTGTAGATGTCCTGGGCGGCGTAGGCGAGCGGCTCGATCTCGGTGTGCAGCACGTCGAGGGTGCGTTGCCGGTCCATCACCTGGGTCGCGGCGACCGTCCCGGACACGATCGCGAGCAGCACCAACCCGATCCCGAGCGCCGTCATCCTGGCGGGGGTGGTGCGCGCCAGGGTCCGCAGTCGCGCAGCCGTGCCGACCGGGGCGCCCGACGCCTCGACGCCTCGCGGCTGCGTCGAGGGGGCCACCCGAACTGTCACCGCGCACCCCTTCGCACCTGGCTGGATCCCCCGACAGTGGGCAGCATATAAGCAGTATCCGTGCTTCGGGCCGAGTGACTGGCTAAGTTCGGAGACGGATCGTTCGGTGGGCGCACGATGCGTTCGCGCGGGAATTCCGAGGACACGGAGTAGGTGGGCGAAGTCGATGCGCGGTGACGGCGACGGCTGGGCGACGAGCGACGACGGCAACCGGTATTGGGGCCGGTTCGGCGCCGCTGGCCTGCTGCTGCGCGCTCCGCTGCCCGACGGTGGATCGGCGGTTCTGCTCCAGCACCGTGCGGCGTGGAGTCATCAGGGCGGGACCTGGGCGCTGCCCGGTGGCGCGAGGGACTCGCACGAGAGCACCACCCATGCCGCGGTCCGGGAAGCGGAGGAGGAGGCCGGGATCGGTGCCGCCCAGTTGAGGGTGCGGGCCGAACGGGTCACCGCGCGTGTCGTTGGCAGCGACTGGACGTACACCACGGTGATCGCGGACGCCGAGCACCCGCTGGCGACGGTCCCGAACGGGGAGAGCACCGAACTGCGCTGGGTGCCCGAGGATCGGGTGCCGGACCTGCCGCTGCATCCCGGGTTCGCGGCCAGCTGGGCGGCGCTGCGGGCCGCCCCGGTGCGCCTGCTGCTCGACACCGCGAACGTCGTCGGCTCCCGCCCCGACGGGTGGTGGCGGGACCGCGCGGGCGCCACCGGCAGGCTGCTCGCGGGCATCGCGGCGACCCTGCCGAGGACGATCGAACTCCCCGACGGCGGCTTCGGCTGGCTGCCGCGGGTCGAGGCGGTCCTTGAGGGACGGGCGGCGCAGGTCGCCGCCGTCGACACCCGGGTGCCCGTGCACGTCGCGCCGGGCAGCGGGGACGACACGCTGGCGGAGCTCGCGGGTGGCCCCGCCGCGGTGGGCACGCTCACCGCGGCGCCCGGCGAACTGACCGTCGTCGTCACCGCCGACCGCGGGCTCCGCGACCGGCTGCCCACCACCGTGCTTCGGCTGTCGCCGTCCACTGTCCTGTCCTGGCTCGACTAAGGTTCCGCGCCCCGCGGGTTCCCTAATGTCACATCGAGTATCGCTAAGTGAGCCAATGTGACATTAGGGAACCCGAGGAGGCGGGTTAGCGGGATGCGGCGGCGTTGCGGTCGAGGGCGTCGCCGAGGGCGCGGGCCGCGGCCTGCGGGTCGCGGGCCTCGGTGATCGCGCGGACCACGCAGATCCGGGTGGCGCCCGCCTCGAGAACCTCCGGCAGCCGCTGCTCGTCGACCCCGCCGATCGCGAACCACGGCAGCGTCGGCTCCGCGGCCGCGACCTCCCGGACCAGCTGGAGGCCCGCGGCGCCCCGGCCCGGCTTGGTCGGGGTCGCCCACACCGGCCCGGTCGCGAAGTAGTCGACGCCCTCCTCGATCGCGGCGAGCTGCGCCTGCGCGCGGCTGCCGGTGGACCGGCCGATCACGACGTCGGGTCCGACGATCCGGCGCGCGTAGTGCACGGGCAGATCGCCCTGCCCGAGGTGCAGAACGTCGGCGCCCGCCGCCAGGGCAAGGTCGGCGCGGTCGTTGACGGCGAGCAGCGCGCCGTGCCTGCGACAGACCGCAGCAAGTTCGGCGAGCGCGGCCAGTTCCTCGCGCGCCTCGATCCGGCCGAACTCCCGTTCCCCGACCGATCCCTTGTCCCGGAGCTGGATGATGTCGACGCCGCCGGACAGCGCCGCGTCGGCGAACTTCGCCAGGTCGCCGCGCTCCCGTCGGGCGTCGGTGCACAGGTACAGGCGCGCGGTCGCGAGACGTTCGCGCGGGGCGGGGCGTTGAGCGGCATGCGAGGTGGGCACGTGGCCAACGGTAGTCTCTGGGGGAACGATTGAGACACGGGAGTCCCGGCGGACGCGGGGCTGAGAGGGGGCGTGCGCGCCCCGACCGTCAGACCTGACCCGGATCATGCCGGCGCAGGGAGTGAGGTGGATGTGGTGAACGGAACCGTTGCGGTGGTCGGCGGCGGCGTGATCGGCCTGTCGATCGCGTGGCGCGCAGCCCGGTCCGGGTGGTCCGTGACGCTCTACGACCCGGCCGTCGGGTCGGGGGCGTCGTGGGTGGCGGGCGGGATGCTGGCCCCGCTGTCCGAGGGCTGGCCCGGCGAGGACGCGGTGCTCGCCGCCGGATCCGCGTCGCTGGACCGGTGGCCCGGCTTCGGCGGGGAACTGGAACGGTCGACGGGCGAGACGCTGTTCACCTCGCAGAGCTCGATGACGGTCGCGTTGGACGCCGCGGACGCCGCGGACCTGCGCACCGTCGCCGACTGGCTCGCCGGGCACGGCCACGACCTCGACCTGCTCACCCGGGCGCAGATCCGGGCCGCGGAACCGTCGCTTGCCCCGGCGATCCGGCTGGCGCTGGTCGCCCCGACCGAGCTCGCGGTCGACAACCGTGCGCTGGTCCGGGCCCTGCGGGCGGCCGCCACCGACGCGGGTGTGACGTTCCGGGCCGACACCGTCACCGACCTGGAGGCCCTGCCCGACGACCAGGTGGTGCTCGCCGCGGGGACCGCGTCCGCCCGGTTGTGGCCGGGGCTGCCGGTGCGCCCGGTGAAGGGGGAGGTGCTCCGGCTGCGGCACCGGCCGGGGGTGGCGCCCGCGCCGAGCCGAACCGTCCGGGCCAGCGTGCACGGTCGCCCCGTCTACCTCGTTCCGCGGGGGGACGGACTGGTGGTCGGCGCGACCCAGCACGAGTCGGGTGACGACACCGCCGTCACCGTTGCCGGGGTGCGGGACCTGATCGCCGACGCGCAGGCCCTGATGCCGAGCATCGGCGAGTACGAACTGCACGAGACGACCGCGGGACTGCGGCCGATGAGCCCCGACAACCTGCCGATTCTCGGCCGCGTCACGGACCGGGTTGTCCTTGCCGCCGGGCACGGCCGCAACGGCATCCTGTTGACGCCGCTGTCCGCGGACGCGGTGGTTGCCGAACTGGACGGGACACCGCTGCCGGAGGCGGTGTCCTGCCTGCCCGACCGTTTCGGCACACTGGTGTCGACGCACGAGTGAGGAAATGACGACCATGGTGAACATCGGCATCACCGTCAACGGCGAGGACCATCAACTGTCCGAGCCGATGACGGTGGCACAGCTTCTCGCCCACCTCGACCTGCCCGACCGAGGGGTCGCGGTGGCAGTGGACGGCGCCGTCGTGCCCCGCTCGTCGTGGGATCGGAACGTCGAAAAGGGTTGGGAGATCGAGATCCTGACGGCGGTGCAGGGTGGGTGACCAGCTGACGATCGCCGGCCGCACGTTCGGGTCCCGGCTGATCATGGGGACCGGCGGCGCCGCAAACCTGACGGTGCTCGAGGAGGCACTGGTCGCGTCGGGCACCGAACTGACCACCGTCGCGATGCGCCGGGTGGACGCCGTCGGCCGCACCGGGGTGCTGGACCTGTTGCGGCGGTTGGACATCGCGCCGTTGCCGAACACGGCGGGCTGCCGGGGTGCCACGGAAGCGGTGCTCACCGCGCAACTGGCCAGGGAGGCTCTCGAGACCGACTGGGTCAAGCTCGAGGTGATCGCCGACGATCGCACCCTGCTCCCCGACGCCATCGAACTGGTCAGCGCCGCAGAACAACTCGTCGACGACGGCTTCACGGTGTTGCCGTACACGACCGACGATCCGGTACTCGCGAAGCGGCTGGAGGACGTCGGGTGCGCGGCGGTGATGCCGCTCGGTGCGCCGATCGGCACCGGACTAGGCATCTGCAATCCGCACAACATCGCGATGATCGTCGAGCAGGCCGGGGTTCCGGTCGTCCTGGACGCGGGCATCGGCACGGCCAGCGACGCGGCCCTGGCGATGGAACTCGGCTGCGACGCGGTGCTGCTCGCGACCGCCGTAACCCGGGCGAAGGATCCGGTGTCGATGGCGTCCGCGATGGCATCCGCCGTCACCGCCGGGCACCTCGCACGGCTGGCGGGGCGGATTCCGAAGCGGTTCTGGGCGCAAGCATCCTCCCCCGACCTGTAGATCCCGCCGAGGTCGTCGGTCCGGCGGTAGGCTCGACAGCGTGAGCGAGCAGCACGGGCAGTCGCGCGACGGGCACGCACCGGACGGGGTGTTCGCGCCGGCCGCACCGACGCAGATCGACGTCACCCCGGAGATCGACGAGATCGGCGAGTTGCTGCGCAAGTCGGGGCGGGTCCGGCCCGACGACGGGCCGGAGGCGCCGTGGCGGCACGGCTACCCGTACGACCGGAAGATGACCCGGCGCCAGTACGAGTTCCGTAAACGTGCCCTGCAGATCGAGATGCTCAAACTGCAGGCCTGGGTCAAGGAGAACGACGAGAAGATCGTCATCATCTTCGAGGGCAGGGACGCGGCGGGGAAGGGCGGTGCGATCAAGCGGTTCACCGAGCACCTCAACCCCCGCGGCGCGCGGGTGATGGCCCTCGAGAAGCCCACCGAGCGCGAACGGACGCAGTGGTACTTTCAGCGGTACGTCGCGCACCTGCCGGCGGGCGGGGAGATCGTGCTGATGGACCGGTCCTGGTACAACCGGGCCGGTGTCGAGCGGGTCATGGGTTACTGCACCCCCACCGAGTACCTCGAATTCACCCGCTCAGCACCGGAATTCGAGCGGATGTTGGTCCAATCGGGCATTCACCTGATCAAGTTCTGGTTCTCCGTCGGACGCGAGGAACAGCACGCCCGGTTCGTGGCGCGCAGCACCGACCCGGTCAAGCAGTGGAAGCTCTCGCCGACCGACCTCGCCAGCCTCGATAAGTGGGACGCCTACACCGAGGCCAAGGAGAACATGCTGTTCTACACCGACACCCCGCACGCGCCGTGGACGATCGTCAAGTCCAACGACAAGAAGCGTGCCCGCCTCGAGGCGATGCGGTGGGTGCTGGCGCGGTTCGACTACGCAGGCAAGGACCCGCGCGTCGTCGGAACACCGGATCCGCTGCTGATCGGGCCCCCGCAGTCGGTGTACGACGAGGGCGAGAACCCGGCGGACCGGTTCCCGACGACCCCGGATACCGTTGGCGGGAACGGGTCGCACTGACCCTGACGGCTCGGGGAAAACCCTGACGGCCTGTCAGCCCCACGGATGACACGGCGCGCCACCAGGGAATGATGTGCGCCTCCGGTTTTTCGGGAATGCTGGTGGTCATGATTGAAGTGAGGGGACTGACCAAGACATTCGGGGACGTGCGGGCGGTCGACGACCTGACCTTCACGGTCCGGCCGGGGATCGTCACCGGGTTCCTCGGGCCGAACGGCGCGGGCAAGTCGACGACCATGCGGATGATCCTCGGGTTGGACCGGCCGACCGCGGGCGTGGCACTGATCGACGGCAAGCCGTACCACGATCTGCCGCAGCCGCTCCGGACCGTCGGCGCACTGCTCGACGCCAAGTGGGTGCACCCCAACCGGTCCGCGCGGGCACACCTGCAGTGGATGGCCGCCTCCAACGGGATTCCGTCGTCCCGGGTCGACGAGGTGCTGCGTCTGGTCGGTCTCACCGAGGTCGCCGGGAAGAAGGCGGGCGGGTTCTCGCTCGGCATGGCGCAGCGGCTCGGGTTGGCCGGTGCGCTGCTCGGCGATCCGCAGGTGCTGCTGTTCGACGAGCCGGTCAACGGTCTCGACCCCGAGGGCATCGTCTGGATCCGCAAGTTCATGCAGCGCCTCGCCGGCGAGGGTCGGACGGTCCTCGTCTCGAGCCATTTGCTGTCCGAGATGGCTTTGACCGCAGAGCATCTCGTCGTGATCGGGCGAGGTCGGCTGGTATCCGATTCCCCGGTCAAGGAATTCGTCGACCGGTCCTCGGAGGCGTCGGTGCGGGTGCGCAGCCCGCAGCTCGAGGTGCTGCAGGCGGCCCTCGTCGGGCAGGGCCTGTCCGTGGAGTCCGACGGCGCGGGCCCGGACGGTGATGCCGCGTTGATCGTGCGCGGCGCCACGACCGACACCGTCGGGCAGATCGCCGGCGGGCAGGGCATCGTGCTGCACGAGTTGGCGGCGCAGCGCGGGTCGCTTGAGGACGCATTCATGAAGATGACAGGGGACGACGTGCAGTACCACGCCGACGTGATGGGAGGGACGCTCTGATGGGTGTCGTTGCAGCGGAACGCATCAAGCTCACCTCGACGAAGTCGCCGTGGTGGTGCACCGCCGCGATCGTCGTGTTGGGGCTCGTCCTTGCCGCCGTGATCGGCGTGACGGCGAAGGTGGGGCTCAGCGCATACCACGATCAGGTCGCGACCGGCGAGGACCCCGGCTACGACCCGTTCCTGCCGACCCTCGCGGACTCGGTCGGCGGCGTCAGCGGGTTCGGCGTTCTTATCCTGATGATCATGGCCGCGCTCGCGGTGACCAGTGAGTACCGGTTCGGCCTCATCCGCACCACCTTCCAGGCGGTGCCGAAGCGGGACACGGTGCTGCTCACGAAGGCCGGCCTGATCGGGGTCTTCGGTGCGGTGCTGACCTTCGGGCTGACGTTCGGTGCGTACGCGATCGCGAAGGCCACCGCGGGGAGCGAGGCGGGCGCGCTGCTGACGCTGTCCGGATCCGAATCCTGGCGAGCGATCTACGGGGTGCCGATCTATGCGCTGCTGTGCGTCGCGCTTGCCGTCGCGGTCGGGTCGCTGGTGCGGCAGTCCGCTGGCGCGATCACGCTGCTGTTGCTGTGGCCGCTGCTGATCGAATCGCTGTTCGGACTGTTCGGCAGGGTGGGCCGCGAGATCCAGCCGTTCCTGCCGTTTGCCAATGCGAATCATTTCCTCGGCTCCGACCAGGGCATCGACTGGCACTGGGGTCCGTGGGGGAGCCTCGTCTACTTCGCGGTGTTCGTCGCCGTGGTGTTTGGGGCCGCGCTGTTCGTCGTCAACAAGCGCGACGCGTAGGCGCTGCGCCGCAGGCTCCTGTCTGTGACGGGTGGTTACACTTTGCCGGTGACCGAGGAGCCTGCGGCCGGGCAGTCCGGCGACGGTGCGCGCCGCGTCGCGTCCGCGCTGGCCTGGCTGCGCGCGGTGGACAGCGCACCCGCCGTGGTCGACACGGTCCGGCGGGTCCGGCGCGCCCTGCCCGGCGATGCCAGCTTCGGGGACCCGCTCTCCACCGCGGGACCGGGCGGGGTGCGGGCGGTTGCCCGGGTCGCCGACCGGCTGCGGGGCGAACGGCCCGGCGCCGCCCGCGAGGCCGGGTTCGGCGCGCTGCAACTGTGGCAGGCGGTGCTCGAACGCACCGGTCGCGGCCGGGGCACGCGGGAGATGACGCTCGTCTTCACCGACCTCGTCGGCTACTCCGACTTCGCGCTCGCCGCGGGCGACGAGGCGACGATCGACCTGCTCCGCGAGGTGGCCCGCGCGATCGAACCTCCCGTCGTCGAGCGCGGCGGACTCGTCGTCAAGCGGATGGGCGACGGGATGATGGCCGTGTTCGCCCGCCCCGACCGCGCCATCGAAGCCGTGTTCGCCGCCCGATCGGCGTTGGGCGGGGTGGAGTGCCACGGCCACCGCCCCCGGATGCGGGTCGGCGTGCACACCGGCATTCCTCGCCAGGTCGGCGCCGACTGGCTCGGGGTCGACGTCAACATCGCCGCCAGGGTGATGCAGGCAGGCGCCGACGGCCACGTGATGGCCTCCGCGGCGACCGTCGACGCGCTCGGCTCCGAGCGGCTTGCCGAGCTGGGCCTGCTTGCTCGACCGTTCCGTCGTGGACTGTTCTCGTCCGCGCCGCGGGGCGTGCCCGCGGACCTGCGGATGTACACAGTTCAGCGGGACTGACCCCGCGGTCGTCCGCCGCGGCCCGTAACGCGCCGGGGCCCGGCGTGGATGAAACTCCTGGGTCCGGTTTGTCCGGAGGAGGAACGTGGGAAGGGGCGGCGCGTGCCGTATCTCGGGTTGATCGTGATGGTGCTGTGGGTGGGGTGCCTCGTCGACGTGATCTGCGCAGACGAGCACCGGGTCCGGCACCTCCCGAAGATCCTGTGGCTGATCGTCGTGATCCTGGTGCCGCTGCTCGGATCCGTGCTGTGGCTGCTACTCGGGCGTCCACAGGGCGGCGTCGGTGTGCAGGCCCCGGCCCGGGTCACCGGCTTCCCGGAGTACGACCGGCCCGGTCGGCAGGCGGGCGTCAGCAGTGAGTCCGACGAGGAGTTCTTGCGGCGCTGCCGCGAACGAGCCGAGGAGCAGCGCCGCGTCGCGAAGGAGCAGCAGCGGCGCGGTGCCAACGAGCGGCACCGCCGCGGTGACGACGAGCGGCACCGCCGCGGTGACGAGGCCGACGGCGATCAGGCCGAATGACCGGCCATTGCGACCGCCGCTGTCCGCGCGGACACTGATGGTATGGCTGATCGGGAACAGCGGACGCCCCTGTACGGGATGGTGCTCATCCTGGCCGCAATGTTCGGCGCGTTCGCGGTGAACTACTACGAAGTCGGTCCCTACTGGTTCCGCATAGCGGTCTACATCGTCGCGGCGGCGGTGATCCTCGTCGCGGCCGTGATGACCTTCCGGGACTACTCGCACTGACCTTCCGCAGCGCCCGGATGCAGCCGCCACAGCGGGGAGACGGGGCCGTGTCCCGCCCCGAGGTCGTAGGACGCCGCGAGGCAGCGGGTCACCCACTGCTTCCCGAACGCGACGGCCTCGGGCATCGACCGGCCGTGCGCGAGCGCGCATGCGACCGCGGCGGCGAGGGTGTCCCCGCCGCCGTGGTCGTTGCCGGTGTCGATCCGCGGGCCGGTGAACTGGTGGAACGTTTCGCCGTCGAAGAGCAGGTCGGTCGATTCCGTTGAGGTACGCAGGTGCCCGCCCTTGACCAGCGCCCACTGCGCGCCGAGCCCGTGCAGCGCCTCCGCTGCCCGGCGAGCCGACGCGTCGTCGACGACCTCGATGCCGGTGATCAGCCGGACCTCGTCGAGGTTCGGCGTGACCAGCGACGCGATCGGGATCAGCGTGTGCCGCACCGCGTCGAGGGCCTCCGCGTGCAGCAGTGGGTCGCCGTGCATCGATGCGCACACCGGGTCCACCACCAGCGGCACCGGCCTGCCCTTGCCGATCCCGACCTCGCCGCACACCTGCGCGACCGACTCGATGATCGCGGTGGACGCCAGCATCCCCGTCTTCGCGGCGCTCACCCCGATGTCGCCGACCACCGACCGCACCTGATCGGCCACGATCTGCGGCGGGATCTCGTGAAAACCGCTCACCCCCACCGAGTTCTGCACCGTCACCGCGGCGACGGCGACGCAGGCGTGCACACCGAGCAGCGCCATCGTGCGGGAGTCGGCCTGAATGCCAGCGCCGCCGCCGGAATCGGTACCGGCGATGGTGAGGGCACGGACGGGGGTCTGTCCGTCGGGGGTCAGCGGCAGCAGGTTCACGAGCAAGGAGCCTATCGACCCGCCGGAACGGTGGGCAGGTACACCTGGCGGACGTCGGCGGAGATCCGCATCGAGCAGAACTTCGGCCCGCACATCGAACAGAAGTGTGCAGATTTCGCTGGCTCGGCGGGCAACGTCTCGTCGTGATACTCCCGGGCGGTGTCCGGGTCGAGCGACAGCGCGAACTGATCGTGCCAGCGGAACTCGAACCGGGCCGTCGACAGTGCGTCGTCGCGTTCCTGCGCCCGCGGGTGCCCCTTGGCCAGGTCGGCGGCGTGCGCGGCGATCTTGTAGGTGATGACGCCGACCTTCACGTCGTCCCGGTTCGGCAGCCCCAGATGCTCCTTCGGGGTCACGTAGCAGAGCATCGCGGTCCCGGCCTGCGCGATCATCGCCGCGCCGATCGCGGAGGTGATGTGGTCGTAGGCGGGCGCGATGTCGGTGGCGAGCGGGCCGAGGGTGTAGAACGGTGCCTCCTCGCACAGCTCCTCCTCGAGGCGGACGTTCTCCACGATCTTGTGCATCGGCACGTGCCCCGGGCCCTCGATCATCACCTGCACGCCATGGGATTTCGCGATTGCGGTCAGTTCGCCGAGGGTGCGGAGCTCGGCGAACTGCGCCTCGTCGTTTGCGTCCGCGATCGACCCGGGGCGCAGCCCGTCGCCGAGCGAGAAGGTGACGTCGTAGCGCGCGAGGATCTCGCACAGCTCCGCGAAGTGGGTGTACAGGAACGACTCCCGGTGGTGCGCGAGGCACCAGGCGGCCATGATCGACCCGCCGCGCGAGACGATGCCGGTGACCCGCTTCACGGTCAGCGGGACGTGCCGCAGCAGCACCCCGGCGTGCACCGTCATGTAGTCCACGCCCTGCTCGCACTGCTCGATCACGGTGTCGCGGTACAGCTCCCAGGTCAGTGCTGCCGGGTCGCCGCCAACCTTCTCCAGCGCCTGGTAGAGCGGCACCGTCCCGACCGGGGCGGGGGAGTTGCGCAGGATCCACTCCCTGGTCTCGTGGATGTTCCTGCCGGTGGACAGGTCCATGATGGTGTCGGCGCCCCAACGGGTGGCCCACACCATCTTCTCGACCTCCTCGGCGATCGACGAGGTGACCGCCGAGTTGCCGATGTTCGCGTTGATCTTCACCCCGAACCGCTTGCCGATCACCATCGGTTCGAGCTCGGGGTGATTGCGGTTGGCCGGGATCACCGCCCGACCGGCGGCGACCTCGTCGCGCACCACCTCCGGCGACACGCCCTCGCGGGCGGCGCAGTAGCGCATCTCGGCGGTGACGACGCCCGCGCGCGCCCAGCCCAGTTGGGTGCTGGCCCCGGCAGGCCGCGGCCAGCCCGACCGCACCGGCGGCAGGCCCGCCTCAAGGTCGATTCGCGCGTCGTCCTCGGTGTACGGGCCGGACGTGTCGTACAGGTCCAGATGATCGCCGGTGGTCAGGTGCACGCGGCGCACCGGCACCGACAGCCCGTCGACGTCCAGGTACCGCTTGCTGCTGCCCGCGATCGGTCCCGTGGTGACGGCCGTGGTGACAGAGGTGTCCCTCATTCGAATACTCCCTACGCCGGCATTACCCGGTCAGGTTCATACGGTCGACGGCCCTCATCGCTCGCGAAGGAGCTAGCCGTCCTCTCAGCCCGCTGGTGCGAGCCCCCGTGGGTGTTCAGTTGTCGCCGCAGACCCTAGCCCAGTTTCGCCCGATCCCTGTTGCGCACCCGCCAGCCGACCTATAGTGGCGTGGATCACATTTTTGTTACGGGCAGGCTGCCCGGCGCTTCACCCAGAAGGAGACAGGACCGATGCTCGCGGACAAGGCGACGGCCGAGGTGACGAACAATGCCGCTCAGAGCCGTTTCGAGCTGTGGCTCAACGGCGACCTCGTCGGCATTCTGGGCTACTACGACCTCGAGTCGAACGATGGAGCCGCCAGGGGCCGACGGCGGTCGACGGCGCCGGTCGTCTCCTTCCTGCACACCGTGATCGTCGAGGACTTCGGGCACCGGGGGCTCGCCGCGCTGATGGTCCGGCGGGCGCTCGACGCGGCCCGCGGGTACGGATGGAAGATCCGGCCCGTGTGCACCTACCTGCAGCGATTCGTCGCCGCGAACCCCGAGTACCGCGACATTCTGGTCCCGGTGTGAGCGCCGGGCGGCGATTCGGCCACGATTCGACGAAGGATGGGCGACAACTTGTCGACGGGGCCCGTCCCGGGCAGCGGCCCGGCCCGGATGCTGCTTGCATGGCGGCATGTTCAAGCGGAACCACCAGCACCGGACGGCGGCGGTGACCGCCGTCGCGGCCCGCGCCGACGCGGCGCGGGCTCAGGTTGAGGACAACCCCGCGCACTCGCGCTTCGACCTGTGGGTCGACGGCGAACTGGTGGGCATCCTCGGATACCGCCGCCTGGACGGCGTCGACTGCGCACCGGCGGACGGCGCCGCTGTCGCGTTGATGCACACGGTGGTCAAGGAGGAGCACGGCGGCCGCGGATGGGCGGCGGTGCTGGTCCGGGAGGTGCTTGAGGAGGCGCGGGTGCGCGGATGGCGGGTGCACCCGGTCTGCACCTACGTGCGACGCTATCTCGGCACCCACACCGAGTACCTGCCGCTGCTCGACGACGCCTGACGCGACGACGTCGCGGTCAGCCGTCGCGGGCCGCGAGCCGCCAGAGGGACACGACCTCTGCCGCCCGGACGGCCGCCAGCGGATCTTCGGGACCCCGGCTGCGTTGGCCGCGACCGCCGGACGCCCGCGGGTGCCGCGGGTGGACATCGCTGCGGCCGAGCACGATCAGTCCGGACCGATCGAACAGGTCGGTCAGCTGGGCGCGGGTGCGCAGGCCGAGACGCTCCGCAAGATCGGAGAGCACCAGCCATCCCTGCCCGCCCGCGGTGAGGTGGCCCGGCAGTCCGCGGACGAACTCGGCGAGCATCTGGCCCTTGCGGTCGAAGACCCCCAACTCGATCGACGACGTCGGCGCGGCCGGCACCCACGGCGGATTGCACACCACCAGGTCGGCGCGCCCGTCCGGATACCCGTCGGTGTGGACGATCTGCACCCGGTCCGCCAGCCCGAGACGGTCGATGTTGTCGGTGGCGCAGGCGACCGCGCGCGGTGCGATGTCGGTCGCGATCACCCGCTCGGCGCCGCGTCGGGCGAGCAGTGCGGCAAGCACTCCGGTGCCGGTGCCGATGTCGAACGCCGTGCCGACGCGTGCCGGGAACTCCGCCTCCGCGACCAGGTCGACGTACTCGTTCCGGGTCGGTGCGAACACCCCGTAGTGGGGGTGGATGCGGGCATCGAGCGCCGGGATCTGCACGCCCCGCCGCCGCCACTCGTGTGCACCGACGACCCCCAGCAGTTCCTGCAGGGACACCAGGCTGGCCTCCGAGGCGTCGCCGTACGCCTCGCGGCACGCCAGCCGGATATCGGGTGCCCGCCTCAGGTCGATGGCGTAGTCCGGGCCGAGTTCGATGACGATCATGCTCAGGATCCGGGTGCGGTGCGCCCTGGCCTGCCGGTGTCGGTGGAAGGTCAGCGTGAGGTCCGGGCCCGCCTGCACTCGCAGCCGATCAAGCCGCCGCTTCAGCGCATCGAGCAGTTGCCGGGCGCCAGGAAAGTCGCCTCGCCACAGCATGGCGGTGCCCTCGGACGCAAGCCGCATCGCGTCGTCGGCGCGGAGTTCATCCCCGGCGATGACCACCGTCTTCGGCGGCTTGAGGTCGCCGTTGGTGCGCCAGCGGGCCGATCGGTGTTGACCGTTCTCGACCCAGGCGGCGTCTATCCGGTCGGGTTGGTCATTGGCGGTCTCGACGGTGGACTCCTGAGGGAAGGGGGTGCGGCGGACGGACGAGCGCGAACCTAATCCAGGTCGACGATCACCGGGGCGTGATCGCTCGCGCCCTTGCCCTTGCGTTCCTCCCGGTCGATCGACGCATCGGTGACGCGGGCTGCCAGCGCGGGGGAGGCGTACTGGAAATCGATCCGCATGCCCTGCCGCTTCGGGAACCGCAGCTGCGTGTAGTCCCAGTAGGTGTACACCCCGGGCCCGGGGGTGTGCGGCCGGGTCACCTCGGCGAACCCGACCTCCTCGAACGCGGCGAACGCGTCCCGCTCCGGGCGCGAGGTGTGCGTCTTGCCCTCGAACAGCGCCGGATCCCACACGTCCTCGTCGGTCGGCGCGACGTTCCAGTCGCCGACCAGCGCGATCTGCGCGTTCGGGTCGTCGGCCAGCCACTTCGCCGCATCGTCGCGCAGGGTCGCGAGCCAGTCCAGCTTGTACGTGTAGTGCGGGTCCGACAGCTCGCGGCCATTCGGCACGTACAGGCTCCACACCCGCACGCCGCCGCAGGTAGCGCCGATCGCGCGGGCCTCGACGACCGGCGGGACGACGTCGAGGCTGTCCGGGGCCTGCTTCGCGAATCCGGGCTGGCCCTCGAAGCCGACCTGAATGTCGTCGAGGCCGACGCGGGACACGATCGCGACCCCGTTCCACTGGCTAAGGCCGACGTGCGCGACCTGGTAGCCGAGTTCGGTGAACCGTTCGGTCGGGAACTGGTCGTCCCGGCACTTGGTCTCCTGCATGGCGAGCACGTCGACGTCGGTCCTGGTCAGCCAGTCCACGATCCGGTCGGTCCTGGCCCGAACGGAGTTCACATTCCACGTCGCCAATCGCATGCCCGCAGCGTAGTGCGCTGCTCCGACAGCCCGCCCCGCCGGGTGAAGGGCACCTGCGCCCCGCCGGACCGGCTGAAGGTGCCCTTCACCCGGACCGGGTGGGCGCGGTGGCGTAGCGGTAGCGGTGGTGATCGATCAGCCCGAGGGTCCGGTACAACTCGAGGGCGCCGGGATTGTCGGCCCGGACCTGGACGTAGGCGTGCGTCGCGCCGTGGTCGCGGCCCCAGCGGATCATTTCCGCGCACACCAGCATCCCCAGCCCGCGCCTGCGGTGCGCCGGTGCGACCTCGACCGCGGTCAGCCCCACCCAGCGCCTGCCGTCCGGTGCCTCGGTGATCGCGGCCCGGGCGATGCCGAGTGGTTCCGACCCCGCGGCGCCGAGGACCCCGAATCCGAGTTCGCCGTCACGGACCGCGGTCAGCACCGCAACCTCCCGGTCCGACACCCCCGTTCCGGGTCGGCGCAGCGACCGCCAGCCCGCCCCCGGCGCCGGATCGACCGTCACCATCGACTCGCCGTCCGGCAACGTCAGATTGGTGATGTCCGCCGCCATCACCTGAACCTCCGCCGACACGGTCCAGCCGTCGGGGGCCGCCCCGAGGCGGTCCGGCAGCAGCAGCGTCAGCGGCAGTCGCCGCTCCGCGTACCAGGCGTGCAGCCGGTCCAGGGTGTCACCGGAGTGCAGGTCACCGATCCGGTGCGCCCGACCGAGCGGGGCGGCGGAGTTCGCGCGGCCGGTGATCCCCGCGCCCGCCCGTGCCAGCCAGCCGTCGATCCAGGACTGGTCGGTCCCCGGCCAGCCGTCCGCCGCCGCGAGTTCGAGCGCCCGGATCTCGCGGGTCGCGACCGGGCGCGCCCCGATCTCCTTCAGCGCGACGACCTGGCCGCGCTCGACCTGCGCGACCCGACCGTCCTGGGCGCGCACCACGACCGCGGGCGTCAGCGCGACGAGTTCGCCGATCATGTCGGTCAGCGGCTGCGGATAGCCGGGCGGCAGCTTGTAGCGCAGCACCACCCGGCTGCCGAGGCGGGGCGCGGTCCTGGCCCGGTGCGGCACCGTTTCGGGACCGGGGGTGCCGCCCCCACCCGGCACGGGCGGCGGGCGGTGGTGCCTGCCGCTGCCCGCCGGGTCGTCAGTCATCGTGACCGAACGGGTCCTCGACCGTGCCGGGCGTCCAGGACAGGCCGGGGACACCCCAGCCGGACCGCTTGATGATCTTCTTCGCGGCGCGGGCGTTCCGCCCGATCAGCACATCCGTGTAGAGGAAGCCGTCCAGGTGCCCGACCTCGTGCTGCAGCATCCGGGCGAAGAAGCCGGTGCCCTCGATCGTCACCGGATCGCCGTTCACGTCGACCCCGGTCACCTTCGCCCAGTTCGCGCGGCCGGTGGGGAACTGCTCACCCGGGACGGACAGGCAGCCCTCCTCGTCGTCCTCGGGGTCCGGCATCGACTCGGGGATCTCCGAGGTCTCCAGCACCGGATTGACCACCTCGCCGCGACGCCGCTCCCCGTCCGGGTTCACGTCGTAGTCCGGGCAGTCGTACACGAACACCCGCAGGCCGACGCCCACCTGATTGGCGGCAAGGCCGACGCCGTTCGCGGCGTCCATCGTGTCGTACATGTCGGCGACGAGCTCGGCGATCTCGGACAGCGGCTGCGTCACCGGCGCAGTCGGCTGATGGAGAACCGGGTCACCGACGATCACGATAGGAAGAATTGCCATGCGACCGAGAATAGTGGTGGCGATCGGTGCGCCCTGTTGCCGGATGCCGCCGGGCCCCGCATCGCGACGCGCCAGCACCGCGAACCGGGGAACGGGTGCGGTCACCGTGGTTCAATAGCCGTCGGAAGTACAGGGTTGTCATTCGTCGCCGGATCGGTGCACCCGGATCTGTCGGTGGGGAGCTTTAGCCTTCGCTGATGGATGGGGCGAGAGTTCGACGTTGAGGAGTGAGATGGACGGCGCAGTCGCGCGTAGCCGGAATTCGCAGCCCACCGACCAGCCGGACAGCGCCGGGGTCGGAGCGGACGGACTCACCCGCCGCGATCACGACATTCTGACCTTCGAACGCCAGTGGTGGAAGTACGCGGGCGCGAAGGAGGATGCCATCAAGGAACTGTTCGACATGTCCGCGACCCGCTACTACCAGGTGCTCAACGCGCTCGTTGACCGGCCGGAGGCCCTTGCCGCGGATCCGATGCTGGTCAAACGGCTGCGTCGGCTGCGCGCGAGCAGGCAGAAGGCGCGCGCCGCCCGCCGCCTCGGTTTCGACGTCACCTAGCCATGTCGCCCGATCCTCGTGGTGCGGCCCGCGCGATCGGCCCGCGTGCCCAGATGACGCAGATGGGGCCCCGACCCGTATGGTCGAACCCGTGAGCACCCCGCAGCCGGCACCGTCGGGACCCCCACTACGCGCACTCGCGATGGTTCTCATCGCCCTGGCCATCGCGTTCGCGGGCATCGGAGCGTTGACCCTGTCGAACTCCGGGTCGGACACCCGCTCGTCCGAGGTGCTGCCCAGCGTGGCCCCGGTCACGGGGGCGCCGAACGCGCCTGCGGCGTCGGCTCGGGCAACGACACCGGCGCCCGTCTCGCCGACCACCCTCGCTCCGGTCGCCGCTGCGGCGACGCCGACCACCGCCGCCGTCGACCGGTCGGCGGTCCCGGTGCGGGTCTTCAACAACAGCACCGTCAGCGGTCTTGCCGCGCAGACCGCGGGCACCCTCGAGTCGGAGGGCTGGACGGTGGCCGAGACCGGCAACTACAGCAGCGGCAACGTCGCGAAGACGACCGCCTATTACAGCGCGAACTCGGCGGCGGAGCGGCAGGCGGCGCAGCAGATCGCCGCGGATCTCGGCATCACCGCCGAACAGCGGTTCGGCGGGATCGCGACGGCGTCCCCCGGCGTGATCGTCATCGTCACCTCCCAGTAGACGAGGGGCGGAGCCGCTCAACTATGCGGCGTCGTAGACCACCGGTCGGCCGGTTCGCCCGGCTGGCTATGATCAGTGCACTTCCAGCCCATCTCGAAGGAGCGGTTTGATGGCCTTGCTTACCCGACGCGATTCGCAGACGACCCGGTCACGCCGCGTGTCCCTGCGCGTCGTCGCCCCGATGGTTGCGATCGCGGCCGTTGGCCTCACCGCCTGCAGCCCGCCGAACGAGGTGGCGAGCGACGTTCAGGGCACCACCCCTGCGGTGTGGACCGGCGCGCCCGCACCCGAGGGTGACGCAGGCGAGGGCCACGGCGCCGAGCATGCCGACCGGCTCAACACCGTGCTCAAGGGTGCGGACGGCAAGGCGGCCGGGACCGCGACGTTCGTCGGCTCCGGTGAGAACGTGGTCGTGACCGTCGCGGCGAACGGCCTCGAGCCCGGCTTCCACGGCCTGCACATTCACTCGGTCGGCAGCTGCGAGGGCGACTTCGTCTCCGCCGGTGGGCACCTGCAGGTCGAGGGCCACAGCGGCAACCCGGCCAGCGGCGACCTGCCGTCGCTGTTCGTGCGTGCGGACGGCACCGCGAACCTGACGACCACCACCGACGCGTTCACGATCGAGGATCTGCAGAACCACGGTGAGGGCACCGCGATCGTCGTGCACGCCGGTGCCGACAACTTCGCGAACATCCCGACCCGGTACGCCCCCGCGCCGGATCAGGCCACCCTGGACACCGGCGACGCTGGCGCCCGCGTCGCCTGCGGTGTGATCAAGTAACACCACCGCGTAGCGGAACCCGAGCTCGACCACCCGCCGCGATCGGAGACCTCGGCCACAGGCCGGTTTCCGGTCGCGGCGTCGTCGTCGGGACTGTGGTTGGATTCGGGCTGTGGCAGTCCATTTCGCCGGTTCGCCCCGGCCCACGATCGGCGTCGAGTGGGAGGTCGCGCTGGTCGACCCGGACACCCGCGACCTGTCCAACAGCGCCGCGCAGGTCCTGGCCGCCGCCGCGGACCTCGCGGACGCGCCGCGGTTGCACAAGGAGTTCCTGCGCAACACCGTGGAACTCGTCACCGGGATCTGCGACACCACCGCGGAGGCGATGGCGGACTTGCAGGAGACGATGACGCTGCTGCGCCGGGCGGCGCACCGCGAGAACGTCGAGCTGATGTGCGCGGGCACCCACCCGTTCGCGCAGTGGTCCACCCAGCAGGTGACGCCCAATCCGCACTACGACGAGATGATCGAGCGGACCCAGTGGTGGGGTCGGCAGATGCTGATCTGGGGGGTGCACGTCCACGTCGGGGTGTCGTCGGCGCACAAGGTGTTCCCGATCATCAACGCGCTGCTGGTCAAGTATCCGCACCTGCTCGCGTTGTCGGCGTCGTCGCCGATGTGGGCGGGCGTCGACACCGGGTACGCCAGCAACCGGGCCCTGATGTTTCAGCAGCTCCCGACCGCCGGGCTGCCGTTCCAGTTCGAGACGTGGGCGCAGTTCGAGGGCTTCGTCCACGACCAGATGAAGACCGGGGTGATCGAGCGGCTCGGTGCCCTGCACTGGGACATCCGGCCCGCACCGCAGTGGGGCACGATCGAGGTCCGGGTCTGCGACGGCGTCTCCACCCGCGGTGAGTTGGAGTCCCTGGTTGCGCTGATCCACTGCCTGGTCGTCCACTTCGACCGGCAGCTGGAGGCGGGCATCGAGCTGCCGGGGATGCCGCCCTGGCATGTGCAGGAGAACAAGTGGCGGGCCGCGCGGTACGGCCTCGACGCCGAGATCATCCTGGACGCCGCCAGCAACGAACGCCTCGTCACCGACGACCTCGACGATCTGCTCGAGCAGCTCGCGCCGCTCGCGGTGGAACTCGGCTGCGCGGACGAATTGGCCAGGGTCGCGGACATCCCGCGACGGGGGGCGTCCTATCAGCGGCAGCGGGCGGTCGCGGCGGGCAACGGCGGCGATCTGACCGCCGTCGTGGACGCACTCGTCACCGAACTGGAGCGTTAAAGCGCAGTTCACGCACCGTTTACTATGTACGGGTGTTGACTGACAACTCGACCGCCAGTGCGGCGTGGCGGGCGGGTGGACGGCGGGTCCTCGTGCCCGCCGCGGTGGCCACCGTCGTGGTGGCAATGCTGGTGCTGCAGGTCGTCGCGACCCGATCCGGGTTCGAGGGGCCGGTGCAGTCACTCGCCAGGGACTTCGTCGGCACCCCCAAGTCGATGTCGGTGCCGTGGGCCGGGCTGGCGCTCGGCCTCGTCGGGTTGACGAACCGGCAGCGCGTTGCCGCGGTCGCGGCGGCCGTCGGCATCGACCTAGTGTTCCTCGCGGGTCGACTGCTGCAGGACGGGCCGTTCGCGGTCGGGAACGGCCCCACCTGGGTGTTGACCCTGATCGCCGTGGTCGCGGCGGTGCGGTGGACCGGTGAGCGCAGGCGCAGCGTGCTGCTCGGCGCCGGGTTCGGAGCCCTGCTGATCGTCGCGACGAAGATCGGTGACGTCTGGTTGCAGATCACGGTGATGACGCGCCCCGCCGTCCTCGACGAGTACCTCGAGCTCGCCGACCGCGCGTTCGGCAGCCCGTCGTGGGTGATGGGTCAGGTCGTCGACGCGCTCGGTCCCGTCGGGTACGGCGTCCTGCACTGGGTGTACATCGAGCTGCCCGTCGCGGCGATCGTCGTCGCGCTCTGGCAGCTGCGGGCAGGTTGGGCGGGGCACCACCTGGTCCGGACGTTCCTCGCGATCGGCCTGATCGGCCCGGTGTTCTACCTGCTGTTCCCCGTCGTCGGACCCGACTTCGCGTTCGGCACCGCCGGGCAGGGCGCCCAGCTCGGCGACTACTGGCCCACCGTCATCCCGACCGGCACCGACCCGGCGGCGTTCGTGTTCACCGGGGACGCGCCCCGCAACTGCATGCCGAGCCTGCACACCGCGTGGGCGTTGGCGATCTTCGTGCATTCGCGCCGGGGGCCGACGTGGCTGCGGTGGGGCGGCACCTTCTGGCTGGTGTGCACCCTGATGGCGACGCTCGGCTTCGGCTACCACTACGCCGTCGACCTGGTCGCCGGGGTCGTGCTGTGCCTGACCATCGAGGCGGCCCTGCGCGAACCGGAACGCGGCTGGGGCTGGTTCCGGGTCCGGCTCGTCGTCGGCGGCACGGTCGCGTTCGCCGCGCTGCTCGGCGGCTACCGCTACCTGGCCGTGCCGATCGCGGCGGCCCCGTACCTGTCGGTGCCGCTGATCCTCGGGGTGATGGGTGCGGTCGTCGTCGCCTTCCACGCCACCTTCTTCGCGGCACCGGGGTCGGCGTTGGGTCGCTGGGGTGGACGGCCGCGCCTGGTCGTGAGTTAGTCGTCGTCGCGAATTAGTTGTTCTACTGTCGATTTCGGTCACTACCGCCTGAAAAGGACTAACTCGCGGTTAGGGTCCGGGGATGGTGCGTGATCCGAGACCTGTCGGACCGATTCGCCGGTCCCGGCTCCTCGAGGGCATGACGCCCTGGCAGGTCGAGCGCGACTACCGGGCGGTGCTGACCGGGGTATACATCCGCGCGGACCAGCCGCTCGACTTCGCACAGCGGTCGCGGGCGCTGGGGGTCACCTATCCGCAGGGCGTGCTGGCCGGGTGGTCGGCGGCCGCGCTCCACGGCTACCGGTACGTGCCCGAGGATGTGGAACCGGAGATCGTCCTGCCTACACCTGCGCGCAGGAGGGCGGGCGTCCGGCTCCGCTACGACACCCTGCTGTCCGGCGAATCGGAGGAGGTGCTCGGCTATGCGTTGACGTCGCACCTGCGGACCGCGTACGACCTCGGGCGGCGGCTGCCGTTCGACGCCGCGATCGAGGCGGTCGACGGACTGTGCAACATCGGTCGGCGCGACCCGAAGGATCTGCTGGTGATGGTCGAGCAGCATCGGGGCGACCGGGGGCTCAAACAGCTCAGGCGCGTCGTGGACTTCGCTGACGGCGGCGCCGAATCACCGTGGGAGACGCGGACGCGGCTGCTGGTCGTCCGCGCGGGATTCATGAAACCGGACACCCAGGTCCTGCTGACAGACGAGCGGGCCCGGCTGGTCGCGCGTGTCGACATGGCGTGGCCGCAGTACCGCGTCGTGCTCGAGTACGACGGCGACCACCACCGCGAGCGGGGCCGGTACTCGCGCGATGTCCGGCGCCGCAACAGCGTCCGGCGGCTCGGCTGGGATGTGGTGGTCGCGACGAAGGAGTTGGTGGTGCACTATCCCGACGAGCTGCTCGAACGGGTCGCGGACGCGTTGCGTGCGGGCGGCGCGACAGAACTGCCACGGTGAGGTCCGCGAGTTGGTCGTTCTCGGGTCGATGCCGCGTCGAACAACGGTAAAACGACTAACTCGCGGGGGGATTCTGTTCCCGGTCGAGGTCGCCGACGATGCCGAGCCCGTCCCGACCCCGCTGCTCGCGGTAGGCGACGCGGCCGACGACGTGCGCGATGACCGGCGCGGTGACGAGGGTGAACAGCCCGACCAGCACCAGCATCCAGATGTCGACGTTGCCGCGCAGCCGGACGACGCACCCGAACAGCACCAGGAGCATGCCGATGACTTGGGGTTTGGTCGCCGGGTGCATGCGGGAGAGGGTGTCGGCGAAGCGGACGATGCCCAGCGCCGCGGTCATCGCGAGCAGCGCACCGAGCAGGATCGCGATCGCGGCGAGGACGTCGAGTGCGGCGCTCACTGGTCGTCACGCACCCGGAAACGGGCCACCGACACCGAGCCGATGAAGCCGACCAGCGACAGCGCGACGATCGCCGGGACCAGGGTGGTGTCCATGCTGTACGCCGCCCACAGCGCGAGACCGCAGATCGCGACCGCGACCAGGGTGTCCATCGCGACGAGGCGGTCCAGGGTGTGCGGGCCCGCGAGGAGCCGGTACGAGGTGAGCACGGCGGCGATCGACATCATCACGCCTGCGATCACGATCACGGTCGTCATCGGGGGCTCCTTTCGGTGGCGTTGTCGTCGGGCAGCGGGGCGGGTGTCCACTCGGTGTCCCGCTCGAAGGCCTGGATGAACAGGCGGTCCAGCTGCCGGACGGTTCGGTGGAAGTGGCGCACCGCCTTGTCGGTGCCGATGTCGAGCACGTGCACGTACACGACGCGCTTGACGCGGTCGACCTCGAGCACCAGGGTGCCGGGGATCAGGTTCAGCACGTCCACGCACAGCGTCAGCACGAGGTCGGACTTGATGCCGAGCCTGCACCGCAACACCCCGGTCACCGGCAGCGGCCCCGGCCGCACCGACAGCCACGCGACCTGCACGCTCGACTGCGCGGCGTAGCCGAGCGCGAGGCCGATCAGCTTGACCACCGACCACAGGTGGATCCGCCCCTGCACCGGCACCCTCGGCAGCGGCAGCAGCACCGTGATCAGGGTGGCGACGACCACCCCGCCGAGAATGTTGGCTGCGGACACGTTGCCCCACAGCAGCACCCACACGAGGACCAGCCACACCAACGACGCCGCCCGCAGCGCCAGCGCCCGCGTCATCGGTCGCCCCCGGACGCCGTCGCCTGCTCGTGGTGGCCGGGCCCGAGGACCGCCTCGATGTAGATGGACCGGTCCTGCAGGTCCGCGGCTGCCCGGTCGGTGACCGCGATGATCTGACCGGCGAACACCGTCAGGGCGATCCCGACACCGACCAGCGCGATCGTCGGTGCCAGCATCAGCGCGGGCATCCGCCCGACGTCCTCGCGGTCGACGAACGCGATGTCTTCCTCGGACTCGTCGATCAGGGCGGACGGGCTGACGTCCGCGAGGTCACCCTCCGGGGCGTCGGCGCGGGCCCGCCAGAAGGCCTTCGTCCATACCCGGGCGACGACGTACAGGGTCAGCAGGCTGGTGACGGTGCCGCCGGCGACGAGGATCCACGACAGCACGCTCGGGTGCGCGGCACCGGCCTGCAGCAGCGCGATCTTGCCGATGAATCCGGAGAACGGGGGGATGCCGCCGAGGTTGAGGGCCGGGATCAGGAACACGATCGCCAGCACCGGGCTTGCCGCGGCGAGACCGCCGAGCCGCCGCAGCGACGACGATCCTGCCTGCCGTTCGATCAGGCCGACGACCAGGAACAGTGTGGTCTGCACGATGATGTGGTGCGCAACGTAGTAGATGGCGCCGGACAGGCCCTGCTCGGTGGACAGTGCGATGCCGAACACCATGTAGCCGATGTGGCTGATCAGCGTGAACGACAGCAGTCGCTTGATGTCGGACTGGGCGATCGCACCGAGGATGCCGACGATCATCGTCAGCAGCCCGCACACCAGCAGGACGTCGTCGAGCTCGCCCTGCGGGAACAGCAGCGTGTGCGCCCGGATGATCGCGTACACGCCGACCTTGGTGAGCAGGCCGGCGAACACCGCGGTGACCGGGGCGGGCGCGGTCGGGTAGGAGTCCGGTAGCCAGGTGGACAGCGGGAACACCGCCGCCTTGATCCCGAACGCGACGAGCAGCACCCCGAAGATCGCCATCCGTGTCCCGGCGGGAATGTCGTCGAGCCGGACCGCCATCTGGGCCAGGTTGAGGGTGCCGGTCGCGCCGTACGCGAGGGCGATGCCGATCAGGAAGATCAGCGACGACACCATCGACACCATCACGTAGGAGACGCCTGCGCGGACCCGGTCGGCGCTGGCACCGAGGGTGAGCAGCACGAACGACGCCGCAAGCAGCACCTCGAACCCGACGTACAGGTTGAACAGGTCGCCGGCGAGGAACGCGTTGGAGATGCCCGCGGCGAGCGCGAGGTAGGTGGGCAGGAAGATCGACACCGGCTGGCGTTCGGTGCCGTCGTGGATGCCCTGCCCTACCGCGAAGGCCATGACGGCGAGCAGCACGGTGTAGGAGACGACGAGCATGGTCGCGGACAGCCGGTCCACGACGAGGGTGATGCCGATCGGGGAGTCCCACCCGCCGACCTGCAGCGCGGAGATGCCGTCCCGGTCGGCGAGGTAGAGCAGCGCAACGGACACCGCGAGCCCGGCGGTGAGCGCCGCGATGGTGATGGCGCGCTGGAACCGGGGCCGGCGGCCGCCGACGAGGGTGACGGCCGCGGCCAGCATCGGCACCAGCACCGGCAGCGGGGTGAGGTTCTGGACCAGCGTCATCGGCGGTCACCGCCGGTGGGCAGCGGGTCGCGTGGATCGTCGTCGCCGTCCGGGTCGGACGTGTTGTCGCTGTCCGGGTCGGACTTGTTGTGACCGTCCGGGTCGGACGTGTTGTTGCCGTCCGGGTCGGACATGGTGTCACCGTTCGGGTCGAACTCGTCGAAGTCGCCCTCACGCAGGTCCTCGTACACCTCGAGGTCCTCGAGGTTCTTGAGCTGTTCCAGGGGGATGGGATTGCCCTTGTCGTCGAAGGCGTCGCCGCTGAACGTGGAGTCGCCGGTGATCGGGTCGTCGGAGCGGTCGTGGTCGGGGGCCTCGGCCGGGCCGCGGCGGGTCTTGACCTTGGTGTCCTCGACGTCGTCCTCGACCGCGTCCTTGGTGTTGATCTTGTAGGACCGGTACGCCAGGGCCAGCACGAACGCGGCGATGCCCATCGTGATCACGATCGCGGTCAGGATCATCGCCTGCGCCAGCGGGTCGGCCATCGTGTCGTACACGTCGTTGGACCGGCCGACGATCGGGGCGCTGCCGGGCGGGCCGCCCATCGTGAGGATCAGCAGGTTGACGCCGTTGCCGAAGAGCAGCAGGCCGAGCAGCATCTTCGTGATGGACCGCTCGAGCAGCAGATAGACGCCGGTCGCGATCAGGACGCCGATGACGAGGAGGAACCCGATGTTCACGCTCATCGCGCTGCCACCTCCTCCGGCCGGGTCTCGACTTCGGAGTCGAGTCGCGCCCCGAGGCTGCGCAGCACGTCGAGGACGAGCCCGACGACGATCAGGTACACCCCGAGGTCGAAGAACAGCGCGGTGACCAGTTTGATGTCGCCGAGCAGCGGCAGCGTCACTTCGATCGTCGCGGACGACAGCACGGGTGCGCCGAGGAACAGTGAGGTCAGCGCGGTTCCCGCGGCGAAGATCAGGCCGAGGCCGAGGATCTTGCCCGCGTCGATCGGCACGGTTTCACCGAGTTCGTAGCGGCCGCCGGCAAGGTAGCGCAGGACCAGTGCGAGCCCGGCCGTCAGGCCGCCCGCGAAGCCGCCGCCGGGGGCGTTGTGGCCGGAGAAGAAGAAGTACACCGACAGCACCATCATCGTCGGGAAGATCATCCGGGTGGTGACCTCGAGGATCAGCGACCGGTGTCGGGGGTCGATCAGGTCGCCGCCCCGCAGCCACGTCGTCTCCGAGGCCGGGGACTCGAACTCGGGAACGTCCGCGACCCGCGGCGCGCTGCCGAATCGGCGGTTGCGGAACACCAGCGAGGCGACGCCGGTCGCGGCGACCAGCAGCACGCAGATCTCGCCGAGGGTGTCCCAGGCGCGGATGTCGACGAGCAGCACGTTGACGACGTTCTTGCCGTTGCCGACGTGGTAGGCGAGGTCCGGCATGTGCACGGAGATCGGTTCGGTGCTGCGGGCGCTCATCGCGAAGGCGCCGAGCGCGGTCACCATCGCGCCGACCGCCGCGCCGAGCAGCGCCCGCCCCGGCTTGAACCCGACGGACTGGCGTTCGTCGGTTTCGGCGGGCAGCTTGCGCAGCACCAGCACGAAGATCACCAGGGTCAGCGTCTCGACCAGGAACTGGGTCAGCGCGAGGTCGGGGGCGCCGTCGAGGGCGAAGATGACGCCGCAGCCGTAGCCGGTGACGCCGACCAGGATGACGGCGGCGAGCCGGTTGCGCATCACCGTCGCGGCCAGCGCGGCCGCGATCATGATGAGGCCGACGGCGAACTGGATCGGCGACTCCCACAACCGCAGCCGGGTCGTGGTGTCGGTGCCGAGCACCAGCAGGATTGTCGGCAGCAGCACCAGCGTGATCAGGATGGTGGCCTGGGTCAGTGGCAGCGAACCACGCTGGGTGGTGCCGGTCAGGCGCAGCGAGACGGTGTCCATGCCGCGCAGCGTCGCGTCGTAGACCCGTTCGGCGTTGCCGAGCGGGGCGTGCTCGAATCGCAGCCTGCTGACCCGACGGTGCATCAGGTACACCCCGACGCCGCCCGCGACGACCAGCACGGTCAGCCACAGCGCGAGCCCGAACCCGTGCCACAGCGCGAGGTGGTAGTGCTGGCTGCCGGGCAGGCTGTTCGCGTACGCGCTGAGCAGGGCGTCCATCACCGGCGAGATCAGGCCCGTGACCAGCCCGGCCGCCGCCAGCACCGTCGGAACCGCAAGGAACAGCAGACCGGGCCGGTGCATGGCCGCGACCGCGGGGCTCGGGTGGGTGAGCTGCTTGCGGCCGAACGCGCCCCAGATGAAGCGGATGCTGTAGGCGACGGTGAGGATCGACCCGGCAACGATGCCCGCCAGTTCGATCCAGCGGACGGTCGGATTGAGCACCGACGCGGTGGCGATCGCCTCGAGGGCGCCCTCCTTGCCGACGAACCCGAAGAACGGGGGCAGCCCGGCCATGCTGGCCGCGGCCGCGATCGCGACGAGGCATAGCACCGGCGCGGCCCTGCCGAGGTGCGCGAGCTTGCGGATGTCGCGGGTGCCGGTGGTGTGGTCGATGATGCCGACGACCATGAACAGGGCGGCCTTGAACATGGCGTGCGCGACGACCAGCGCCATCCCCGCGAGGGCGGCGTCGCGGGTGCCGGTGCCGACCAGGACGGTGAGGAAGCCGAGCTGGCTGACGGTGCCGAAGGCGAGGATCAGTTTGAGGTCGAACGCCCGCATCGCCCGCCAGCCGCCGAGCAGCATGGTGCCGAGGCCGAGCGTCATCACGGTGACCCGCCACGGTCCGGAGTCGGCGAACCCCGGTGCCAGCCTGGCGATCAGGTAGATGCCCGCCTTCACCATCGCGGCGGCGTGCAGGTAGGCGCTGACCGGGGTGGGTGCGGCCATCGCTCCGGGCAGCCAGAAATGCATCGGGATGATCGCGGACTTCGACAGCGCGCCGATCAGCACCAGCACTACGCCGACCGCGGGGAGCCAGCCGCCGGGCGGGTTCTCCAGCAGCACCGAGATCTGGTAGCTGCCGCCGACCTGACCGAGGATGATGAAGCCGACCAGCATCGCGAGGCCGCCCGCGGTGGTCACCAGCAGGGCCTGGGTGGCGGCCCGTCGGCTCGACGCGCGTTCGGCGTAGTGACCGACCAGCAGGAACGACAGGATCGTCGTCAGTTCCCAGAACGTGTAGAGGATGAGCATGTTGTCGCTGGTGACCAGGCCGAACATGGCGCCGGCGAACGCGACCATCTCGGCGGCGAAGATGCCGAGCCGGGTCTCGTCGTTCTGGAAGTACCGCGAGCAGTAGATCAGCACGAGGGTGCCGATGCCGAGGATCAGCGCGGACATGATCGCGGCGAGGGAGTCGAACCGCATGTCGATGTCCATCGACAGGCCCGGAGCCCAGCTGATGTGCAGCGACTGTTCGGTGTTCCAGTTCGCGATCACCCACACCAGTGACCCGGCGGGCACCAGCGACAGCGGCAGAAATGCGTTGCGCCCCATTGTTCGCACGGCAGCTGGCGCCAGAACGGCGGCGATTGCGTGGGCGAACAATATAGCGAGCAAGGGCACTCCGTCGGGGGTCGTTGCCGTGCGGCGGCGGGGTGTCGATACGCCCGGGAGTATCCGGGCGGTGATGTCCAGTTTAGGGCACGCCAGCTTTCTTCCTGCAGGCGGCTCCGCCTACCCCACGAAGCATTGAACGGGGGTTCATGTGCCATCCGCCGTCCGGAACTGGCACATGAACCCCCGTTCAATGCATGGGGCGGGGCGGGAGGCGCGGGGCGAGGCGGCGGTGTCAGCGATCCTCGGTGCGCTGCCGCAGTGTCCCCACCGCGGCGACGAGGGTCAGCGTGACCAGCGTCATCGCCAGGGCCACCGCGGGCAGGTCCGGCGGCGCGGTCGCCAGCGCACCCCGCGGCAGCTCGGTAAACGGGGACTGCGCCCCCAGCAGCCCCGACCCCGATGCCTGCCCGGCGACCGTCAGCGCGCTCGGCACGAACAGCACCGCGAGGCCGGCCACCGTCGCCCCCGACCTCGCGCCGACGCAGGAGCCGACCGCATACCCGGCGACCGGGGCGAGCGCGAACGAGCGGAGCACGTCGCCCAGCCCATCCGCGACGTCCGGCAGCACGCCGATCAGGCACACCGCCGCCAACAGGGTCAGCCCGACCACGACGCCCGGCCACCGCACGCCGGTCACCACGCCCGCCGTCACCCCGACCGCCAGGATCGCGACCCCGACCCAGGTGAGGTCGGACGTGCCGGGCAGCGTGCCCGCGGCCGCGGCGACGATCGCGGTGGTCGTGAGCAGCAGTGTCCCGTCCTGCCCATCGAGCAGGAACGCGGCCCCGATCACGACCGTGACGAACGCCCCGAGCAGCACCCAGGTCACGGTGCGATTGTCCTGTGTCGCACCGATCGCCGCGTTCGTCACCAGGGCGGCGAGCACGACGGCGAGGGTGACGGTTCCGCCCCGCGTCGACGGCCGCGCGGCGCGCCCGCCGCCGAGCAGCAGCGCGAACAGCGTTGCGACCGCCGCGGGCAGCACCAGCCACCACGGCGCCGGATCGACGGCGTTGCCCGCGTCGGTGAGCGGCGCGTACGCGGTCCAGCCGACCGTCATCGGGAGATCGAGCCGTGCGGTGGCATAGGGCACGAGCAGGAACGCGGCAAGCGCACCCCCGGTCACCGCCACCTCCTCGGCCCGGCCGGTGGCGGCGACCACCGCACCGCCGAGCGCAAGGCCCGCGCCGATGCCCGCGACGTAGGTCGCCGCGATCAGCCACTCCACCTGTCGCGCATCGCTGTTCACCACCAGCACCGCGACCGACAGGCCGAGCCCGAGCAGCGCCGCCAGCCGCGCGGTGCGGACCGAGCCGCGCCGCGACAACGCCCCGGCGGCCGCGACCGCCACCAGCAGTCCGACCGCGGCGGCGAGCGACCGGCTGGTCAGCAACGCCCGGATCTGCCCCTCCGATCCGGCAACCCCGACGGTTGCCGCCAGCGGGGTCATCAACGCCCAGCCCGCCGCGGCCGCGGTCAGCAGCGCGGCCAGGAAGGCGACGGTGCTCCGCGCGGTCGTCACCGGACCGCCCGGACGCCGCGAACGCCCCACGCGCAGAACGCGACCGCGACCGCGAGGGCGATGCCCGCCATCCGATCGTCGTAGCTACTGATCGCAAAGAAGGCGTCGAGGTCCTCCGAATACGCTCGTGACATCTCGACGCCACGCAGCGGTTCGTAGGCGCCGTCGAAGATGACATTCGGGGAGTGCGGCACGATCACCGTCGCCGCCGCGTGGAACACGGTGGACGCGAACGGGATCGCCAGCCCGACGGCGGCGACCGCCGCCGACCCGGGCAGGGCGGATGCCAGCGCCCAGCCCGCGCCGACCCCGACCACCGCGAGCCGCACCAGCAGCAGCGGTCCCTGGGCGCCGAGGTCCGGCCAGATCGCGCCGACCACCGGAACCGCCGCTGCCACCGCCAGTCCCGCGATCGGGGCCGGACGGCGGACCGCGACCGCGACGCCGACGGCGACCGCGACGGCGGCCACCGCGACCACGGCGGCGGACGGGACGTCGCGGAACGGGTTGCGCAGATCGACGAGGACCGGCATCGCGGCCGCCGCGACGCCGGTCGCCGCGAGCACGATCGCCCCGTCACCGGACCGGGTTCGGCGGGCGATCAGCCGGGCGCATACCTCGGTTGCGACCAGAACCACCACCATCGCGACCGCGATCACCACCCACTGCCGGAGCCGGGTGTCGTTGCCGCCCTGCCCGATCCAGGCGATCTGCAGCCGGTTGACCGCCGCGAGCACCACGACGGTCAGCAGCGCGGCACCGGCCTCGGGGCCGGTGATCCGGGGGATCCGGGACGACACGTTCGCGGTGGCCGCGGCGGCCGCCGCCAGCGCGAGGGTCACCCCGATCAGCCACCACGCGGGCTCGCCGAGGGTCGAGGTGCTCTCCCGTGCCGCCGCGGCACCCCACGCGGACACCGACAGAAAGCCCGCGAGCCCGCCAGCGGCGACCGCGCGCTGCGCGCCCCGGTGACCCCACCCGGCGGCGACCGCGGCGCCGAGCAGCGCCCCGGCGGCGAGACACTTGACGGTGTGCAGCGCGATCAGCCCGTCGACCCCCGCGACGCCGGGCACCGCGAGGCGGACGCCGAGCAGGACCGCGACGCAGGCCGCCGCGACCGCCCACCCGATCCGCCTCGACCCGTTCCGCGCCAGCGCAGCACAGGTTGCGGCCGCGACCACCACGGCGACGGCGATCGCGGTCGGTTGCGCGCTCAGCCACCGGTCGAGTTCGCGCCCCGAGGTGTGGACCGCCCACCTCCCGCCGGGCGGATCGGTGAGCACGAACGCCGCCAGGTAGCCGCCGAATAGTCCGGCGAGCGCGGGGACAGCGGCGCGGGGCGTGACAGGCATTGCCCGACGCTAACCGAACACGTGCCCGGATGCGCCGAGTGTGGGGCCCGGGCGTGCCACGATGTGCGCACCACAACACGAGGCGAGGAACGCACCATGGAATCGATCACCGAGAAGGCCACCACGCTCCTCGGGCTGCACCGGCCCGGGGAGCCGGTGATCCTTCCGACCGTCTGGGATGCGTGGTCGGCGAAGCTCGCCGTCGAGGCCGGTTTCGCGGCCCTCACCGTCGGTTCGCATCCGGTGGCCGACTCCCTCGGTCGCGCCGACAACGAGGGCATGAGCTTCACCGAACTGCTCACCCGTGTCGCCCAGATCACCGCGGCGGTCGACCTTCCGGTCTCGGTGGACATCGAGTCCGGTTACGGCCAGACGCCGGAGACCCTGATCAACGGTCTCGTCGAGGCCGGGGCGGTCGGGCTCAACATCGAGGACACCGTGCACGGTGAGGGCGGCAGGCTGCGGGAGGCGCAGGAGCACGCCGATGTTGTCGGGGGCCTGCGCCGCGCCGCGGACGCGGTCGGGGTGCATGTGGTGATCAACGCCCGCACCGACCTGTTTCTGCGGCGGGTCGGTGACGAGTCGGATCGGGTGCAGCGGGCCATTGCCCGGCTGACCCTCGCCGCGGAGGCGGGCGCGGATTGCCTGTACCCGGTGGGCTTCCACACCGACGAGGTGCATCGCGAGCTGACGGCGGCGCTGCCGCTGCCGGTCAATGCGATCGCCGACCCCGCCAGCGGCGAGAGGGCGAGCTATGCGGCGCTCGGCGTCGGACGGGTCAGCTTCGGCCCGCTGCTTCAGGCTGCGCTTGCGGTGCGCGCCAACGAGATTCTGGCGGGTTGGCGCTGACCGGCCCCGCTATCAGCGGCCCTCGGCGTAGGCGGCGAGGTGGGCGACCTGATCGGGGTCGAGGGACGGGCGGACGGTTGCGCGGGCGGTGGCCACGTCGTCGGAGGTGACGTCGGCGGCGTCCACGTTGCGGCGCATCGCGGACAGCGCCGCCTCACGCAGCAGCGCGGAGCAGTCGGCGGCGGAGTAGCCGTCCAGGTCGGCGGCGAGTGCTTCGAGGTCGACGTCGGCGGCCAGCGGGACGGAACGTCCTGCCGTGCGCAGGATCTCGAGCCGGGCCTCGGCGTCCGGCGGCGGAACGAACACCAGCTTCTCCAACCGTCCGGGCCGCAGCAGCGCCGGGTCGATCAGGTCCGGCCGGTTGGTGGCACCGACCACGACGACGTCGCGGAGCGGCTCCACCCCGTCGAGTTCGGTGAGCAGCGCCGCGACGACCCGGTCGGTGACCCCCGAGTCGGTGGACTGCCCGCGCCGCGGGGCCAGCGCGTCCACCTCATCGAGGAAGATCATCGACGGTGCCGAGTCCCGTGCCCGCTGGAACAGTTCGCGCACCGCCCGCTCCGATGCGCCGACCCACTTGTCCATCAGCTCCGCGCCCTTGACCGCATGCACCGACAGCTGACCGGAACTGGCAAGCGCCCGAACCAGATACGTCTTTCCGCAGCCGGGAGGTCCGTACAGCAGTACGCCGCGCGGCGGATCGACGCCGAGGCGCGCGAACGAATCGGGGTGCTGCAATGGCCACAGCACGGCCTCGGTCAGCGCCTGCTTGGTCTCCACCATGTCCCCGACGTCGTCGAGGGTGACCGACCCGACCGCCAACTCCTCGGTCCCGGACCGGGACAGCGGCCGGATCACGTCGAGCGCGCCGAGCAGGTCGGCGTGTTCGAGTCGCGGGTCGGTGCGGTCGGCGCTGGCGCGTGCGGCCGCCCGCATCGCCGCCTCCCGTACCAGTGCCGCGAGGTCGGCGGCAACGAATCCCGGGGCGCGGGAGGCGATCACGTCGAGGTCGAGGGTCGCGGTCGGCACCCGGCGGAGCAGCAGCTCGAGCAGTGATCGGCGGGTGCCTGCGTCCGGGAGTGGGATGGTCAGTTCGCGGTCGCAGACGTCCTGCCCGCGGGCCCGGCCGTCGAGGGCGTCGGGGTGGGCGGTGGTGGCGACGAACGCGACCCCCGGGGTGTCCACCGCGCGCCGCAGCTCGTCGAGGATCAGCGTCGACACCGGATCCGGCTCGGCGGGCAGCAGCGCATCCAGGTCGGTGATCAGCAGCACGCCACGGTCGTGGCGGAGGTGCGCGACGGCGTCGGCGACGCGCTGCAGCCGCGCGGCGGAGTCGAGTGCGCCGACGGTGGGTCCGTCCAGCTCGACCACGCCGCGCCCGGCGAGCACAGCCCGCGCCAATGTCGCCTTCCCTACCCCGGCGGGCCCGGTGACGAGGACGCCGAGATGGGCCGACGCACCGAGGGTGTGCAGCAGTTCCGGCTCGTCGAGTGCGAGGGTGAGCCATTCCGCGAGCTTGGCTGCCTGTGCGGCGACCCCGACCAGGTCGCGCACCGGCACCGCGTCCGTGCGGCGCACCTCCGGCTCCCGGACCGCCCGCGGTTCGGCGTCGGGTGACGCGGCGGCGCGGTGGGTTTCGCCCCAGCCGACGGCCGAGTTGGGTTGCACGCTCACCGGTCCGGCCGGGTCGACGGCCGTCACCGTCAGCAATTCGGATGTCCAGGTCACCCCGAAGGTGCGGGACAGCGACTGGGTCGCCACGGTGGTGGAGGTGCCGGGGCCGAGGTCGCGGGGCAGCAGGGACACGGTGTCCCCGACGGTGACGACCTTCCCCAGCAAGGCCTGCCGCAGCGTGGTGTCGGAGATCGAGCGGGTTGCCAGCGCGGATCCGCTGACGGTGACGGTGCGGGCGCCGTACACGGTTTCTGGTGAAATCACCACCCGCGCATCTTCTTTCACTCGCGCATTCGACAGGGTGACGTCGTCGAGGAGGGCGGTGCCGGTGGGGGTTCCGGACGGCGCGAGCGCGACAACGGCGGCGGTCCGGCGGCCGCCGACGACCGCGATCCCGTCCCATTCCCGCAGTCCCAGCGCGGCAAGGGCCTCGGGGTGCAGGCGCACCACCCCGCGGCGGGCGTCGGCGGCGGACGTGTTCAGTCGGGCGGTGAGGGCGAGTTCCGGGGACGTCACGGAACCCACCCTAGTTGTGATCGGTGGGGAACCGCGCCGACCAGTCGTGCAGCGCCGCGCTGAACTCCAGCGACTGCGGGAGCGGCACGATCATGTCCAGCGGGCCGGGCGGGAGCGGGCCCAGCTCGTCGAGCAGGTGATTGGCATTGGTGAAATGCGCGAAATGCAGGTCGGTGTGGCCCAATTCGTCGCGGATCGGCCCCACCTGCGCGCAGTTGACGTTCAGGTCCTTGTCGGAACACGTCAGCAGGACCGGGGTGCTGTCGGGGACGGCGGCGGCCAACCGCACCGGGTCGAGCGCGTCGGCTTCGGCGAGGAATTTCGCGTTCGAGCGGACCAGGCCGATGCTCGCGAGCAGCGGATCCGGTCGGGCGGGCAGGGTGCCGGACTCGCGCAGGCCCGCGATGGTGTCGCGGAGCGTGGCGCGGGCGGCGTCGGCGTCGGCGACCGACATCTGGCCGATCCGGACGGCCTGATCGAGTTGGGTGTTCAGTTGCGCGGTGAGCAGGTCCAGGTAGCGCATCGGGAGCGGGGCAAGCAGCCCGAGGCCGCCGTGCCCGATGCCGCGCTCGGCGAGGGCGAGCGCCGTGAAGGCGCCCTCGCTGTGCCCGACCAGGATCAGCCGGTCCGTCGGAACGCCGGTGCGCTCGGCCAGCACCCGGGCGGCGGCCGCCGCGTGATCGACCTGCGCGGTAAAGCCGAACTCGGCGAGGCGTTCGGGCGGCAACCCGGCGAGGCCGGTGGCGCCGCTGCCGAGCTTGTCGAAACGCAGACTCGGGATGCCCTGCGCGGCCAGGTCGTCGGCTATCCGGCCGATCGTGTTCGCGGTCAGGCCCGGCTGGTTGCCGTTCCGGTCGGTCGGGCCGCTGCCCGGCAGCAGCAGGACCGCCGCACCCGTGCGCGGGTGCGCCGGTGCGCGGAGGCTGCCGTGCAGCACGAGGCCGCCCGCCTCGAAGGTGACTTCGGTGTCGGTGCCGGACGGGGCAACCGACGATCCGGCAACCGGAATCGGCCCGCGGACCGGGAGCGCCGAGGCCGTGGCGGGCAGGCCAACCGAGCCGATCGCCACCGCAGCGGGAAGGCCCGCGGCGAACATCCGTCGCATCGCCCGTCGCATCGTCGTCGTCATCTCTCTCATTTCGATCGCGGCCTGCGGAGCCCGAGGCGTTGCGCCGAACGCTTCGGCCGGTGACCGTCGGGTGCTCGTCGGATCGCGCGCCGCTCCGCGGGTTTGACGTCCCAGACCTCGGGTCGGGCGGCGACCCACCGCTTGGATCGGACCGCGAACGGGATGTGCACCAGGTACGCGAAGACGAGAACGATCAGCAGCACGTACGGGTAGGTGATCAGGGCGGCGCCGATCAGGGCGACCAGGATCAGCAGCACCGCCGCCATCCGCCGCGGAACGGAGAAGGTCTTCATCGCCAGCGTCGGGATCCGGCTGACGATCAGGACCGCCGACAGCACCGTCCACACCGACACCGGCCAGAACGACGACCACCAGCCGTCCCCCCACGCCTCATACGCGGCGATCGGGGTCAGGGCGATCAGGGCCCCGGCCGGGGCGGGCACACCGACGAAGAACTCGTTCGTGTACGACGGCGCGGACTCGTCGTCGAGAAGGGTGTTGAAGCGGGCCAGTCGCAGCACGATGCTCACCGCGTAGACCAGCGCCACCATCCAGCCCGCGTTGCTGCCGTCCAGCAGCGTCACGTACAGCACCAGTGCCGGTGCAACGCCGAACGAGATGGCGTCGGCGAGGGAGTCGAGCTCCGCGCCGATCTTCGTCGTCGCGTCGAGGAGGCGTGCGATCCGGCCGTCGAGCGAGTCGAGGACGGCGGCGACGCCGATCATCCCCAGCGCGACCCCGAGCTGGCCGCCGAGCGCGAACTTCACCGCGGACAGGCCGCTGCACAAGGCCAGGATCGTCAGCGTGCTCGGCAGCAGCAGCAGCCCGCTGGTTGCGACGCGGCGGGTGTTCGTCACGACCTCCGGCTGGCTCACGGGAGCTGCGCGAGCACGGTCTCGGCGCCGACGGCGCGCTGTCCCCTCTCCACCATCAGCGTGGTGCCGACGGGGAAGTAGGTGTCGACGCGGGAACCGAACCGGATCAGGCCGTACGTGTCACCGATCGGCAGTCGGTCGCCGACCTCGGCCTGGCAGACGATGCGCCGCGCAAGCAACCCGGCGATCTGCACGACCGCGACATCATGTCCGGACGGCGTCCGCAGCAGCATCGAGTTGCGCTCGTTGGCGTCGCTGGCCTCGGCCAGATCGGCGGACAGGAACTTTCCCGGCCGGTGCACGACCCGAAGGACCTCACCCGCGACGGGGCTCCGCTGCACGTGCACGTCGAGCACCGACAGGAAGATGCTGACCCGCGGCACCGGCTGATCGCCCATCGCCAGTTCCGCGGGCGGGACGGCGGTGTCGACGAGCGCCACCTCGCCGTCCGCGGGGGAGACCACCACGTTCGGCCGGTTCGGCGGCACCCGATGCGGGTGCCGGAAGAACGCGGCGCTCGCGCCGGCGGCGAGCAGGCCGGTGCGACGCAGCCACGGGCGACGGCGGCCGAGCACGGCAACGCCGAGCGGGGCGAGGACGAACGGCAACCCGGCGGGGTGCAGGGGTGGGATCGTGGTCCGGACCAGGTCGACGATGTGGGCGAGCCCGGTCGGCTGCGGAGTGCCAATGGGCATGGGTCGGCGGGCCACGAGATCCTCTTCGGTCGGGGACGGTGCGGGCGGCCGCGGGCTCGCCGCCCGCGGGCACTGCACAGGCTAGCCGAGTGGGGCCCGGTCGCCCCACCCCGAAAGCCGGCCTGGGCCCCCGGTCACCCGGCGTGCGCGGTCGCGGACTCCACCTCGCTCTTGATCCGGGCCAGTGTGGTGTTCATTCCCGACACCATCTCGACCTCGAAGTCCGCGGTCCCGCCCATGAATTTGTCGACGAGGAACGCGGAGACCTTGCTGGTCCCGGTCGGGGCCTCGCGGCGTTCGGTGACGCGGGTGCCGCGCTCGGTCGGGGTGAGCTCGTAGCTCCAGATGGTGCGGTTCTCCGCCACCCGCCAGGCGATGGCCGTGTTCGGGTCGAACCGGATGACCTTGCTGCTCGTCGGCCAGACGAGCAGGCCCTTCTTGTTCACGTTGACCGTCCTGGTGCCGGTGCGCACCGGCCCGCCGAAGACCTTCATCACCTTGCACTGCGGGCTCCACCTGCCCATGCGCTCGAGGTCGGAGATCACCCGCCAGACCGCGTCCGGTGCGGCGTCGATCTCGATGGTGGCTTCGAGGGTGTTCGTCACGGGGCTCTCCGGTTCGTTCGAAGTGTGTGGTACCGACGGTTACAGATGAGTCGGCTACCTATGATTCGTCGGCAGGTCGGGTTCGTCAAGGTCTCGCATCGCGCCTGCGGTAATGACTTGCCGGTGGACGGCGATGAACAGGGTATCCAGCCCATCGCCCGCCGCCCCCGTGGTCGGCACCCGCACCCGGAGCCTGCCGTGAAGATCCCCGTCGTTCGTCGCCCCGCCCATCGCGACCCGGTCCCGATGCTGCCGATCGGGCACGGCCTCGGCAGGCGGCCGTCCTGGCCGAGCGAGCGGCTCGAACGGCTGCTCACCCCGCACGAGGTCGACGACCTCGCCCGCGGCCACTTCACCCGCTGACGGGCCGGGTCGCGTCGCCGGGCCCGGCGGGCCCCCGGCCGTGGCACGATCGGTCGAATGACCGGATCGACCGACGAGGCCGCAACCGCCCAGCGGCTGCGCGACCTTGCCCGACTGCGACGCGTCCGGGACCGGATGGACCGCGACTACGCGCACCCGCTCGACGTCGAGGCCCTCGCCCGCGGCGTGCACATGTCCGCAGGGCACCTCAGCAGGCAGTTCCGGAAGGAGTACGGCGAATCCCCGTACTCCTACCTGATGACCCGGCGCATCGAACGCGCGATGGCCCTGCTGCGCCGCGGCGACCTCAGCGTCACCGAGGTCTGCTTCGCGGTCGGCTGTTCCTCGCTGGGCACGTTCAGCACCCGCTTCGCCGAACTCGTCGGCGTCCCGCCGAGCGTGTACCGGGACCAGCAGCGGTCCGACGCGGAGATGCAGTCGTGTGTCACCAAGCAGGTCACCAGACCGGTCAGGAATCGAGAAGCGCGGCCCGCCGCGCGGCCCTAGCGTGATGGACATGAACCTCACCATTCACTCGGCCTTCCTTCCCCACGACGACCGCGACGCCGCACTGGCGTTCTACCGCGACCTCCTCGGCTTCGAGGTCCGCAAGGAGGTCGGCTACAACGGGCTGTACTGGATCACCATCGGGCACCCGGACCAACCCGACACCTCCCTCGTCCTGCACCCGCCCGCCGCCGACCCCGGCATCACCGAGGACGAGCGCCGCACGATCACCGAGATGATGGCGAAGGGGACCTACGCGATCCTCACCCTCGCCACCCCCGACCTCGACCGGACGTTCGCGAAGCTGGAGTCCAGCGGCGCGGACATCGTGCAGGAACCGATCGAGCAGCCGTACGGCATCCGCGACTGCGCCGTCCGCGACCCCGCGGGCAACCTGCTGCGCATCAACGAGGTGACCCGATGAGCACCGCAGGGTCGACGATGGTGACCTCGGTGCTCCTCGGCGCCGCCGACGTCGCGGCCGCGGAGACGTTCTACCGCGGTCTCGGGCTCGGGTCCCGGATCGGCGTGCGCGCCGAGCAGGAGCCGTCCACCGGGTTCCGCGGCTACACGCTCTCGCTGGTGGTGTCCCAGCCCGGCAACGTCGACGCGTATGTCGCGGCCGCCCTCGCCGGGGGTGCGACCGAACTGAAGCCGGCTAGGAAGAGCCTGTGGGGGTACGGCGGCGCAGTGCAGGCCCCGGACGGCGCGATCTGGACGATCGCGAGTTCGTCGAAGAAGGACACCGGACCGGCGGTCCGACAGTTCGACGAGCTGGTCCTGCTGCTCGGGGTCGCGGACGTCAAGGCGAGCAAGCAGTTCTACGTCGACCGTGGGCTCGTCGTGCAGAAGAGCTTCGGCCGCAAGTACGTTCAGTTCGAGGCCGCGCCCGACGGCGTCACCCTCGCGCTGAACGGGCGTGCGGCGTTGGCGAAGAACGCGGGCGTGTCCCCCGAGGGCACCGGCTCGCACCGCATCGCGGTCCGCGGCACCGCGGGCCCCTGCACCGATCCGGACGGCTTCCGGTGGGAGACGGCGCCCGTATAAAGGGTTCGGACAGGCACGGAGACCACGGCCGCGACGGCGGCACCGTTCGACGGATGGAGACCACGTGAGCATGGCACCGACGACAACGCAGCCGGCCGGGCTGCCCGCCGCCGACAGCCACGACCTGATCCGCGTGCACGGTGCGCGGGAGAACAATCTCAAGAACGTCAGCGTCGACCTCCCTAAGCGGCGGCTGACGGTGTTCACCGGCGTCTCGGGGTCCGGCAAGAGTTCACTGGTGTTCGCGACGATCGCCGCCGAATCGCAGCGGATGATCAACGAGACCTACAGCGCGTTCGTGCAGGGCTTCATGCCGACGCTCGCGCGGCCCGACGTCGACGTGCTCGAGGGCCTGACGACGGCGATCATCGTCGACCAGGAGCGGATGGGCGCGAACCCGCGCTCGACGGTCGGCACCGCCACCGACGCGAACGCGATGCTGCGGATCCTGTTCAGCCGAATCGGCACGCCGCACATCGGCTCGCAGCAGGCGTTCTCGTTCAACGTCGCGTCGATCAGCGGTGCCGGGGCGGTCACCGTCGAAAAGGGCGGACTGGAGATCAAGGAGCGCAGAAGTTTCAGTGTCACCGGCGGGATGTGCCCGCGCTGCGAGGGCATGGGCACGGTCTCCGACTTCGACCTGACCGCGCTGTACGACGCCGACAAATCGCTGAACGAGGGCGCGCTGACGATCCCCGGCTACAGCATGGACGGCTGGTACGGCCGGATCTTCCGCGGCTGCGGATTCTTCGACCCCGACAAGCCGATTGCCAGGTTCACCAAGAAGCAGCTCGGCGACCTGCTGTACAAGGAACCAACCAAGGTCAAGGTCGAGGGCGTCAACGTCACCTACGAGGGCCTGATCCCGAAGATTCAGAAGTCGTTCCTGTCCAAGGACCGTGAGGCGATGCAGCCGCACATCCGGGCGTTCGTCGACCGTGCGATCACCTTCCAGACTTGCCCGGACTGCGCGGGAACCCGGCTCAGCGAGCTGGCCCGGTCGTCGAAGATCGCCGGCCTCAGCATCGCCGACGTGTGCGCGATGCAGATCAGCGACCTCGCCGAGTGGGTCGGCGGGCTGGACGAGGACACGGTGGCGCCGCTGCTGACGGCGCTGCGTCGCACGCTCGACTCGTTCGTCGAGATCGGCCTCGGTTACCTCAGCCTCGACCGCCCGGCGGGCACCCTGTCCGGGGGAGAGGCGCAGCGCACCAAGCTGATCCGGCATCTCGGGTCCTCGCTCACCGATGTCACCTATGTCTTCGACGAACCGACGATCGGTCTGCACCCGCACGACATCGCGCGGATGAACAACCTGCTGTTGCAGCTGCGCGACAAGGGAAACACCGTGCTCGTCGTCGAGCACAAGCCGGAGGCGATCGCGATCGCCGACCACGTCGTCGACCTCGGCCCGCGCGCGGGCACCGACGGCGGCGAGATCGTGTTCGAGGGCACCGTCGGCGAGCTCCGCGCCAGCGGCACCCTCACCGGACGGCATCTCGACGACCGCGCCTCACTCAAGCCTGCGGTGCGCACCGCCGCAGGCGCACTCGAGGTTCGCGGCGCCGACGCGCACAACCTGCGGGACGTGGACGTCGACCTCCCGTTGGGTGTGCTCGTCGTGGTGACCGGCGTCGCGGGCTCCGGCAAGAGTTCGCTGATCACGGGGTCGGTCGCGGGCCGGGACGGCGTGGTGTCCATCGATCAGGGCGCGATCAAGGGCTCGCGGCGCAGCAATCCCGCCACGTACACCGGGCTGCTCGATCCGATCCGGAAGGCGTTCGCGAAGGCCAACGGCGTCAAGCCGGGCCTGTTCAGCGCGAACTCCGACGGTGCGTGCCCGAACTGCAACGGCGCCGGGGTGATCTACTCGGACCTCGCGATGATGGGCGGCGTCTCGGCTCCGTGTGAGGTGTGCGAGGGGAAGCGGTTCCAGGCCGAGGTTCTCGAGTACACGTTCGGCGGCAGGGACATCAGCGAGGTGCTGACCATGTCGGCCGCCGAGGCCGAGGCGTTCTTCGGCAGCGGTGACGCGAAGCTTCCGGCGGCGCACCGGATCCTGGCCAGGCTCGTCGACGTTGGCCTCGGTTACGTGAAGATCGGTCAGCCGCTGACCACCCTGTCCGGCGGTGAGCGGCAACGCCTCAAGCTCGCCACCCACATGGGGGAGAAGGGTGACGTCCTCATCCTCGACGAGCCGACGACCGGCCTGCACCTCGCCGACGTGGAGAACCTCCTCGGCCTGCTCGACCGGCTGGTGGACTCCGGCAAGTCGGTGATCGTCATCGAGCACCATCAGGCGGTGATGGCGCACGCCGACTGGATCATCGACCTCGGTCCGGGTGCGGGCCACGACGGTGGTCGGGTGGTCTTCGAGGGTGCGCCCGCGGACCTGGTCGCCGCGCGCTCGACCCTCACCGGCACGCACCTCGCGGAGTACGTCGGCGCCTGATCCTCCACCGAACGGGCGGTTGTCGGGGCATCGGTCGAGAGCCCGTCCCGACAACCGCCCGTTCGGCCGTGCACGGTCGGGCAACTTGTTCTATTGGAGATAGAACAATACGATGAAGTCGTGCTCATCCGAATCGACCCCGCGTCGCCGGCACCGCTGTTCGAGCAGGTGGCGGCCAGCGTGCGTCGGGCCATCGCCGACGGCGGAGTCGCGCCCGGCGATCGCCTGCCCGGCGCACGAGACCTCGCCGCCTCCCTCGACCTCAACGTGCACACCGTGCTGCGGGGCTATCAGCTGCTGCGCGAGGAGGGGTTGATCGAACTCCGGCGCGGGCGGGGTGCGGTCGTCGTCGCGGACGGCGGCCGCCGCGGCAGGCTGCAGGAGGTGGTGCGGGACCTCGTCGTCGAGGCGCGCCGACTCGGCGTGAGCACGGATGAACTCGTGACCCTCGTGACGAAGGAGATGGGATGACCGACTCGATGGAAACACCCCGGGTGTCGTGGCCGCGGGCCCTCGTCGCCGCACTGGCGGCGCCGCTGCTGGTCGGTGCGGTCGCGGTCGTGCTGTTCGGTGCCTGGTCCGCGGACCTGCCGGACCCGCTCGCCGTGCACTTCGGGCCGGGCGGCGACGCGGACGGCTTCGCCTCGCCCGGCGCGGCGCGCTGGTCGGTGCTCCTCGGCCCGGCCACCGCGGCCGTCCTGGTGACGGTGCTGGTCCTGATCACCCGCCGCGATCTGCGCACCGCGCGGACGGGCGTCGCGGCCGCGGCCGGGATCGGGTCGTTCGTCGCCGCGGTTCCGCTGCTGATGGCCGCCCCGCAGCGGGGCGTCGCCGACGCGGCCGACGTCACCGTTCCCGTCTGGGGACTCGTCGCCGCGGCCGTGATCGGCGCGATCGCCGCCCTGCTCGGTGCCCGTGCGGTGCCGTCCCCCGGCCCGGCGCGGGCGAGCGACGCGCCGCCCGCGGACGCTCCGCGGATTCCGCTCGCGGACCGCGAGCGGGTCGCCTGGTCGGGATCCGCGTCGATGCCCCGGTGGGTCGGGGTGGGCGTGGGGGTCGTTCCCGTCGTTGTCGCGGGCGCATTGCTGGCCACCGGCGGCGCGAGCGCGCTCCTGGTGCTCGTTGTCGCCGTGATCTCCGCGGCCCTGATGGCACTCGTTCTGGCGCCGGTCCGGGTCGGCATCGACCATCGCGGGCTGACCGCGCGCGGACTCGTCCCGGTTCGAGCGATCACGATCCCGCTCGGTGAGGTGGCCGAGGCGCGGGCCGTCACCGTCCGGGTGCTGAACGGGTTCGGCGGCTACGGCTACCGGATCGGGCCGCGCGGTGTCGGGCTGATCGCCCGCCCGGGGGAGGCGCTGCAGGTCACCCGGGGCGACGGGTCACGGTTCACCGTCACCGTCGACGACGCGGCCGGCGCGGCCGCCGCGCTCAATGCCCTCGCCGCCCGCGGGCGCGTCTGACGCGGGGCGCGTCCGCCGCTCGCCGCCCGGCCCGGCGCATACTTGATCGGTGAGCGTCGACGGGGTCCTGTTCGACATCGACGGAGTGCTCGTCACCTCGTGGCGAGCACTGCCCGGTGCCCGGGCGACCCTGGATGCGCTGCGCGCCCGCGGACTGCCCCGGGCCTTCCTCACCAACACCACCTCCCGTACCCGCCGCGAGATCGCCGCCGCGTTGCTGTCCTGCGGCATGGAGGTCGACACCGGGGAGATCGTCACCGCGGCCGTGCTGACCGCCGAGTATCTGCGGTCCACCTACCGGGACGCCCGCTGCCTGCTGATCAACCATGGCGACATCGCGGAGGACCTGACCGGGATCACCCTCGTCGACGAGCATCCGGACGTGGTGGTGCTCGGCAGCGCGGGCCCGGAGTTCGATCACCTGACGTTGAGTCGGGTGGCCGAGATGATGCAGCGCGCGGTCCCGGTCGTCGCGATGCAGAGCGGGCTCACCTGGGCCACCGCGGACGGGCTCCGCATCGACACCGGTGCCTACCTGCCGGGGCTCGAGGCCGCAGGCGGTGCGCGGGTCACCGTGATCGGCAAACCCGCCCCGACTGGGTTCACCACCGCGGCAGCGCTGATGGGCACCGAACCCGAACACGCCATGATGATCGGCGACGACCTGGTGGGCGACGTGCTCGCCGCGCAGTACGTCGGATATGTCGGGGTGCTGGTCCGGACCGGGAAGTTCCGGCCTGCCGTCCTTGACTCGCCGCCGGTCCTTCCCGACCATGTCATCGATTCGGTGGCGGACCTGCCCGACCTGCTCGACCGGCTCGATCCATGAGTGGCGACCGGCCATCGCCCGGGGGAGATGTCCGTTCTGTCGGACCTGCGCCTGCCCCGGGAAATCGGCAGGGCCGGACCGGCAAACCGGCCGCGAATCGTCACCGACGATGGGCTTGCGAAACCCGGGGGCCGAGCGCCCGGTTGTTCGGTACGGTCGACCCCATCCCATCCCACTTCATGCCGCCGAGGAGTTTCGTGCGCACTGCGTTCCGCCCCCGTTCCCTGACCCTGTTCGGCACCCGATTCGCCCGCGTTGGCGCGTCGATCGCGACGGGTGTCGCCGTGATCGGCGGCCTCGCCGTCGCGGGCGGCGGGGTCGCGTCCGCGGCCCGCGTCGACTGCGTGTCCCCGCCGTCGGCCGACGACATTCGCGTGATTGGTGACGCGAGTTGCGGCGCGACCGCAACGGTCGGTGGCACCGCGACGGCGGGCGCGACGGACAGCGGCACCGCGGTCAGCGTCGCCGAGGTCGGCGGCGCGAACACGTTCGCGACCGGTTTCGGGGTCGCGCTCAGCACGACGAAGGGCCCGGGCCAGGCGCACGCCTTCGCGATCGGTGGCGGCATCGCGAAGGCGGGGGGCGGCAACGGCAACACCACGTTCGCGCTGGCCGGCTGGGGCTCCGGTGCCACCGCAACACCGGACGGCGTGGACTGCATGGGCCCGCTGTCGTTCGCGGTGAACCTCAATACCGGCGCGGTGTGCCTGATTCGCTGAAGCACGGTGATCCGCTGATTCCGCGGAGCAATCGGGGCGTGTCGGCCGGGTCCGGAGGGGCCCGTGCTGGCGCGCCCCGCGCACGTGGAGGGGGTCGTGAGTCCTTGCACTCGCCTCGGGTGAGTGCTAAAAATGCACTTGGCACTCGCAACACGTGAGTGCCAGGTCGGGGCGGTGAGGCCGGGATCCATCGACACCCTCGGTCGTCCGTCGCGGGCACCGAACCTGGCCGAGTGAACGGGGCGAACGCATGCGCTCGCCCTGCGCGCCAATGAGGCGACCCGACGAGCGGTCGCCTTGTGTGTCACCCCCAATCCGGAGGATCACTTCGCAATGGCCAAGATCATCGCGTTCGACGAAGAGGCCCGTCGCGGCCTTGAGCGTGGCCTCAACAGCCTCGCCGACGCCGTCAAGGTGACGCTGGGACCCAAGGGTCGCAACGTCGTGCTCGAGAAGAAGTGGGGCGCCCCCACGATCACCAACGACGGCGTGTCCATCGCCAAGGAGATCGAGCTCGAGGACCCCTACGAGAAGATCGGCGCCGAGCTGGTCAAGGAGGTCGCCAAGAAGACCGACGACGTCGCTGGCGACGGCACCACCACCGCCACCGTCCTCGCTCAGGCGCTCGTCCGTGAGGGTCTGCGCAACGTCGCGGCAGGCGCCAACCCGCTTGGCCTCAAGCGCGGCATCGAGAAGGCCGTCGAGGCCGTCACCGCCAAGCTGCTCGACACCGCCAAGGAGGTCGAGGGCAAGGAGCAGATCGCCGCGACCGCAGGCATCTCCGCGGGCGACGCGTCCATCGGTGAGCTGATCGCCGAGGCCATGGACAAGGTCGGCAAGGAAGGCGTCATCACCGTCGAGGAGTCCAACTCCTTCGGCCTGCAGCTCGAGCTCACCGAGGGCATGCGCTTCGACAAGGGCTACATCTCGCTGTACTTCGCGACCGACGCCGAGCGTCAGGAAGCGGTCCTCGAGGATCCGTACATCCTGCTGGTCAGCTCCAAGATCTCGACGGTCAAGGACCTGCTGCCGCTGCTGGAGAAGGTCATCCAGGCAGGCAAGCCGCTGCTGATCATCGCCGAGGACGTCGAGGGCGAGGCCCTGTCGACCCTGGTCGTCAACAAGATCCGCGGCACCTTCAAGTCCGTCGCCGTCAAGGCTCCCGGCTTCGGTGACCGCCGCAAGGCGCAGCTCGCCGACATCGCCATCCTCACCGGTGGCGAGGTCGTCAGCGAAGAGGTCGGCCTGTCCCTGGAGACCGCGGGCATCGAGCTGCTCGGCCGCGCCCGCAAGGTCGTCGTCACCAAGGACGAGACCACCATCGTCGAGGGTGCAGGCGACGCCGACGCCATCGCCGGTCGCGTCAACCAGATCCGCGCCGAGATCGAGGCGTCGGATTCGGACTACGACCGCGAGAAGCTGCAGGAGCGCCTCGCGAAGCTGGCCGGTGGCGTCGCCGTCATCAAGGCCGGTGCCGCGACCGAGGTCGAGCTCAAGGAGCGCAAGCACCGCATCGAGGACGCCGTCCGCAACGCGAAGGCCGCCGTCGAGGAGGGCATCGTCGCCGGTGGTGGCGTCGCGCTGCTGCAGGCCGCTCCGGTCCTGGACGACCTGAAGCTCGAGGGCGACGAGGCCACCGGTGCCAACATCGTCAAGGTGGCCCTGGAGGCCCCGCTCAAGCAGATCGCGTTCAACGCAGGCCTCGAGCCCGGCGTCGTCGCGGAGAAGGTTCGTAACCTGCCCGCAGGCAGCGGCCTGAACGCCGCCACCGGCGAGTACGAGGACCTGCTCGTCGCGGGCATCAACGACCCGGTCAAGGTCACCCGCTCGGCGCTGCAGAACGCGGCGTCCATCGCGGCGCTGTTCCTGACCACCGAGGCCGTCGTTGCCGACAAGCCGGAGAAGGCCGCCGCTCCGATGGGCGACCCGACCGGTGGAATGGGCGGCATGGACTTCTGAGTCCGACGCACGCTCGGGGCGGCCCGGCCGCCCCACCCGGTTGACCGAGGCCGATCCACCGTCCGGTGGGTCGGCCTCGTCCGTCCGGTCACCGCGGCGTCGTCGATCCGACGGGTGATGTTCATCCGATACTTCGACGATTCCGTGGACAACGGGTGCGCACTCGGCCACACTGTCCGGGCGTACACACGTCTCGAGGCCCCATTCGGTAACGATGGGGCCCCGGTACTGTATATATACGCGAACGCACCGCTAACGAACGTAGACGACACACCAAGGTGGGAAGATGCCCAAGTTTCGTGGATCCGCACGTCGGATCGGCCGCCTCGCGGCCGCGACGGCCGCGCTGACCGTCCTGCCCCTGCTCGGCGTCGGCGCCGTCGCCAACGCCGACGAGGTCCCGAGCGCGGTCGCACCGAACGGATCCAAGCTCGAGCGCATCGACGGCTCCGGACGCCAGATCACGGCCTACGTGCACTCGGTGTCCATGGACAAGACCATCCCGCTGAAGATTCAGCTGCCCGCGGACATGAACTCCGAGCGCCCCACCCTGTACCTGCTCAACGGTGCTGGCGGCGGCGAGGACTCCGCGACCTGGCAGCGTCGCACCGACGTCGCCTCGTTCTTCGCCGACAAGAACGTCAACGTCGTCACCCCGGTCGGCGGCGCGTTCAGCTACTACACCGACTGGATCAAGGACGACCCGGAGCTCGGCCGCAACAAGTGGACGACGTTCCTCACCCAGGAGCTGCCGCCGATCATCGACGCGGCGTTCAAGGGCAACGGCACCAACTCGCTCGCCGCGATCTCGATGACCGGCACCAGCGTGCTGAACCTCGCGATCCAGGCCCCCGGCGTGTACAAGAGTGTCGCGGGCTACAGCGGCTGCGCCGAGACCACCACCCCGGCGGGTAAGGCGTACATCAAGCTGGTCGTCGAGTCCCGCGGCGGCGGCGACACCGAGAACATGTGGGGCCCGGACGGTAGCCCGGAGTGGATCGCCAACGACCCGGTCGTCAACGCGGAGAAGCTGCGCGGCACCGAGATCTACATGTCCACCGGCAACGGCCTGCCCGGCCCGCACGACACCCTGGAGGCGACCGGCGGCACCGGAGCACTGGCGAACCAGGTGATCGTCGGCGGCGTGATCGAGGGCGCCACCCTGCTGTGCACGAACAACCTGTTCAAGCGGCTCAATGACCTGAACATCCCGGCCACCTTCGACTTCCGTCCGAACGGAACCCACTCGTGGGGCTACTGGCAGGACGACCTGCACAAGTCGTGGCCGTGGATCGCCCGCACCATCGGGCTCTGACCTAACGCACGCCAACGGCGCCGGTCCCGCAGTCGCGGGGCCGGCGCCGTTGCCGTGTCACGGGTCGGTGCCGATCGGCGGGATTCGCGGCGCGGTAACCGGATGCCTGCGTTCGCCGTGCGTAGGATCCGCTTCGAGCCGGGCCCGGGGCGCCCCGCCGACGAACGGGGTGAACGCGGGTGGACGCAGTGGTGATCGTGCTCGAACTCCTCGTGGTGCTCGGCGCCATCGTGATGGGCACCCGATCGAGTGGTGTCGCCCTCGGCCTGTGGGGTGGCGCCGGTGTCGCGGTCCTCGTGTTCGTCTTCGGGGAGGACGTCGGCACCCCTCCCGTCGACGCGCTGCTCATCGTCCTGTCGGTGGTGCTGGCGTCGTCGATGATGCAGGCCGCTGGCGGCATCGACTGGATGGTGTCGATTGCCGCGAACCTGATCGCCAAGCGCCCCAAGCAGATCACCCTCATCGCTCCGCTGGTGTCGTTCCTGTTCTCGGTCGGCGCAGGCACCTCGAACATTCTGTATCCGCTGCTGCCCGTCATCTACGACGCCTCCTACCGCAACGGGATCCGGCCGTCTCGCCCGCTGTCGCTGTCGGTGGTCGCGACCGGTGTCGCGCTCGCCTGCAGCCCGGTGTCCGCGGCGATGGCGGCGATGGTCACCCTGACCGATGTGGCGCCGTACAACTTCGAGCTGATCGACATCATCAAGATCACCCTTCCCGCGGCGGTGATCGGCATCGTCCTCTCGTCGGTCGTGGTGAACCGGCTCGGCAAGGACATCGCCGAGGACCCGGAGATCCAGGCGCGCATCGCGTCCGGTGACCTCGCCGCACCAGCCGGCGGCCTGAGCAGGATCGAGCTGAAGGCGTCGACGCAGGGGCGCAATGCGGCGCTGATCTTCCTTGTCGGCGTTGTCGCGATCGTGGTGTTCGGGCTGTTCAAGGGCATTCGACCGGACGCCTCCGACGGCACCCCGCTCGGCATGACGCCGATCATCGAGATGATCATGTTCGTCGTCGGCACCCTGATCCTGCTGGTGAGCAGGCCGCCGGTCGCGGACGTGCCGACGATGTCGGTGTTCCGGGCGGGCATGGTCTCGGCGATCGCACTGTTCGGTCTCGCCTGGATGACCGACACCTTCATCAGCGCGCACGAAGAACTGATCACCGACACCGTCGGCGACCTTGTCGAGGCGGCGCCGTGGATCTTCGCGCTCGGCGTCTTCCTGGTGTGCGTGCTGACCACCAGCCAGTCGACCGCGACCCGGACCATCGTGCCGATCGGCCTCACCGCGGGACTGGCGCCGGGACTGATCAGCGGCATGTGGGCGGGCGCGTTCGCCGGCGTCTACCTGCTGCCCACCAACGGTTCCCAGATCGCGGCCGCGAACTTCGACGAGTCGGGCAGCACCAAGCTCGGCAGCAAACTCGTCGACCACTCGTTCTTCCTGCCGACCCTGATCCTCGCGGTCACCACGATCGCGGCGGGTTCGGCGCTCGGGGTGATCCTGGGCTGAGTCAGCGGGCGCGGTACGCGTCCCACGCGGCCCGGCACAACTCCGCGATCGACTCGACCTGGTCGGGGTCCGCCACCGGCCACCCGACGCCCGGCTCGTGCAGTTCGGCGGTGAGGGTGGGGCCGAGCAGGAACTCGCGGCGGAACTCCGCCTGCACCGCAGCGAGGGTCACTCCGGCCGCCGCGGCCTGCGGCGCCAGCTCGGCGAATCGGCGTCCGGCAGAGATGATCTCCTGACTGCCGAGGTATGGCTGATTCAGGGCAACCGCCTCGCCGTCGACCGCGAAGCCGGTCCGGTGCGCGTCCGCGAGCGCCCGGATCATCCCGGGTGCCATCGTCACCGGGTGGTCGCCGCGCGGATCCCCGTTGTGGTCACCACGATTGGACAGGGCAACCACATCGGGCAGCCGATCCTCCGGTGCACGAGCGACATTCACCGCACCGTCCCGCGTGGTGGTGGTGTTCATCGTGTCGTGGAAGGACAGCGTGGTGAACTCGACGGGGCGGCCGGTGTCCCGTGCCCTGGTGAACGCGAGGTCGACCATCCGGCCGATCAGGTCGTCCCTGGTCCGTTCGTACACCTCGAGCCCGCGGGTCGCCACGGCAGCGAGGGAGTTCGCCAGCACCCGCATCCCGGCGGCGCTGTCGGGCTCGACCAGCAGCGGGAAGAACGAGAACGTGACCGGGCGGATCGCGTCCACCCCGGTGAGGTCGACACGGTTGTACGGGCCTGCCGCCCGAACCCGGGCGAACGCCTCGACCAGGTCCGCGTGCAGGTCGGCGGGCCTGGCCCGGTTGGGGTCGCGCACCAACCGCGGATGCGGGTTCTCGACGTACACGATGCGCGGGTCGAGCTCGGCCCAGCGCCGCACGATCGGGCTGGTGGAACAGTCGGTGAAGTCGAACTGCAGCCGGCGGGTGAACTCCGGGGCAAGGAACTCGGCGAGTTCCGCGGGAATCAGCGATCCCGCGTGCGGGCAGCTGACCAGCAGGTCCGCGTCCGCGAGCGCCTCGTCCAGGGTGCGGCTGTCCCGATCGGCGTAGAAGATCAGATCGTCGGGCGTGAACTCGGTTCCGGCGGGAAGCAGCAGCGGGTCGGAGAGTGCCATGGTCGAACACTATCGGCAGCAGCGCTCAGGGGAGAGTATTGAACGGTGGAGACGATTCCGATTCAGATGCCGGACGGAACCGAGGTCCCGGTGCGGCTGTTCGCGGGCCGGGACGCGGCGCCGGTGGTGGTCATCTTCCCCGGGCTCGGGGTGCCGGGCGGCTACTACGACACCGTTGCTCGGGCCCTGGTCGGCCACGGGTTCAACGCGGCGATCGGGGAACTGCGCGGCCAGGGCGACAGCAGGCCACGACCCGGCCCGGCAAGCAGCTACGGCTATCAGGAGCTGGCGTCGGTGGACTACCCGGCGATCTTCGAGGCCGTCCGGGAACGGTTCGACGAGAGCACCCCGTACCTGCTCGGGCACAGCATGGGCGGGCAGCTGGGGGTGATGTACGCGGCCCGCATCCACGGTGCGCTCGGCGGGGTGATTCTGGTCGCGTCCGGGTCTCCGTTCCACCGCACGCACGGGATGATGCGCGGCGCGGGACTGCTCGTCGGCTCGGCCGCGATGTCGGTGACCGCCAACGTGGCGGGGTTCTGGCCGGGCGACCGGTTCGACGTCGGCGGCTTCGGACGCCAGTCGAAGGTCCTGATCTCGGACTGGTCCCGGTTCGCGCGGACCGGCCTGATCGACCCCGCGGACGCCGACATCGACTACGAGCAGGCGCTGGCGGGGCTGACCCTCCCGGTGCTCTCCATCTCCGTCGAGGCCGACGACCTCGCCCCGAAACCCGCGATCCGGGACCTGGTCCGGAAGCTGCCGAACGCGGACGTCACGACATGGCACCAGGGGGAACCGTTGGGACACAACGGGTGGATCCGCAACTGCGGAAGCACCGTGGACCGGATCGTGGCCTGGCTGCGGGACCGAGAGTGACGACCGGCCATGGATCGGCCCGCCCGACCCGCGGGTGACGAGACCGTTGCGAGCGGTCCGCCACCGGGGCCGGGGACGGAACCCGACCCGGGCGGACACATTGAGCCCGACCCGGGCGGACACATCGAGCCCGACCCGGGCGGACACATCGAGCCCGACCCGGGCGGTGGCACCCACCCGAGCGCGCCCGGTGCGAGCCCGGGATTCGTCGTCGACTCGGGGGTCGGGCGCCTCGTCGCGGACTGGGAGGAGGCGCGGGCGTCGGCCGACCTGCGGGAGTACCTGCCGGACATGGCCGCGATCCGGCGGGCGGCGCTCGTCGAGCTGATCGCCGTCGACCTCGCGTACCGGTGGCTGCGGGTGCACCGGCCGAAACGGATCGCCGACTATTGCCTCGAGTTTCCGGAACTGCTTGCCGAGCCGCTGCCGCCGGAGCTCGTCTACGAGGAGTACCGGGTGCGCAGGCTCAGCGGGGACACCGTCGACCCCAACGACTACGTGGCGGAGTTCCCCGCTCAGGCCGACCGCTTCGACTGGCTGCGGGAGCACGACCCGAGAACCGTGGGCACCGGCGGCCTGGAGCTGCCCGGCAGCGACGACCTCGCCGGCGAGCACCGGCTCGACGACTTCGACCTGGTCACCGAGCTCGGCCACGGTGCGTTCGCCAGGGTGTTCCTCGCCAGGCAGCGGTCGATGCAGCGCTGGGTCGCGCTCAAGATCTCCCGGGACGTCGGGAGCGAGGCGCGGACCCTGGCCCGGCTCGACCACCCGAACATCGTGCGGGTCTTCGACCAGCGGGTCCTCGAGGACCGCAGGCTGCGGATGCTGTTCATGGAGTACGTGTCCGGCGGCACCCTGCTCGACGTGGTCCGGCTGGTGCGGCGAACACCGCAGGACCAGCGGGACGGACGGCTGCTGCTCGACTCGATCGACCGGATCCGGGCAGGTAAGGGTGAGATGCGGCCCGCCGAATCGAGCGTGCGCGAGGAGGTGGCGGCGCTGTCCTGGCCGGAGACGGTGGCGTGGATCGGGCTGCGGCTCGCCGAGGCGCTCGAGTACGCCCGCGCGCACGGGGTTCTGCACCGCGACATCAAACCGGCGAACGTGCTGCTCACACCCGAGGGGGTGCCGAAACTCGCCGATTTCAACGTCAGTTCGGGCGATACCCCCGCGGTGCCCGGCGCGTCGGGTGCGGTGGCCGGGTCGGCGGCGTACATGTCACCCGAGCAGTTGGCGGCGGTGGCGGGCCGCGCGGCGGGGGCGTCCGCCCCGATCGACACCCGCAGCGACATCTACTCACTGGGCGTGCTGCTGTGGGAACTGCTGACCGGGTCGCGGCCGTTCCCCGACGCCGCACCGGGTCAGCCGTGGGACGAGCCACTCGCGCGGCGTCGACGCGGGGTCGACGACGACCTCGCGGGCCGGTTGCCCGCCGACTGTCCCGCCGCGCTGCGACGGGTCCTGATCGGGTCGCTCGCACCGGACCCCGCCGACCGCTGGTCGGACGGCAGGAGGCTGGCCCGCCAGTTCGCGCTGTGCCTGGACCCGCACGCCCGTGACCTCGTCGACCCCCGCCCTGGCAGTGTCCGGGCGTCGTTGTGGCGGTGGGCACTGCCGATCCTGCTGCTGTCGATCGGGATCCCGAATCTCGTTGCCGCGGGCTACAACTACTACTACAACCGGGAGCTGATCATCTCGACCCTGTCGGTGCGGGCGCAGCAGCACCTCGAGTTCGTGCACCTGGTGGTCGGGGCGGTCGCCTTCCCGATCGCGGGCGTGCTGATCGTGTGGTGGTGCAGGCTCGCGCTGACGGTGCCCCGCGGGATCCGCCGGGGCCGGAGCTACGACGCCGCAACCCTGGGCCGGGCGCGGGTCGCGACGCTGGGCCTCGGGCATCGTGCCGTCGTCGTCAGTTTCGCGGCGTGGCTGGTGGCGGGGATCGGGTATCCGATCGCGCTGCGGATCGTGGCGGGCGGCATCCCGCAGCGCGCCTACTCCCACCTGCTCGCATCGCTGGTGGTGTGCGGCGCGGTCGCCGTCGCCTACCCGTACTTCCTTCTGACCTACTATGCGGTCCGCTGCCTGTATCCGATCGTGTTGTCCCACGGTGAGATCCGCGGCACCGACGGCCGCGACATCCGCGCGCTGCGGCGCGTCGGGACCCGCTATCTCGCCGTCGCAGCCTCGGTGCCGCTGATCGGGGTCGCGGGGCTCAGCTTCGTCGGCGACCACCCGGGCAGCGCCGTCGATGTGACCGTCCGGGTGCTGTGCCTCGGCGGGATCGCCGCGTTCCTCGGGGTGTACCAGCTGTTCCGGCGGATCGAATCCGACCTGCGTGCTCTCGCCAGAATCGTGCACTGACCCCCTCCCGACGCATTGAACGGGGGTTCATGAGTCATCCGCCAGCCGGACGTGACACATGAACCCCCGTTCAACGGGGTCAGTTCAGGGTGCGCCAGAGGAACTCGTACGCCAGCGCCGACTTGAACGCGAGCTGCGCGTTGTCGGCGGCGCCGCCGTGCCCGCCCTCGATGTTCTCGTAGTACCGGACCGGGTGGTCCTGCTCCTCGAGGCGGGCGGCCATCTTCCGCGCGTGCCCCGGATGCACCCGGTCGTCGCGGGTGGACGTGGTGATCAGCACCGGCGGGTAGGCCCGGTCCGGGTCGGTGTTCTGGTACGGCGAGTACTCCCCGATGTAGGCCCACGCGTCCGGGTCGTCGGGGTCCCCGTACTCGGCCATCCAGGAGGCGCCGGCGAGTAGCAGGTGGTAGCGCCGCATGTCGAGCAGCGGCACCTGGCAGACGATGGCACCGAACAGTTCCGGGTAGCGGGTGAGCATCACGCCCATCAGCAGTCCGCCGTTGCTGCCGCCCTGGGCGCCGAGCTGCGCGACAGTGGTGATGCCGGACGCAACGAGGTCGCGGGCGACGGCCGCGAAGTCCTCGTACGCCCGGTGCCGCCCCGCCTTCAACGCCTGGGTGTGCCAGCCCGGACCGTACTCGCCGCCGCCGCGGATGTTCGCGACGACGTAGGTGCCACCGCGTTCGAGCCAGCCGCGGCCGAGGGCGCCGCTGTAGCCGGGGAGCAGCGAGTTCTCGAAGCCGCCGTAGCCGTAGAGCAGCGTCGGGCCCGGCGCTGCGTTCGCGCGGCGGACCACGAAGTAGGGGATCGCGGTGCCGTCCTCGGAGGTCGCGAACCGCTGGGACACCGACAGGTCCGCCGCGTCGAAGAAGGCGGGGGCCTGCTTGAGTGCCTCGACGGGTTCGCCGACGTACCCGTGCAGCAGCGTCGCTGGAGTCAGGTAGCCGCCCGAGTTGAGGAAGAACTCGTCGGAGTCCACCGGATCCACGTCGAGCACGTCGGTGGACGTCAGGTCCGGGATGCCGTCCAGCGGGATGTCGGTCCACCCGGACGGGCCGGGGGTGAGGACCCGCATCCGGGTCTGCACATCCGCCAGCGTCACCAGCAGCAGGTGATTGCGGGTCCACACGTACTGCTCGAGTGCGGTGTGCGCGTCCGGTGCGAACAGCACGGTCAGGTCCCGGGAGCCAGCCAGGTAGTCGGTGTACCTCGCGGCGAGCAGGGTGCCCGCCGGATGGGTGTCCGCGCCGACCGTCCAGGGGGAGCGGGTGCGGATCAGCAGCCACTCCCGGTGCGCGGACACCCGCGCGTCCTCGGGGGCGTCGATGCGGATCAGGCTTCCGTCCCTGGCGATTTCGAACCGCTGCGAGGTGTAGAAGTCGACAGAGCGTTCGGCGAAGCTGCGTTCGAAGCCGGGGGTGCGGTCGAACCATGCCGAGACCGCGACGTCGGTGTGCTCGCCCTCGAACACGACCGGGGCGTCGCGGACGTCGGTGCCGCGACTCCACCGGGCCGCGATCCGCGGATAGCCGGAGTCGGTGAGGGCGTCGAGGCCGGTGTCGGTGCCGACGTAGACGGTGTCGATGTCGATCCAGTCGATGTCCGTCTTCGCCTCGGGGAGCACGAATCCGCCGTCGGCGACGGCGACGAATTCGCGTCGGACAAGATCGAATTCACGGATCACCACGGCGTCGGCGCCGCCACGGGACATGCTGACCAGCGCCCGGGTCTGGTCGTTGCCGTCCTCGGTCCGCAGGACCTGGGCACCGGACCACACCCAGTTCTCGCCCTCCGCTTCCGCGACCGCGTCGAGGTCGACGAGGACCTCCCACTCCGGGGCGGCCGTGCGGTACGAGTCCATCGTGGTGCGTCGCCACAGCCCGCGCACGTGGTCGGCGTCGCGCCAGTAGTTGTAGAGGAACGCGCCGCGCCTGCGGACGTACGGGATGCGCGCGTCGGTGTCGAAGACGGCCCGGATGCGGGTCTGCAGGTCGGTGAAGTCCGGGGTGGACGCGAACTCGGCAACCGTGCGGTCGTTGCGGGTCCGGACCCAGTCCAGGGCGGCGTCGCCGGTGACGTCCTCGAGCCAGAGATGCGGGTCGTTCGGGTCGGGTGCAGCCATTCATCATTGATACTCCGCGGCGCGGCACGCCGGACGGCCGGGCGCGTCGGGCCCCGGCCAGCGCGGATTCCGGCGGGCCGGGCGGTGGTCGTGGACTCGGTCCTGACGGGCCCACGACCACCCCCTCGATTGTCCTCCCCGACCCGGTCGTTCGGCGCGATTTCGGCGGGATGCCGCGCGAGCGGGTCGGGCCAGCTCGCGCCGCGGACCCTACTCGTCGGTAACCGGACCGTGTCGGGACAGGGAATTCGGGCGGGACTACCCTGGGGAATCGTGACCTCACACTATGACGTCGTTGTCCTCGGTGCCGGTCCCGGCGGGTATGTCGCAGCCATCCGCGCGGCGCAGCTGGGTCTGAAAACCGCCATCATCGAAGAGAAGTACTGGGGCGGTGTTTGCCTGAATGTGGGCTGCATCCCGTCCAAGGCGCTTCTCCGCAATGCCGAGCTTGCGCACATCTTCACGAAAGAGGCGAAGACCTTCGGCATCTCGGGGGAGGCGTCGTTCGACTTCGGCGCCGCGTTCGATCGCAGCCGCCAGGTCGCGGACGGCCGCGTCAAGGGCGTCCACTTCCTGATGAAGAAGAACAAGATCGACGAGTTCGACGGCCGCGGCACCTTCACCGGCCCGAACGCGATCTCCGTTGCGCTGGCCAAGGGCGGCACCGCGACGGTCACCTTCGACAACGTCATCATCGCCACCGGCAGCACCACCAAGCTGCTCCCCGGCACGTCGCTGAGCAGCAACGTCGTCACCTACGAGGAGCAGATCCTCACCCGCGACCTGCCCGGATCGATCCTGATTGTCGGCGCGGGCGCGATCGGGATGGAGTTCGGCTACGTCCTGAAGAACTACGGCGTCGACGTCACCATCGTCGAATTCCTCGACCGCGCGCTGCCGAACGAGGATGCCGACGTCTCCAAGGAGATCGCCAAGCAGTACAAGAAGCTCGGCGTCACGATCAAGACCGGCGCCGCGGTCCAGACCATCGAGGACGACGGCACCAAGGTCACCGTCGCGATCAAGGACAACAAGTCCGGCACCGTCGAGACCGTCGTCGTGGACAAGGTGCTGCAGTCCGTCGGCTTCGCCCCGAACGTGACCGGCTACGGCCTTGAGAACACCGGTGTCGCGCTGACCGACCGCGGCGCCATCGCGATCGACGAGCGGATGCGCACCAACGTGCCCGGCATCTACGCGATCGGCGACGTCACCGCGAAGCTGCAGCTCGCGCACGTCGCCGAGGCGCAGGGCGTCGTGGCTGCAGAGACCATCGGCGGCGCGGAGACCCTCGAACTGGGCGATTACCGGATGATGCCGCGCGCCACCTTCTGCCAGCCGCAGGTCGCGTCGTTCGGTCTCACCGAGGAGCAGGCACGGGCGGAGGGCTACGACGTCAAGGTCGCGACCTTCCCGTTCACCGCGAACGGCAAGGCCCACGGCCTCGCCGATCCGACCGGCTTCGTCAAGCTGATCGCGGACAAGACGCACGGCGAGCTCATCGGCGGCCATCTGATCGGCCCCGACGTCTCCGAGCTGCTGCCGGAGCTGACCCTTGCGCAGAAGTGGGACCTCACGGTCAACGAGCTGGCCCGCAACGTGCACACCCACCCGACCCTGTCGGAGGCGCTGCAGGAGGCCATCCACGGCCTCGCAGGCCACATGATCAACTTCTAGGCAGCTCCGCTGCCCGTGAGTCTTTTTGGCCCACCACGGGGCCAGAAAGACTCACGGGTGGCGTAGCCGCCTCCACGGCGAAGGG